>NZ_JAJPWN010000006.1:0-516178 GCF_046549135.1 Amycolatopsis sp. lyj-23 | reverse complement strand
TCGGAGTGTTTCGGTGGTTATAGCGTCAGGGAAACGCCCGGTCCCATTCCGAACCCGGAAGCTAAGCCTGACAGCGCCGATGGTACTGCAACCGAAGGGTTGTGGGAGAGTAGGACACCGCCGAACTCAACCAAAGGAAAGGCCCCGGTCGAGAACCCAACGGTTCTCCCGGGGCCTTTTCGCACGCCCGAAAACCCGAGCTCCGCCCTCGATCACGCGAGATCCGGCCCCGATCACGCGAGTCACGGGGCCGGTCACGCGAGATCGGCCTACGAAGCCGGCCGGCGGAGCAGGTAGGTGTCCATGATCCAGCCGTGGCGTTCGCGGGCTGACGCGCGGGTCGACCGGATCTCCGCGGCCAGCGCCGGGGTCAGAGGGCCCGAGATCAGGATCTCGTGGGGCGTACCCACGTACGCGCCCCAGAAGATTTCGAGACCGGACGACGTGAAGCGGTCGAACGTCGTGTGGGCGTCCAGGAGGACGAAGACGTCGTCCACGTCGGAGGGCCAGCCCGAAGCGAGCCGGCGGCCCGTGGTCAGCTGGACCGCCCGGCCGATCTGGTTCATCGTCGTGCGGTGACGGGCCACCAGGGCCGAGATGCTGCTGATCCCCGGCACCACCTCGTACTCGAACTCGACGTTCCCCCGCGCCAGCACCGCCTCGATCAACGCGATCGTGCTGTCGTACAGCGACGGGTCGCCCCACACCAGGAACGCCCCCACCTCGGACGGCCCCAGCGACGACTGGATCAGCGACTCGTACACCGACGCCCGCGCCTCGTGCCAGTCGGCCACCGCCGCGCGGTAGTCCGCCGGGGTGCGGTCGCGCGGCGGGTCGGGCGCCACCACGACCCGGTACGAGCGCGTCACGAACCGGTCCAGGATCTCCTGCCGCGCCCGCACCAGATCGGCCTTCTCGGACCCCTTGTCGAGCACGAAGAAGACGTCGACGCGGTTGAGGCGGTCGATCGCCTGGACCGTGAGGTGCTCCGGGTCGCCCGCACCGATCCCGATCGCGTAGAGCTTGCGCATTCCGCGAGTCTGGCCGCCCCCGATGGAGAACCCCTACCCCCGATGGGTATAAAGGAAGGAGACGAAAGGAGCGGGAAATGGCCGAAACGACCTACACCGTCGAGGGCATGACCTGCGGGCACTGCGCCACCTCGGTCCGCGAGGAGGTCTCCGAGCTCGCGGGCGTCCGGCAGGTCGACGTCGACGTCGAGAGCGGCCGCGTGACCGTGACCAGCGACACGCCCTTGACCACCGACGCGGTCGCCGCCGCCGTCACCGAGGCCGGCTATCGCCTGGTCGCGTGAGCGCCCCCACCGCGGCCCGCGTCGAGCTCGCCATCGGCGGGATGACGTGCGCCTCCTGCGCCGCCCGCGTCGAGCGCAAGCTCAACAAGGTCGACGGCGTCACCGCGACGGTCAACTACGCCACCGAAAAGGCGCAGGTCAGCTACCCCAGCCGGCTATCGGTCGACGACCTCAGGGCCGTCGTCGAAGCCGCCGGCTACTCCGCGCGCCTCCCGGAGCCGCAGGTGCGGGAGGCGGAGACGCCGCGCAAGCGTTTGCTCCTCTCCGCCACGCTCACCGTCCCGCTGATCGCGCTCGCGATGGTCCCGGCCTGGCAGTTCCCGGGCTGGGCGTGGGTCGCGCTCGCGCTCGCCGCCCCGGTCGTGACCTGGGGCGCCTGGCCCTTCCACCGCGCCGCCGCGGTCAACCTGCGGCACGCGACCGCCACGATGGACACGCTGATCTCGCTCGGCGTCGTCGCTTCCGTGGCCTGGTCGCTGTACGCCCTCGTCTTCGGCGGGGGCCACCACCACCTGTACTTCGAGGTCGCCGCCGCCGTCACCACGTTCATCCTGGCCGGCCGCTACTTCGAGACGCGGGCGAAGCGCCGCGCCGGCGCCGCCCTGCGCGCGCTCATGGATCTCGGTGCGAGGGACGTCACCGTGCTGCGTGACGGCGAGGAGCACCTGGTCCCCGTGGCCGGTCTTCACGTAGGAGACGTCTTCGTCGTCCGGCCCGGCGAGAAATTCGCCACCGACGGCGTGATCACCGAAGGCGGCTCCGCGGTCGACACGAGCATGCTCACCGGCGAGCCGGTGCCGGTGGAGGTCGGCCCGGGCGACGCGGTCACCGGCGCCACCGTCAACGTCGGCGGGCGGCTGGTCGTGCGGGCCACCCGCGTCGGCGACGACACGCGGCTGGCGCAGATGGCGCGGCTCGTCGAGGCCGCCCAGAACGGCAAGGCCGAGGTCCAGCGGCTCGCCGACCGCGTCTCGGCGGTGTTCGTCCCGCTGGTCGTCCTCGCCGCGCTGGCCACGCTGGTGGTCTGGCTCGCCACCGGCGGACGCCCGGACCAGGCGTTCACCTCCGCGGTCGCCGTGCTGATCATCGCCTGCCCGTGCGCGCTCGGCCTTGCGACTCCGACGGCGCTGCTGGTCGGCACCGGCCGCGGTGCCCAGCTCGGCATCCTCATCAAGGGACCCGAGGTGCTCGAGTCCACCCGCCGCGTCGACACCGTCGTCCTGGACAAGACCGGCACCGTCACCACCGGCCGGATGACGCTGGTCGAGGGCGACGGCGAGGCGCTGCGGCTGGCGGGCGCCGTCGAGGCCGCTTCCGAGCACCCGATCGGCCGGGCCATCGCGGAGGCGGCGAAGGAGCGCTTCGGCACGCTTCCCGTGGTCACGGACTTCCGCAGCACGCCGGGCGTCGGCGTGACCGGCGTGGTCGAAGGACGCGCCGTCAGCGTCGGGCGCGCCGAGGGCGGCGCGGCGACGACCGTCGGCGTGACCTGGGACGGCGAGGTCCGCGGACGGCTGGTCGTCGCCGACACGATCAAGCCGACGTCCGCGCGGGCGGTCGCCGAGCTGCGCGAACTCGGCCTGACGCCGGTGCTGCTGACCGGCGACAACGCCGGCGCGGCGCACGCTGTCGCCGCCCAGGCCGGGATCGACGAGGTCGTCGCCGAGGTCATGCCGGAGGAGAAGGTCGCGGTCGTCAAGCGCCTGCAGGCCGAGGGCCGGGTCGTGGCGATGGTCGGCGACGGCGTCAACGACGCGGCCGCGCTCGCCCAGGCCGACCTGGGCCTCGCGATGGGCACCGGCACGGACGCGGCGATCGAGGCGAGCGACCTGACGCTCGTGCGCGGCGACCTGCGCGTCGCCGCCGACGCGATCCGGCTGGCCCGGCGCACGCTGGCGACGATCAAGGGCAACCTGTTCTGGGCGTTCGCCTACAACGTGGCGGCGCTCCCACTGGCCGCGCTCGGCCTGCTCGACCCGATGATCGCGGGGGCGGCGATGGCGTGCTCGTCGGCGTTCGTGGTCAGCAACAGCCTCCGCCTGCGCCGGTTCCGCTGACACCCCGGGAGGGTATAGTCGGCGGCAGGGAAGCCGACAACGGGGACAGGTGGGCGATGACGGGTTACGGCAGCGAGCGGGACGCCTATCTGAAGCGCCTGCGCCGGATCGAGGGGCAGATCCGCGGGTTGCAGCGGATGGTCGAGCAGGACAAGTACTGCATCGACATCCTCACCCAGGTCTCCGCGGCGACGAAGGCGCTGCAGTCGTTCTCGCTGGAGCTGCTGGACGAACACCTGGCGACGTGCGTGGTCCAAGCCGCCGCGGCGGGCGGCGAGGAAGCGGACTTGAAGGTGCGCGAAGCCTCGGACGCGATCGCGCGGCTGGTGCGTTCCTAGCGCACCAGCACCGCCAGCGTGAGGCCACCGGCGTTGGTCGTGAAGTGCACGATCACCGACGCCAGCACGCCCCGGCCCGTGTGCCGCCACCAGTGCAGGAAGATCCCCGCCGCGCCCGCGGCCGCCATGGCCAGCACCTGCAGCACCACCGCCGGTGTCGAGCCGAACACCGCGTGAACGGCCGCATTGCGGCCGATCGCCAGCGCCGGGAGCGCGTGCCACAGGCCGAACAGCGCCGCCGCGGCCAGGATCGGGCGCCAGCGCCACCGCTCGTCGCTCGCGCCGAACAGCGCGGGCAGCACCCCGCGGAACGCCACTTCTTCGATCAGCACCGTGCCGAACAGGATGCGGCCGCAGGTCAGCCACAGCAGCTGGCCGAAGTCCGGGTCGCCCACCCGGCCGTCCTGGTACACCGTGCGCAGCGCGGGCACCGCCAGCGCGACGCCGAACACGACGGCGACCAGCGCCGCTCCGGCCAGGCCGGTCAACGCGGGACGGCGGAGGTGGCGCAACCCCAGGTCACCCCAGGTGCACCCGGCCGCGCGGGCCAGTGCCACCAGCACCACCGCGGCCACCAGGCCGCACAGCGGGTACGCCCAGCCCGGCAGCACGCGGTTGGCCAGGGTGGTCGACGCCGCCAGCGTCACCACCGCCGCGGCCACGACCGGCGCGCGCCGGACCGCAGCGGCGTGCGTCAACCGACCGCCAGGTCGCCGGCCGGTGACCGGCGCTGGACCGGCACCCTCTTGGACATCGGCAACGTCGCTTCGGGGTCGAACGGGCCCGGACGTTCGTCCAGCGCCACCGCCGCGTCGGCCAGCAGCGCGCGGCAGCCGGTCAGGCTCGCCTGGAGCTTGTCGCGGACTTCCTGCAACGCCGTGACCTCGCGTTGGGCCGCCTCGACCAGCGTTTCGCCTTGGCGGGTGGCTTCGCTGATGAGCTGGGCGGCCTGCTCCCGTGCGGAGGCGAGTTCGCTTTCGCCGGTTGCGACGAGCGTTTCGCCTTGTCGCTTGGCGTCGCTGACCAGTTGAGCGGCCTGCTCACGCGCCGAGGCGAGCTCACTTTCTCCGGTCGCGACGAGCGTTTCGCATTGCCGCTTGGCGTCGCTGACCAGCTGAGCGGCCTGCTCGCGAGCCGACGCGAGTTCGCTTTCGCCGGTGGCGACGAGCGTTTCGCATTGCCGCTTCGCGTCGCCGACCAGCCGGGCTGCCTGCTCCCGCGCCGAAACGAGCTCGCTCCGGCCGGTCGCGACCAGCTGGGCGGCCTTCGCCCGGGCGGCGGCCTCCTGCTCGGCCAGCTCGCGCATCGCGTCGGCGCGCCGGACCGTCATCGCGCGTGTGTGGTCCTCTTCCAGCTGGGCTCGGCGGTGTGCCGCCGTCTCGTCCAGCTCGCGGCGGCGCTGCTCGGCCGCGCGCACGAACTCCTCGTGCTCGGCGCGCTGCCGCTCGCGCTCCGCCTCGGCCTCGGCGACCAGCCCGCGTTCCTTCTCGGTCAGCCGGACGGCCTCCGCTTCGGCTTCGCGGCGGATCCGCTCGGCCGTTTCCCTTGCCTGCGCGGTGATTTCCGTCGCTTCCTCGCGGGTCAGCTCGATCATCCGGCGCGAGCGCTCCTGCAGCGCGTCCGCCGGGATCGGGGTCATGCTGATCCGGTCGATCTTCACGCGGAGCTCACGGTTCTCCTCGGCGAGCACGGCCCCGCGCCGGCGCGCCGCGTCGCGTTCGGCGGTGAGTCTGCTGATCTCGGCCTCGGCCCACGCGACGTACTCGGTGACCTGTGCGCGCTGGAAACCGCGCCACGCCAGGTCGAACTCGGGCTGGGTGTGCGCCACGTCCTCGCCGCCGCCGGGGGCCATGCCTCACCTCCGAATTGGATGGTTTCTCCCCGGCCGCGCGTTTTCGTTGCGGCACCGGGGAATTTTCACGTCCACCCCAGTGTGCCGCAAACTCGCCGCCGCGCGCCCCCCGGGCGGGCGATCATTCGTCGAACGGTTCCCCGCGGCCGGTGGACGTGCTCCGGACGCCGGGCAGTTCCGCCAGTTCCCCGGCGAGGTCGTAGAGATCACCGCGCCCCTCCAGGCGCAGCGTCACGACCGCGATCCGTTGCCCCTCTTCGGAAAGCTGCTCGTGGTCGACGTCGACGTGGTGCACCGACCAGCCGCGCCCGGTGCAGGCGGCCAGCGCCGCGCGCAGGACGCCGTGCCCGTCGAGGTAGCTCAGCCGGACCACCGGTGGCTCGCGCCGGTGCCGCGCGACGAACCGCTGCAGCGGCGGCAGGCCGCGCGTCACGACGAAGTGCCCGACCGTCGTACCCGCGGCGAGCACCGGCAGCCCGGCGCCGCACGCGGTGCCGACGGCGGCGGTGACCCAGATCGTCGCCGCCGTGGTCAGCCCGCGCACCGCGTCGCGGCGGACGAAGATCAGGCCGCCGCCGACGAAGCCGATCCCGGACACGATCTGCGCGGCGATCCGCGACGGGTCGAGCGAAACGTGGTCGAGGCCGAGCAGGTCGGCGAAGCCGTACTTCGAGACCAGCATGAACACGGCCGAGCCGACGCCGACCAGTGCGTGCGTGCGCAGGCCGGCGGCCTTCATGCCGGCTTCGCGCTCGAGCCCGATGGCGACGCTCAGCACGAGCGCGAGCAGCACCGGCGGCAGCAGCTCCCACTGCGCCGGCGTGGACCACAGCGTGGGCAAGGTCACGACCTCCAGGTGTCCCGGTGGCGGCAACCGGGAAGAACCGCGGGGCCCGCCACCAGGTCATACTGGGCCCGACGCACCGATCGTGCCAGGGTGAGGTGGAACGGGTGACAGCGGCGCCGGACTTCGTGGCCTACCCGGAAGTGCGCCGCGCCGTCCGCGCGCTGCTCGAGGGGCGGCCGGGCACGTACCGCCGCCCGGTCCCGGCGTGTCCGGAGTGGACCGTCACCGACCTGCTCGGCCACCTCACCGCCATCGCCTCGCGCGTCCTCGCGCGCCACGGCGGCACCCCGCCGGCCCCGGCCGGGACGGTGCCGGAGCTCCTCGACCGCTGGGACGACCTCGGCGAGGAGCTCGACCGGCGGCTCGCCGAGGCGGGCGGGCGCAGCGGCGAGGTCATGGTGATGGACGCCTACACGCACGAACTCGACTTGCGCGCGGCACTGGGGGTGCCGCCGCCGGTGGAGCACCTGGCCTGGGCGCCGAGCTTCGACGTGCTGGTCCGCGGCTTCTCCGCCTCGGTGGCGGGCCGCGGGCTCCCCGCCGTCGACCTGCGGACGACGGGCGGATCGAGGTGGACGGCGGGCACGGGCCGGCCGAAGGTGTCGGTCACGGCCCCGGCGCACGACCTGTACCGGGCATTGGCGGGCCGGCGCTCGCCGGCCCAGCTGGCGGCCCTGGAGTGGAGCGCCGCACCGGAGCCGTGGCTGGCCGCGTTCACCTGGGGACCGTTCACCCCGCCCACGCACCCCGGCGTGTGAGCGGGCCAGGAGGAGTGCCGCTCAGCCGCCCGGTGCGGTGACCGTCAGCAGCGCCGCCAGGGCCAGGACGACCACGCTCAGCAGCACCTCCACCGCCACCGCTTGACGCAGTTTTCGCAGGTCGGTCGTGATCGTCGTGCCGCTGCTCGGGCCCGGGACCGCCAGGCCACGCTGCACCACCCGGCGGGACCGGCTCGCCACCGCCAGCAGCAGCGCGAACCCGGCCGCCTTCAGCAGCACCAGCAAGCCGAACTTGGTCGTCCACAGCGACGTCAGCGACGGCATGATGCGGATCGCCAGCACCGCGCCGCTGACGGCGATCGCCGCCACCGAGCTCGCCGCGATGCGGGAGAAGCGGGTCGCGACCGGGCCGAGGTCTTCGTCCGGGGCCGGGCGGTACAGGCACAGGGCCAGCTGGACCAGGCCGCCCGCCCAGACCGCGATCGCGCCGAAGTGCACCAGGTCCGCGCCGACCGAGAAGAACAGCACCGGGTCCGTGACCGGGTGGCCGGTCGCCGAGAACGTCAGGAGCAGGACGAACCCGGTCACCACGGCGAGGTTTTCGTGGCGGGACCGCAGCCGGTCCGGCAGGTCCGGGCGCAGCAGCCGCGGCACCAGCAGCGCGAACGCCGCCACCGCGGCCAGCCGCAGGAGGAGCAGCTTCCCGTACGCCACGCGCAGGGTGTCCGCCAGCAGGCCGGTGTCGAACACCGCCTCGATGTTCCGGCCGGCCGCGTACGGCCCCTGCAGCACGAACGCGGCCACGGCCGTCACCGCCACCAGCCCGGCGCCGGCGGTCAGCAGGCGACGGGCCCGTCGGTCGGTGCGGGCCGCCGGGCGGCACAGCACCACGAACGCCAAGCCGCCGAGGAGCACGACGCCGAGGTAGGCCAGCCAGCGGGCCGCGGTCGCCGTCGCGTCGACCACCGGGTCGGTGCCCGTCGCCGCCGACACCGCGCCGGCCGACGTCACCAGCGGCCCGGCGCCCACCACGAACGCCAGGGTGCCGCGCACCGGGTGGGAGTCGGCCGAGACGAAGGCGTACTCGACGAGGTAGCTGCCGTCCGGCAGGTCCGGCCGCAGCCGGACGCCGACCTGCTCCGCCACGGCACCGGGCTGGAACACCGGCCCGGAGTCCACCTGCCGTCCTTCGAGGTCGACGACCTTGATCGACCTGGGCTGGATCCCGATGTTCTCCGACAGGGTGATCGACACCAGCGACGGCGCCGCGGTCAGGCGGGCGCCGTCCGCCGGGGTCGAGGAGGTGATTTCGACGTGCGCCGACGCCGGGGCGGCGGTGACGAGCAGCCAGCCGGCGAGCAGTGCCAGCAGCGCCAGCGCCCGCTTCACGACGCGGCGAGCGCGGGGTGCCTCGGCACACCGCAGAAGCAGCCGGTCAGCTCGCGCTCGGCGGCCGAAGCCCGCCGGTGCAGCACGACCGCGACGATCATCGGGATGGTGACGATCGTGTTGTAGAACAGGTGCAGTTCCACCCGCGGCACCAGGAGCTGGATGATGCTGGTGGGCACCTTCTGCCCGGCCAGCCGCCAGCCGCTCTGCGCCTGGATGAACAGCAGCAGGTGCTCGATGTGGTGCCAGAACTGGATGCCCAGCGCGAGGTTCCACCACTGCCGCGACCGGCCCGCGAACCCGCGCCGGAGGGCCCAGAGGAACACCAGCATGACGAGCGCGTAGCCGTAGTGCAGCCATTCCTGCGAAATGAGCCAGGGGAACGGCATCCCGAGCACACCGCGGGCGCGGGAGGTCGGCCAGCCGAGACCGTAGATCTGGATCGCCTGCACGACGTGCTCGGCCCAGTGCGCCAGCACGATGACCATGAACACCGCGAGGGCGCGGTGGTGGTGGCGGCTGTTGAGCCCGCCGAGGAACCCGCCCGGCCGGGCGATTTCGGACGTCGACATGCTGACCCCAGGGTTCGTGAAAACGGCAATCGGTGTGTGTCGACGATATCCGCCCGCGGTCGGCCGCAGATTACTCCAGAATGCTGATTCCGGAGCGGGAATTGCGGCACCCGGCGGATTGCGCGCGGTTCCGCGTCGTCCCGCCCCGGAACGGAGCGCGGATCAGTGGAGCGTGAGGCCGGTCGAGCGTTCCGGCGCCGGCGGGATGTGGAACAGCTTGGTGAACACGTCGAGGTGGGCGGGGTCGCCCTCCAGCCGCACCTTGCCGCCGTCGATCGCGTCCTGGGCCGACAGGCTGCCGGTGAACAGGTCGAACAACGCCGGTCCCTGCGGTTCGATCACCAGGTCGGCGTCGGGCAGCGCGCCGGCGGACGCCTTGAGCGCGCCGTCGTCGACCATCGCGTGCACGATCATCTCGCCGCCGAGGTGGTGCAGCTCGTAGTTGAGGCGGACGCCCGCGGCGGCTTCCTCCTGGAAGGTCGCGTACAGCGAGATGATCGCCGTGTCCAGCGTGAACGCGTCGTCCGGCTTCGGGTAGCTCAGCGACCGCGCGCCCCACAGGCCGAGGTCGAGCACGATCTGGTCGAGTTCGCCGCCGTACTCGGTGAGTTCGTAGACGACGCCGGCGTCCAGCTGCGACAGGACCCGGCGCCGGATGACACCCGCTTCCTCGAGCTCGTTGAGGCGCGAGGTCAGGATGCTCACCGGGATCCGCGGGAGGGTCCGCTGCAGGTCCGTGAACCGCTTCGGGCTGAGCATGAGGTCACGCACGACGAGCAGCGACCACCGCTCACCGACGATCTCGAGTGCCCGGGCGAGGCCGCAGAACTGTCCGTAGGTGCGAGCAGATGTTGGCATACTCGGGTCCTCACTTGTGTCGGAGTGCCGGCCGCGGAGCGGTCCGATTCGCGCAGGGCCGCGAGTTCGGTTACGGTGCGCCGTGCCGCGCGGGCGTCGCTGTCTACGGTGACGGTTGCCCGCTGCGCCCGGCCAGTGAGCCGTGCACTCCCACCCCGTGCGTTTCCCAGGTCCGGCCGTGCGTTTCGCACGTTTTCGTCGTGCGCACGGCACTGGCCGCGAGGTCACCGGGGGGAGCAGGATTCGGATTTCCCGTCCTGCCCACCCGGTGACCGACAGGAGAGCGCATGCGCAATTCAGCGGTGGACGCGAGGGTTCCGGACAACGAGGGCGACTCCGCGGCGGCGATCGCCCCGGCTCCCGCCTTCCGGCGGCACCTGCGGGCGGAGGTGCGGGCGGGCAAGGGCGCGTACCTGTTTTCCGAGCAGGGCGTCATCGCGATGCGCGGCGCCAAGATCGAGTCGCTGGCGGCGTTGCTGGACGGCACGCACGACCTCGAGCGGCTGCTGCGCGGCCGTCCCGGCGGGATGGCGCCGGAGGAGGTCGCCGCGCTGCTGACGCAGCTGGTCGACGCCGGGCTGGTGACGATGCGCAGCCGGCCCGCCGAACCACGCGTCGGTGACGAGCGCGCGCTGGCCTACTGGGACGCCTGTGGCGTCGACGCCGACGTCGTCGCCGCGCGGCAGGGCACCGTGCGGCTGGTCGCGGTGGGCGACACCGCCGACGGTGTCGACCGCGGCGCGGTCGAACGGGCACTGGACGGCGCCGGCCTCGAGGTGGTGCCCCCGGACGCCGGCCCGGCCGAGCTGACGGTGGTGCTGTGCGCGGACTACCTCGACCCGCAGCTGGCCCGGATCGACGCGGAGCACCGGCGGGCCGGGCGGCCGTGGCTGCTGGCGCGCCCGTTCGGGGCCCAGGTGTGGATCGGGCCGCTGCTGCAGCCCGACGGCGCCTGCTGGCACTGCCTGACGCACCGGCTGTGGGGCCACCGGCACGCCGAGGCGTGCGTCCAGCAGGAGCTCGGCCACGCCGGTCCGGCCCGCCGCCCGATCTCGGCGCTGCCGCCGCTCACGGCGGCCGCGGCGCACCTCATCGCGCTGGAGGCGGCCAAGTGGGTGGCCGGGTACCGCCACCGCGGCCAGCAGTGCGTGTGGACGCTCGACACGCTCGACCTGCAGGGCAGGTTGCACGAGCTGCGCCGCCGCCCGCAGTGCCCCCGCTGCGGCGACCCGTGGCTGGTGGCGTGGCGTTCGATGCGCCCGGTCGTGCTGCAGCCGGCCCGGAAGGCGACCACCGGGGGCGGCGGACACCGCACGGCGACGCCGGCGCAGATGCTCGAACGGCACCGGCACCTGGTCAGCCCGGTCACCGGGATCATCAAGGAGATCCAGCCGGACCCGGCCGCGCCCTGGTTCGCCAACGCCTACCGCTCCGGGCCCAACCTCGCCAGGGGCGTCACCGGGATGGCCGGGTTGCGCGCCGGGCTGCGGTGCGAGAACGGCGGCAAGGGCGTCAGCCCGCTCGACGCCGAGGTCGGCGCGCTCTGCGAGGCCGCGGAACGGTTCTCCGGCAACTTCCAGGGCGACGAACTGCGGATCCGCGGGTCCTACGACGAACTGGGCGAGGAAACCCTCCACCCCAACGAGTGCATGCTCTTCGCGGACCGGCAGTACGCCGAGCGCGCGGTCTGGAACCGCGAGCACGCGGACTTCCAGCACGTCGGCGAACCGTTCGACTGCACCGCCCGGATCGACTGGACGCCGGTGTGGTCGCAGTCCGGCCGCCGCCGCCTGCTGCCGACTTCCTACCTGTACTACGGCACCCCGCGGGAGGGGTCGGCGCGCGGCGTGCTCGCCGACTCCAACGGCGCCGCGGCCGGCAGCAGCCTGGAGGACGCGATCCTGCAGGGCGCGCTCGAGCTCGTCGAGCGCGACGCGGTCGCGCTGTGGTGGTACAACCGCACGCCGGTGCCCGGCGTCGACCTCGCGTCCTTCGCCGACCCGTGGCTGCCGGAAATGACCCGGAACTACACGGCGATCGGCCGCGAGCTGTGGGTCCTCGACGTGACGTCGGACCTGGGTGTCCCGGTGGCCGCCGCGGTGTCCCGGCGGATCGACAGCCCGCACGAGGACATCATGCTCGGCTTCGGCGCGCACCTCGACCCGCGGATCGCGGTGCGCCGCGCGGTGACCGAGCTCAACCAGATGCTGCCCATCGTGCAGGTCGCCGGCCACGGCCTCGAAGACCCGGACGCGCGCCGCTGGCTCGCGCACGCCACCGTCGCGAACCAGCCGTACCTGCGGCCCGCGGCGGGACAGCGGATGCGGACCGCCGCGGACTTCCCGTTCGTCAGCCGGGCCGACGTCCGCGACGACGTCGAGGCACTGGGCCGGGTGTTCGGCCGCGCCGGGCTGGACCTGCTGGTGCTCGACCAGACCCGGCCGGACGTCGGGATCCCGGTGGTCAAGGTGCTCGCGCCGGGGCTCCGCCCGTTCTGGGCCCGGTTCGCGCCGGGACGGCTCTTCGACGTCCCGGTCCGCTTGGGCCGGCTCGACGCGCCGACCCCGTACGAGCGGCTCAACCCGTTCCCGATGTTCCTGTGAGGCGCCCGCGGGCGCGGTGTTCGCTGTTCGCTTGAGGAGTTGGCCTTGCCTGCTGACCGCCCGGAAGGGATCCCGGAGACCGTCCGGCTCTGGTCCCTCACCGAAGACACCTTGCTGGAGGCGGGCGACGACGACACGGTCGTCGCGATCACCTGGTGGGGCGAGTACGAGCTGGCGGGGATCCCCCGCCCGGTCCGCGAGTCGCTGAGCCGGATGGTGCTCGGGCCGGTGTCGATGGGCAACCTGGCGTCGTCGGTCAGCGGCGGCGCGGAAGCCTGGGCGGCCCCGCTGCGCAAGGTGCTCAACCGGCTGTCCGGCTCGGTCGTGCATTCGCTGGCGCTCAACGACGGCCGCGGGCCGGTGCTCTCGGCGATCCCGGTGACCCAGTTCCCGGTCTTCCCGGCCGGTCCGGTGCCCGCCGGACGGCTGATCAAGCTGTCCCGGTTCTCGGCGATGCGCCCGGACGACGGCGGCCTGCTGCTCGAGTCGCCCCGCGCCCGGTACCGGGTCGCGCTGCTGCGGCCGCCCGCCATGACCGTGGCGTCGTCGCTGGCCGGTCCGGTGACGGTCGCGCAGGTCGCCGAGGCCACCGGGCTGGCCGAGCCGCTCGTCGCCGACGTCGTGGGGTTCCTGGTGGCCGCGGGTGTGGTGCTGGTGGCCGACGACTGGGCGTCGTTCGCCGAGGACACCGACGCGGAACTGGCCGTCTGGTCGCCGGAGGACCTGCGGTTCCACACCCGCAGCCGGACGTGGCAGAAGGGCCCGCCGCCGGACCGCGAGGCCCGCCGGGCGGGCGCGGAACCGCCGGTGGTCAAGCAGATCACCGCCGGCCCCACCTTCCCGCTCCGCCGGCCCGACCAGGCGGCGATCGACGCGACCGATCCGCCGCTGAGCACCCTCCTCGAGCACGACCACACGTGCCCGGAGGTCACCGAGCGCGCGTTGTCCGCCGAACAGGTCGGCGAGCTGCTCTACCGCGCGGCGCGGGTCAAGTCGGTCGGGCCGGCCTACCTGCCCGGCGGCCCCGGCCACGAGGCGTCGCAGCGGCCGTACTTCAGCGTCGCCTGCCTGTACGAGCTCGAAATCTACGTCGGGATCAACCGGTGCGCGGGACTGGCCAGGGGGATCTACCACTACGACCCGCTGTGGCACGCGCTGACGCTGATCAACGACGACATGGGCGTCCTGGACGGCATGCTCGACCTGGCGATGATCGGCGCCGGCAGCCGCCGCCGGCCCTCGGTGCTGCTGACGATGACCGCCCGGATGTCCCGGGTCGCCTGGGTGCTCGGCAACGCCGCGTACGCGACGACCCTGGTGCACGTGGGCGCCCTCCAGCAGGTCCTCTACCTGGCGGCCAAGGCGATGGGGCTGACCGCGCACGCCGTCCCGGTCGACGCCGGTGATCGGGTGGACCGCTCCTTGAAACTGGAGTGGCCGGCGGAGGTGAGCGTCGGGGAGTGCGTGCTGGACTTCCCGATCGCCCGGTAGGGCCGGTCCTCGAAGCCGGCGGGGTGCCGCCGGCGCGGGCCGGAGCGGACGCCCCCGCCGGAGCAGCCCTTGTCCGCCGCGGCCGGGCTGGTGCGGTGGCGGGCTCTTCGTCCCATCAGACGCGAGGAAGGGCACCATCGGCCCACCCCGGCGCGGCCACCGGACGATTTCGGTACGAGCCCCGGCGGAGCGGCCCGCCCGGAACGTCCTGTCCTGTTACCTTTGTAACCACTGGGGCATGGGGGCTTGCCGGGAGGGTGCCGTGGTTCGGCCGCTGCGCATTCGCGGTGCAGGGTTCCGGGGACGGGACGACGGGCAGGTCTCTCCGTTCAAGCGGGAGCGGCCGGGTATCCGCGCGCTCGTGCTCGGCGCGCAGGCGGCGGGGGCGGGTGGCGTGGCGCTGCTGGCGTTCCTGCCCGTGCTGATCGGCGGCGGGTCGTGGTTCGCGCGGCTGGCCGCGCTGGCCTGCGCGGTGGCCCTGTCGGGCGGGCACCTGGCCTGGTTCGCCTACGGCAGCGTGGCCCGTCCCGCGCTGGTCCTCGTCGTCCAGGCCGCGCTGAGCTTCGGGCCGTTGCTGCAGTTCGGCGGCTCGTGGAGCCCGGCGATCGGGTTCTTCGCCGGCGGGCTGCTGCTGGTGCACCCACCGGCGAAGGCGGTGGCCGGCGCGCTGCCGGCGTGCGCCGTCGCCGGGCTCGTGACGGCCTGGCCCGGTGCCTCGGTGGAGACCGGCGTGGCGGCCGCGGTGACCGCCGGGGTCGCCGCCCTCACCCTGTTCGGGCTGGGCACGGCCGCGCGGCTGGTGGACGAACGGGACGACGAAGTGCGCGAGCTGAAGCGGCAGTCCATCGCCGAAGAGCGCAAGCGGTTCTCCCGCGACCTGCACGACCTGCTGGGACTCAGCCTTTCGGCGATCACCCTCAAGGGTGAACTCGTCGACCGGCTGCTGGCCACCCGGCCCACGCAGGCGAAGGAGGAGCTGGCCGAGCTGCTGGTGATGTCGCGGCGCGCGCTGGCCGACGTTCGCACGATCGCCGCCGGGTACCGCCAGTTGTCGCTCGAGGAGGAGTGCCGGGCCGCGGCCGACGTGCTGAGCGCGGCCGGGACCCGCGTGACCGTGGCCCGCTCCGGTGTCGACGACCTGCCGCCGCGGGTGGCCACCACGCTGGTGACGGCGCTGCGCGAAGGCGTCACGAACGTGGTCCGCCACAGCACCGCGAGCTGGTGCGCGTTTTCGGTGAGCGCCGAGGACGGGACGGCGTGGCTGGAGATCGTCAACGACGGGGCGACCGGCGCGGCCGACGGCGGCGTGGACGCCGGCTCGGGGCTGCGCAACCTGCGTGACCGCCTCGACGTCCTGAACGGCACGCTGACGGCCGAAGCGGGGCCCGACGGCACCCACCGGCTGCTGGTGGCGATCCCGCTGGGACACGGCGCGGTCTAGGCGTCCGGTCGTCCGGAAGCGCTTTCTCGACGGCGGTGGCGGACGTCCCGGGCGGCCCCGCGGATCAGAGCCACTCGGCCTCGGTGGCGATGCGGATGGCGTGGACCCGGTTGCGGGCGTTCAGCTTCGTCACGACGGACGCCAGGTAGTTGCGGACCGTGCCGGCCGAGAGGAACAGCTCGGAGGCGATGTCGGAAACCGTGCGCCCCTTCGCGGCCAGACCCAGGATCTCGACCTCGCGCGGGGTCAGGGGGCAGTCGTCGGTCTCCCAGGCGGCCAGGGCCAGCTCGCTGTCGATGACCCGGCGGCCGATGGCGACCGACCGCACGGCGTTCGCGAGCTTGTCCGACGGCGCGTCCTTCAGCAGGAAGCCGTTCACCTTGGCGTCCAGCGCCCGGCGCACCGTGCCCGGGCGGCCGAGGCTGGTCAGGATGAGCGTGTGGCAGGCGGGCAGGCTTTCGTGGATCTCGATCGCCGCGGACAGCCCGTCCTTGCCCGGCAGGTCGATGTCGATGATCGCGACGTCGGGCTGGGCCGCCTTCGCGGCCGGCAGGATCTGGTCGCCCGAGGACACCTCGGCCACCACTTCGATGTCCGACTCGAGGTTCAGGAGGGCGACCAGGGCGCCGCGGACCATGTGCATGTCCTCCGCCAGCAATACCTTGATCACGACCGTACCTCGCACCCCAGTTCGGCGACCCCCGAACGGCAATTGTACGCCATGGCGTGCCGGTGCCGGTGTTTCCGCACGATGACGACCGCGGTAATACCGAATTTCCCGGCGCACCACCGGAGTTCTGCCGGTGCGGCAATGCGGCCCGGCAATGCCGGCCGGTGCGCCGAATGGCTGCTTGCCACCCGAACCGGTGAGTCCGCCGCCCGTGGATTAACGGACGGCGGATTCGGCGGGCCGCAATTGCCCGCTCAGCTCGCCAGCGGGCGGGAGACGGCGGCCTGGCGCAGGTCGGGCAGCGCCAGCAGGACGGGCGGGTCGAAGCCGTGCCGCGGCCGCAGCCGGACGTCGGCCAGGCTCGCGGCGACGCCACGGTGGACGGTCACCGGACCGGTGAGGCCGGTGAACGGCCGCAGCCCGTGGTTGTCGAGCGGGGTGGTCCCGTAGGCGTGCGTCAGCGCGTACCAGGAGCCCTGCGGGACGTCGGCCAGCGCGTACGGTCCCGGTCCGGGCAGGATCGCGTACCGGGCCGGCGCGCCCTCGGCGATCCGGGCGGCGAAGAGCCCGACGAACACCGGGCCGATGTCGGCGGGGCAGGAGACGCGCAGCTGCCCCCGCACGGTGGCGCCGGAGCCCGGTGCCTGCCGGTCGGCGATCCGCGGCGCCGTGCCGTGCAGGTGGCGGTACCCGGAGGGCGAGACGCCGACGCTGCCGCTGAACCGCGCGCTGAACGTGCCGACGCTGTTGTAGCCGACCTGGTGGCTGATGTCGGCCACCGAGATCACGGTCGTGGCCAGCAGGCGTTTGGCCTCCGCCAGCCGCAGGGCCGACAGGAACCGCCCCGGTGACAGTCCGGTGACCCGCAGGAACACCCGGGTGAAGTGGAACTTGCTGAACATGGCCGCGCGGGCGAGGTCGTCGATCGTGAGCCGCTCGCCCAGGTTGTCTCGCATGGTCACGATGGCGCGTGCCACGGCTTGCCGGACGATCTCATCCATGGTGGCCGTCCCCTCCAGTCGACGGTGCGGAATTTGATTCCGCCTAAGACTGTAGGTCCGCGGGCGTCTACTTCTTAAGTGCTCTGTGCACCGGCGCGGATGGATTTCACCGATGGTCGACATGCGTTTTGCACATGCGTGATTAGCCGGGTGTCGAACGGGGTATTCCGGCATGTGACGAATGCACACGGCCCTCGTCGACGGCAGCGTACCGCGGTCAGCTGATCGCGCGCGGTGACGAAACGGCCGTGATTTGCCGGGCTCCACCGGCTTGTTAGCCCGTTCGGAGCCGGTCATTAAAACCTACGGACCATTTGTAAACCACAGCTTCACGGTGATGCGGGCACTGGTTGTCAACGGGTTGCCGGGCGACGATTTACGGCACCTGAAGCTTTTATCTTCGCCACTGGGGAGTACAAATGTCCGAGCAGGTTTCCGCGAACGTACGCGCTCTTTTTTCCGCAATGGGTGTCTCGTGCTCCGGTGCTGAGGCGGCCGGGGTTCTGGTCATCGACCGGTTCGAGCACTGGAGCAATCCGGCCGGCGGCCCGTCCCGTCCCTGTGCCACCACCATCACGCGCATCGACGAAGCCTGGCTCGACGCGGCCTGAGGCTCACCAGGTCGTTGCCGCCGGTGCGCTGGTCACCGGCGGGGCGGTCGGTCCGGTGGTGACCGGCTCGGCGACCGCGGCGGATCGGCTGCCGCGGTACCCCGGACGCCGGCCGTTGCCCGGCCGGGTGGCCCAGTACGACAGGTAGTCACACGATCGCCGGTTGATGGTTTTTAACCGCCGTCTTACTTTCCGTCCGCGCATTCGACGTGGCAAGCACCGAATGCTGCCCGGATGGTGCAACCGATTCGACGAACACAATGTCAGAATCGACTTCTGGGGAATCGTGAGCACGGAGGCACCTGTGATCAGAGTGCTCGTTGCCGAGGACATGCACATCGTGCGGGGCGCATTGGTGGCACTGCTCCGGCTGGAACCCGACATCGACGTCGTCGCCGAGGTCGCCTCCGGCCTCGAGATCCTCCCGGTCGCCCGCGCCGAGCAGGCGCAGGTGGCCATCATCGACATCGACCTGCCCGGCAAGGACGGCCTGACCGCGGCCGGTGAGCTGCACGGACAACTGCCGGGGTGCCGGACCCTCATCCTCACCAGCCTGGGCCGCCCGGGGACGCTGCGGCGCGCCCTGGACGCCCGGGTCGGCGGGTTCCTGCTCAAGGACGCCCCGCCCGACAAGCTCGCGAACGCCGTGCGGGGCGTGCACGCCGGCCGCCGGATGGTCGACGGCGACCTGGCGCTGGCCGCCTGGGACTCGGCCGACTGCCCGCTGACCTGCCGGGAACTCGACGTGCTGCGCTCCACGGCGCAGGGGTACGGGACGGTGGACGTCGCCGCACGGCTCTACCTGTCCGCGGGCACGGTCCGCAACTACCTCACGACCGTCGTCGCCAAGCTCAACGCCCGCAACCGGGTGGACGCCATCCGCATCGCGGAGGAGGCCGGCTGGCTGTGACGGCCGACGGTCCGGACCGCAGTGCCGGTCCGGACTCCGCCGTCAGACCGGTACGGCTGCGCGCAGCCGGAAGCGGCCGTCCGGCTCCACCCCCGCGGTGAGTTCGCCGCCGAGGTCGGCGACGCGGTGGGAGAGGTTGCCGGTGCCGGTGCCGGGTGATGTGTCGCGCGGTACCGCTCGGCGGTCGGCCGGGCAGTTGCTCTGCCGGTGCCTCGGAGGCCGCCCGCTCGACGCCGTCGTTGACGATGCCGAGGCTGACTCCGTCGTCAGACCGGTACGGCCGCGCGTAGCCGGAACCGGCCGTCCGGCTCCACCCCTGCGGTGAGTTCGCCGCCGAGGTCGGCGACGCGGTGGGAGAGGTTGCCGATGCCGGTGCCGGGGGAAGTGTCGCGCGGTACCGGACGGTGGACCGCCGGCGGTCGGCCGGGCAGTTGCTCCGCCGGTGCCCCGGAGCCCGCCCGCTCGACGCCGTCGTTCACGATGTCGAGGCTGACTCCGCCGTCCGTGCGGCGCAGCGCGATCTCGCAGCTTTCGACGTTGCTGTGCCTGAGCACGTTCGTGACCCCTTCGCGCAGCACGACGGCCAGGACCGTCCGCACCGGCGACGGCAGCTCGTCGTCGAGCATCTCCATGCGCACGCGGACGTCCGCCGCCGTCAGCACGGACCGGGCCGTCCGGGACTCGCTGTCCAGCGACAGCTCGCGGTAGCCGCTGGCCACGGAACGGACGTCCGACAGCGCCTGGTGCGTCAGCCCCAGCACCTCACGCAGCTCCTCCGCCGCGCGGTTCCGGTCGACCGGCAGCATCCGGGCGGTCAGCTCGCTCTTGAGGGCGATCGCCGACAGGCTCATCCCGAGCAGGTCGTGCAGGTCGCGGGCGAAGCGCAGGCGCTCTTCGGCGACCGCCATCTCGGCCAGCCGCCGCCGGGTGCTGTCCAGCTCCGCGACCAGCCGGACCAGCCAGAGCAGGCTGAACACGATCACGCTGGCGATGATCGTGCCGGTGGTGTAGAAGATCGCGCTCTCGAGGCCGAGCTCGCCCACGTGCTGCATCCAGGCGTAGAAGGCGACGTTCAACGCGAAGAACGGCCAGCCGGCCGCCGGGGGCATGACCAGCAGCGCGCTGCCGATCAGCAGCGCGGGCATGGAGACCCAGTGGTCCTGCAGCGCCAGCAGCGGCAGGTAGATCAGGCACGCCTGGACGAACAGCATGCCGTAGCTCTGCGCCGAGCGCAGCCGGGTGGTGGGCCGGTCGAAGTAGGAGAACTGCAGGACCAGCAGGCCGACGACCGCCCCGGCGTTCAGGGCGATCTCCCAGGCCGCCGTGGTGATCAGCATCGCGTGCACGACCGCGACGACGCCCATCAGGCCGAACACCGCGGGCAGCAGCCTGCCGACCCACTTGGACTCCGCCCGCGACTGGCGGCCGACGTCGTCGACCGTGGTCTCCGGTGCGGTGACCACCGGCAGTTCCACGTGCAGCCGGAACCGGCCGTCCGCGGCGGTGCCGATGTGCACCCGGCCGCCGAGCGCCTTCACCTCGTCGGGCAGCCGGGTCAGCAGCTTCCCGGACTCCGGTGGCAGGTCGCCTGCCGTCACGCCGTCGTTGACGATGTCGAGGGACACCGTGCCGCCCTGCTGGCGGACGTCGATCTCGCAGTGTTCGACGTCGCTGTACCGGAGCACGTTCGTGACGCCTTCGCGCAGCACCTTGGCCAGCAGCGTCCGGGCCTGGACCGGCAGGTCGGACTGGTCGAGGTGGACCTTGACGGCGATGTCCGACGCAGCCAGCAGCGACTCGGCGGTCCGCGACTCCCGGGTCAGGGAGAGCTCGCGGTACCCGTGGGACACCGCACGCACGTCGGTGAGCGTGCGCTGCGCCGTCGCGGTGATCTCGGCGAGCTCGGCCTTGGTGCCTTCGTCCGACCTCCGCAGGAGGCGGGACGCGAGCTCGCCCTTGAGCGCGATCTCGGACAGGCTGATGCCGAGCAGGTCGTGCAGGTCCCTGGCGAAGGCCAGCCGTTGTTCGGCGACCGCGTGCCGGGCGAGCTCGGTGCGGGCCCGGTGCAGCTCGCTGACCATCCGGACCAGGCGGGCGAGCAGGTAGAAGACCAGGCCGTACAAGACCGTCGCGACGGCCGTGTAGACGGTGGTCAGCAGGGTGTCGTACAGGCTGTAGAGCCAGGCGGTGGTGACGGTGACGAGCGCGAACAACGGCCAGGCCAGCAGGGGGCGCAGTGTCAGCAGCCCGCTGGCGGCGACGAAGGTCGGCATCGCCAGCCACGGCGCGCCGAAGGTCAGGACGGGCACGTAGGCCAGCAGCGCCAGGACGACCAGCAGCACCTGGCTCGTCGTCGAGTGCAGCCGGGTGGTGGCCCGGCTGAAGTGGAACAGCTGGATGGCCAGGATGGCGGTCGCCGCCGCGATGCCGTAGGCGCCGGTGACCAGGCCGACCGGGGTCGCCAGGATCGCGCTGTACGCGCCGGTCACGCAGAAACCCGCGATGACCACGGCGATGACGGCGCCGGCCAGCCGGGAAGCCAGCCGCGGGCGCCGGTCGATCCCGGTGGTACCGCGGGGTTCCGCGGTGGCGGACAGCTCCGTGGCAGGCTCGAGCGTGGCGACCGGAGACATCAGTGTCGACCCCCTGGCGTCTCGACGGTAACCGGGCGCCCCAGCGGCCCGGCCGACGTGTGTGCGTGGCGATCCTAACTCACAAAAGGTGCGTTGCCGTGGGCCGAAAAGAGGCGAAACCGCGCGTGACCGGGCGGAACCGGCGGCGGGGACGGCGAGGAACGCGGAATCAGCAGTGGCCGGGTTCCGTCCCGAGGCGGTCGGGGACGCCGAGCAGGCGCAGGAAGTCCAGCCGGGTCAACGCGACCGATCCGGTGTGCACGACGGAACCGGGCTGCTGCCGGAAGAAGCTGAGCCCCGCCTCGGCGAACTCCCAGGAGTCGCCGCCCGCCGTGCCGGGCAGCCGCCGGGACGCCGGGAAGTCTTCGGCGAACGCGCTGCCGGCCGCCGAATACGTGGGCAGGCTGCGGCCGAAGTGCCTGCGGTACCGCTCGAGCTTGGCGTAGGGCGCACGGGAAACGAGCACCAGGCGCAGGCCCGGGTCGTGCAACGCCGCGGCGACGTCGGCGACCGGCACGACGTCGTCGGGGCCGCTGTGGTCGGGCATGGCGTGGTGCACCGCCAGCAGTGGCCTGCCCTCGAAGAGCTCGCTCAGCGAAACCCGGCCTCGCGGGCCTTCGAACAGGTACGTGAACCCGGCGACGACACGGGGGCGCTCGAGTTCCGGCACGGTCAGCTCCATCAGACTGGCCTCCCTGGCTGTGGTTCCCCTGCGGATTGTGGGCCGCATCGGGGAGCCGGCCCAGCATCCGGCCCGGGTACCGCAAGCTGGGAGACGCCCCGGGGCCGCCGTGCCGGGTCGCGCCGCCGACCCTAGGCTCTGCCCATGGCACGCTATTTCGACCTGCACCCGGACAACCCCCAGAAGCGGGCGCTCGGCCAGGTCGTCGAGATCCTGCGGAACGACGGGCTGATCGCCTACCCGACCGACTCGTGCTTCGCACTCGGGTGCCGGCCGGGCAACCGCGACGGGCTCGACCGCATCCGGTCCATCCGCAAGCTGGACCACCGCCACCACTTCACGCTGGTCTGCCAGGACTTCGCCCAGCTCGGGCAGTTCGTGCACGTCGACAACGCGGTCTTCCGCGCGATCAAGGCGACGACGCCGGGCAGCTACACGTTCATCCTGCCGGCCACCAAGGAGGTGCCGCGGCGGCTGATGCACGAGAAGAAGAAGACCGTCGGCGTGCGCATCCCCGACCACCGCGTCACCCAGGCCCTGCTGGCCGAACTCGGCGAGCCGCTGCTGTCGAGCACGCTGCTGCTGCCGGGCGAGGGCGAGCCGATGACGCAGGGCTGGGAGATCAAGGAAGAGCTGGACAACCAGCTCGAAGCGGTGCTCGACTCCGGGGACTGCGGTGTCGAGCCGACCACCGTCGTCGACTTCTCCTCCGGGGAGGCGGAGATCCTGCGCGTCGGCGCGGGTGATCCGGCGCCGTTCGAGTAGGCGCTCAGCGTTCCAGCAGTTCCAGCCAATCGGCGGTGTGCCTGCCGGAGAACACCAGCGAAAGGTCTTCGGCGAAGCGGCGGCCGGTCACCAGCAGGCAGAAGTCCTCGGCCGGACCGGTGACGCGGTCGGTCGCGCCCGCCGGGCCGAAGTTCCACCGCGTCCCCGACGGCGCGGCCAGTTCGAACCGGAACAGCTTGGCCGGCGGCGTCAGCTGGTGGCGCCGGTAGGCGTGGTCGCGGGTCCGGACGCCGTAGTAGGCGACGTGCCCGATGGCGTCGTCGCGGCGGACCGGGACGCCGAGCGCGTCGGCGACGTCCTGGCCGCAGGCGAACAGTTCGGTCAGCGCGGCCGCGGCGAGCACCGACGGGCGCAGCGGGCCGTCGCTCCACGGCAGCAGCAGCTCGGCCGGGGCCGAGGCGAGCAGGGCGTTGGCCTTCCGCTGTTCGATCAGCCAGGTCACGACCGCCTCGTCGAGCGAGGTGTAGGAGATCTGCGGGGTGACGCCGAACGCGTCCGGCTTCTCGGCGCTGAGCGCGATCAGCCGCGCGGTCGACGTGAGCCGGGCGAAGGGCGCGGTGAGGCCGGGACCGCCGTCGTGGCCACCGGCCAGGTCGGCCAGCGCTTCGGTCTCGGTCTGCAGGTCCGTGAACACGTCGGCCACCGGTCCGCACCTCCTGGTTCCGCGTCCGCCCCGCTCCAGGCTGGCAGCCGGCGGCGGGGTGGCTCCACTCCGCGCTTGCGCCGTGGTCGGCTATGTTCGGCCCCGGACGCGGCGAGGGTGGTCGAAGGGAGCCCGGACGTGAAGTACCTGCTGGCGATGTACCTGGACCCCGAGGTGATGGCGAACCTCTCCGAGGCCGAGATGAACACCATCATGACCGGGCACCAGGACTTCATCCGGACGATCCGGGAGTCCGGCGAGATGATCAGCACGCAGGCGCTCGGTGCGGTCGGCGACAGCAGCGTCGTGCGCGTGCGCGGCGGCCTGCCCGCCGTCACCGACGGCCCGTTCCTGGAGACGAAGGAGTTCCTGGCCGGGTACTACCTCGTCGAGTGCGCGAGCAAGGAGCGCGCGGTCGAGCTCGCGGCGATGATTCCCGACGCCGCCGTCGAGGGGCTCGGCATCGAGGTCCGCGAGGTGGTCTTCTTCGCCGGCGCCGAACCGGAAGCGCCCATGGCGTGACCGCGGTCGCCGAGGTGCTGCGGCCGCTCGTGCCGCAGGTGCTGGGCGTGCTGGTCCGCCGGTACGGCCAGTTCGACGCCTGCGAGGACGCCGTGCAGGAGGCGCTCCTGGCGGCGAGCGAGCAGTGGCCCGCCGAAGGCGTCCCGGACAACCCGCGCAGCTGGCTGGTCACGGTCGCCACCCGGCGGCTCACCGACCACTGGCGCAGCGAAAGCGCGCGACGGCGGCGCGAGGAGTCGATCGCCGTGCGCGAGCCGGTGACGGTCGTCGCCGGGCCCGGCGAGGAGCGGCCGCCGGCCGAAGACGACACGCTGTCGCTGCTGTTCCTGTGCTGCCACCCCGAGGTGTCGCCGCCGTCGCAGGTCGCGCTGACGCTGCGCGCGGTCGGCGGCCTGACCACCGCGCAGATCGCACACGCGTTCCTGGTGCCCGAGGCGACGATGACCCGGCGCATCACGCGCGCGAAGGAGCGCATCGCCGCGGCGGGGTCGACGTTCAGCGAGCCGTCGCCGTCGGACTTCCCGGCGCGGCTGCGGGTGGTGCTCCAGGTGCTGTACCTCATCTTCAACGAGGGGTACACGGCGACGTCGGGGGAGAACCTGCTGCGCGAGGAGCTGGCCGCGGAGGCGATCCGGCTGGCCCGTGCGGTGCACGCGCTGCGGCCCGGCGAGGGCGAGGTGACGGGCCTGCTCGCGCTGATGCTCCTGACCCACGCGCGGCGGGCCGCCCGCACCGGCCCGGACGGCGAGCTGGTGCCGCTGCCGGAGCAGGACCGGGGCCGCTGGGACGCGGCGATGATCGCCGAGGGGGTCGCGCTGGTCCGGTCGGCGCTGGGCCACGGCCCGGTGGGGCCGTACCAGGTCCAGGCGGCGATCGCGGCCCTGCACGACGAAGCGCCCAGCACGGAGCGGACCGACTGGCGGCAGATCGCGGAGCTCTACGGCGTGCTCGGCGAGCTGATGCCGGGCCCGGTGGTGACGATGAACCGGGCGGTGGCGATCGCCCAGGTGGCGGGTCCCGACGCCGGCCTCGCGGTCCTGGACGGGATCGACGCCGAGCTGGACGTGGCCCGCCGGATCGACGCGGTCCGGGCCCACCTGCTGGAGGACGCGGGCCGGGCCGCGGAGGCGCGGGAGCACTACCTGAAGGCGGCGATGCGGACACAGAGCGGCCCGGAGCGGCGGTACCTGGAGGCGCAGGCGGCACGGGTCGAGGCGCGGTTGCCCCGGTCCTGAGGAGGGCACTTTCACGTGAAAGTGCCCCCGGCCCGATCGGGCCGAGGGTGGCCGGGCCTGCCGCGGCAGGCCCGGGCCCCGCCTCAGCGGACCACGATGCCGGTCGCCGGCTCCGGGGCCGCCGGGACGTGGAACAGCTGCGCGAACAGCTCGAGGTCCGCCGACTCGCCCTCGATGCCGAGCTTGCCCGTGCGGACCGCCTCGGCGGCGGTGAGCTGGCCGCTCATCAGGTCCAGCAGCGCGGCGTTGTGGCCGGTCCGGATCACCAGCTCGGCGCCGGGGAAGCGGCCTTCGCCCACCTTGACCGCGCCGTCCTCGACGAGGGCGTGCACCGTCATGCGGTCGTCGTAGCGGATCTCGAAGGTGATCTGGACGCCTTCGGCCTGCTCCGGGCGGAAGGTCGTGTAGAGCGACAGGATCGCCGCGTCCAGGGTGACCACGTCGTCGGCGGCCGGCTTGCTCAGCGAGCGGGCGCCCCAGAGGCCGAGGTCCAGCAGGATGTGGTCGAGTTCGCTGCCGTACTGGGTCAGCTCGTAGACCAGGCCCGCGTCGAACTCGGCGCGGACGCGGCGGCGGATCACGCCGGTGGCCTCCAGCTCGTTGAGCCGGGCGGACAAGATGGACGGCGGGATCTTCGGCAGGCCGGCCTGCAGCTCGTCGTAGCGCTTCGCGCCGAGCACCAGGTCCCGGATGATCAGCAGCGACCAGCGCTCGCCGATGATCTCGAGCGCGCGGGCGACGCCGCAGAACTGGCCGTAGGCGCGGGTGTGCGGAGTGGGCATCGAACTTCCTCGCTTCTTCTTCGGGGCGGTGCAGTGGCCCGGCGGAACGCCGGAAGGCAGCGGGCGGCTCAGCGGTGGTCGCCCTCGGAGATCAGGTCTCGGTGCAGCAACTGCAGGTCGTCACACGGTTCGACGCCGAGCTCGCCGGCCAGCCGCGTGCGGAGCGTGCGGTAGACGGCCATCGCGTCGGACCGCCGTCCGCTGCGGCCGAGCGCGCGCATCAGCTGCCCGTGCAGGGTTTCGTCGAGGGGGCTGCCGGTGGTCAGCGAACGCAGCTCGCCGATCAGCTCGCGGTGCCGCCCGCTGACGATCTCCGCTTCGATCCGCAGGTGCAGGACGCTGCGCCGCAGCTCGAGCAGCTCGGTCCGGTACGCGGACAGCACCGGTCCACAGTGGATGTTCGCCAGCGGCGGTCCGGTCCAGAGGTCGAGCGCGGTGCGGCAGGCTTCGGCGGCACCGGTGTGGTCGCCGGCGCCCTGGCGCTCGTACCCGGCCTGCTGCAGCCGCACGAACCGGTGGATGTCCACTTGGGACGGATCGATGTTGAACGTGTAGCCAGACTGCTTGGTCACCAGCAGCTTCTCGGCGTCGTCGGCGAGGTCGTGCTCGACGATGCACCGGCGGAGGTGGTAGACGTAGGTGTGCAGCGTGGTCCGCACCGTCCGGGGCGGGTTGTCCGACCACAGCTCCCGGATCAGGGTGTCGATGTGTACCATCTTGCCCGGGCGCATCACGAGCACGGCGAGCAGGGAAAGCACTTTCGGTGCGCTCGGCGCGTAATCGACGCCGTCGCGCAGCACTTCCAGTGGGCCGAGCACGCTGAAGTGGACGGCGCCGTCGGCCGGCTCGTCGGTTCGCTGCGGTTCGGAGTACATGGCTGGCCTCCAGCATCGTCAAAACGCGTCCTCGCGCTCCCCAGGTCATGCCGCGCGGGGTCGGTGGACGGCGCCGAACTCCGGGCTCTATCCGAATGTGACAGGAAGTCGTCCCGGCGGCCAGTGAGCCGCCCACCGGACCCGGCGTGCATCGCTCCCGTCCCGGCGTGCGTTCCGCAGGTTCCGCGGGTGCGGATCGCACCCGCCGCCATCTGGTGGAGCCCGCTCCTCGCCCGGAAGGGGTGTCCCCGGATCGGACCAGACGCGCGTCCCGCGGGACCGCCGACGATCTTGGCGGCAGGCGTCCGGCACACCGCACCCGGGCGTTCCGCACGAGCCGGCCGGGTGAACCACCCGGCGGCTACCGGGTGTCCCGCGGACGGGTGAATTGGAGCGTGGCACTTCTCCATCGCGCGTCAATCGATCTCCGAGAAACGGCGTCTTCCCTGGCAGCAGGAGAACCGCCACAAGGGGATTCGAGGTTGGACTGATGATGTTGCGGTCAATTGCGGCTGTCGGGGACGACAGCGCGTTCGACGCCCAGGCTCGCGAGCCGGCCCTCGAGCGAGTGGACAGGTCGGCCCGGCCCGCTGTGCTGCAGGCGATCTCGACGATCCGGGAGCGGTACTTCGAACCGATCACCCTCGCCGCACTGGCCTCCGAAGTGTTCGTCAGCCGGTTCCACTTCTCCCGGATGTTCACCGACGCCACCGGCGTGACACCCGGGCGGTTCATCACCGCGGTGCGCCTCTTCGAGGCCAAGCGCCTGTTGCTGACCACGTCGCTGAACGTCTCCGACATCGTGTGCACCGTCGGCTACAGCAGCGTCGGCACCTTCACCAGCCGCTTTTCGCGGGCGGTCGGGATGACCCCGACGCAGTACCGGGAACCGCAGGTCGCCGAGCTGCTGGTGGCGATCTCCCCGACGCTGCGGCGGCTCCCGCCGTTGCGGACGCTGCGCGCGGCCGGCCGCAGCTGCGCGTCGCTGCAGGCGGGTTCGGGCGAGCTGGTGATCCAGCTGGACCTGCCCGGTGGCGCGGCACCGGCGGACACGCTGGTCGGGCTGTTCGCCGACCCGGTGCCCCAGTGCGGGCCGGTCGCCTTCAGCGGCATGGCGAACATGAACTCCGGCGAGCTGACCATCCACGGCGCGCCGGCGGGCCACTGGACCGCGATCGCGGTCGCGCAGCACCAGCCGGGCACCGCGGGGCCGCGGTTCTCGATCGCCCAAGCGCCGGTGTACGTGGCGGCGGAAGGCCGTTCGAACGCCCGGATCGCGTTGCGCGCCCCGGCGCCGACCGACGCGCCGATCGCGATCACGCTCGCTTCGAAGCAGTCGCCATACACCCAGCGCATGCTCGCCGCCTCGCGGCCGCACCTGCGCGCCGTCGCTTGATCCGCCGATCCGCCACGAGCCGAGGGACGAAACGACGATGGCCACGTTAGCCGGAGTTCTGCGCAAGCGTTTTCTCGCTCCACCACTGGGCTCGGTCGGGTTCGCCGAACGCGGCTTCCCGGTCACCCGCACCGACGCGACGGCCCGGCTGGAGGCGGTGCCGCAGGCGGTGGTGTGCGGGTTCGAATGGGCCATCGAAGGCGCACCGCTCTGGGAGCTCGAGCGCCGGCTCGCCCTGATCGAACCGGAACAGCGCGGGTTCGCCTACGAAGGCGCGACGATGGGCTACACCATCCTCGACGCGATGCCCGGCGGCGGCCGCGACCGCACGCGCGAGCTGCTGGAGGGGCCCGCGCGCCCGTACATCTTCCTGACCTACATCGGGATCGGGTTCGCGATGGCGCGGCTGCCGCGGCCGCTGTGGAAGAACATCCTGCCCGAGCTGACCGGGGTGGCCTACCACCCGACGATGAGCTGGCTCGCCGTCGACGGCTACGGGTTCGACCGGGCCTACTTCGACACGGAGAAGTGGGTCGGCGAGCAGGCCGAGCCGGTGCCCTACCCGTGGGACGGCCGGCCCGAGTACTTCGCCCGCGCCTTCGACCAGGGGGTCGGCCGGGCGCTGTGGTTCATCCACGGCGGCGACCCGGCCGCGGCCGCCGCCGCGGTCGGGCGGTTCGCCGAACACCGCCGGGCGGACCTCTGGAGCGGGGTCGGGCTCGCCTCGACGTTCGCCGGCGGGGCCGACCAACGGGGCCTCGGGGTCCTGCGGCGCGCGGCGGGCGAGTACCACGACCAGCTCGCCTTGGGCGTGGTCTTCGCGGTCAAGGCGCGCACCTACGCCGCCTACGTGCCCGCGCACACGCACCTCGCCGCCGAGGTGCTCACCGGGCTTTCCGTGGCCGAGCTGCGGAACATCTCCGACCGGACCGAAGCCGCCGTCGGCGACGACGGAACGCTCCCGCTGTACGAGGTCTGGCGCACGCGGATCCGGGCCGAATTCTCCTCCGGAACACAGCGCCTGGCGAGCTGAACCGCCGGTCCGCGGCCCGGCGGCAAACGTGGAGTAGAGCTTCCGGTGCGGAATCTGTGACCGTGGAACCATCGGCAAAAGAATACGCGACCCGTAAGGGGGAAGTGCGTGGGCGACGGTTGGCGCGCGTTGAGGCGCCGCATCCTGACACCGGACGTCTCCGAGACGTCGCTGGACAAGCGTGGTTTCCACAAGAAGAGCCCGCAGGCTCAGGAATTGCTGGAAACGGTGGGCGAAAAGTTCCTGCTCGGCTACGCACACGCCGTGGAAGCGCGGACCCCCGCCCAGTGCGAGGAATGGCTGGGTCGCATTCCGGAACAGTTCCGCGGATTTGCATACGAAGGCGCGGGAATGGGTTACGCGATGCTCGACGGCCTGCCGTTCGGCGGCCGCCGGCACATCGACGACTTCGTGGCCGGTCCCGGCGGCACGAGCCAGCACTACATCGTCCTGGTCGGCGTCGGCTGGGCGATGGCGCGGCTGCCGCGGTTCGCCTGGCCCAAGGCCGACCGGTTCGACCCGCTGCTGCGCTGGCTGGTGCTCGACGGCTACGGCTTCCACCAGGCGTACTTCAAGACCGGGAAGTACGTGCGGCAGCAGTACCAGGAGCCGGGTTTCCCGTGGCCGTCGCGCGAGTACAGCCGCTACTCGCTGCGGGCCATGGACCAGGGCATCGGCCGGGCGCTGTGGTTCATCTGCGGCACCGACGTCGACCTGGTGACGAAGACGATCGCCGGGTTTGACCCGGCCCGCCACGGTGACCTGTACGCCGGGGTCGGCCTGGCGTCGACGTACGCGTGCGGCGTCGACGAAGCCGAACTGACCGAACTCGCCGAGCGCGCGGGCGAGCACCGCGGTCAGCTCGCCCAGGGCAGCGCCTTCGCGGCCGACGCCCGGGTGCGCGGCGGCGTGCTGATCCCCCAGACGGAGGTCGCCACCCGGGCGATCTGCGGGCTGCCCGCCGAGCGCGCGGCGGCGATCACCCAGGAAGTGCGCCCGGCGGAGGTCGTCGACGGCGAGGTCCCGGCATTCGAAGCCTGGCGGCAGCGGATCGCCGGCGAAGTGCTGACCCATGGAGGAGTGAACAAATGACCGCGACCACACGCTGGCTGCGTCGGCAGCTCGCGGGCCTCGTGGCGATCGCGCTGGTGCTGACGTTGTTCTTCGTCGCGCGCCTGCCGAGCGTCTCGGCCGCCGAGCAGGACCAGCTGGCAGGCAAGTTCCAGTTCACCCCGATGACGATCGCGCTGCCGGCGGCGGCGAAGTCGCAGTACGTCCGGACGCTGAACAAGCAGTACGAGCACATTTCGGCCTGGATGTCCTCGACCGGTGCCGCCATCGCGATGAACGACCTCGACGGCGACGGCCTGGCCAACGACCTGTGCCTGGTCGACCCGCGCAGCGACCAGGTGGTCGTCACGCCGACGCCGGGCAAGGGCCAGGAGCGCTACGCCCCGTTCGCGCTCGACCCGGCGCCGCTGCCGACGTGGCAGTACATGGCCCCGATGGGCTGCGTCCCCGGTGACTTCAACGAAGACGGCCGGATGGACGTCCTGGTCTACTACTGGGGCCGCACCCCGGTGGTGTTCCTGCAGAAGGCCGGCGCCACCAAGCTCTCGCCCGCGGCCTACGAGCCGGCCGAGCTGGTGCCGGGCGACAAGCGCGGACCCGACGGCGAGTACAACGGCCCGCTGTGGAACAGCAACGCGGCCACCATCGGCGACTTCGACGGCGACGGGCACGTGGACGTCTTCGTCGGCAACTACTTCCCGGACAGCAAGGTCCTGGACCCGAACGCCGACGGCGGCATCACGATGAACCAGTCGATGTCGCACGCGAAGAACGGCGGCGGCAAGTACCTCTACCGCTCGACGGGCGGCACCGGGGGCACGCACCCGACCGCGTCCTTCGCCGACGCCTCGGACGCGATCCCGGCCGACGACCGCTCCGGCTGGACGCTGGGCGCGAGCGCCACCGACATCGACGCCGACGGCCTGCCCGAGCTCTACATCGCCAACGACTTCGGGCACGACCACCTGCTCTACAACAAGTCAACGGCGGGGCACGTGGCCTTCGGCGAGGTCACCAGCGTCCGCGGGGTCACCGAACCGAAGTCGAAGGTGCTCGGCAACGACTCCTTCAAGGGCATGGGCGTCGACTTCGGCGACTTCAACCACGACGGGCTCTACGACATCTTCGTCAGCAACATCACGACGTCGTGGGGTGTCGAGGAGTCGAACCTCCAGTTCGTCAACACCGCCAAGGACCTCACGGACCTGCGCACCCAGCTGAAGGACGGCGTGGCCCCGTTCCACGACGAGAGCGGTGACACGCGCACGGCGTGGTCCGGCTGGGGCTGGGACCCCAAGATCGAGGACTTCAACAACAGCGGTGACGTCCAGATCGCCCAGGCCACCGGGTTCATCAAGGGGCAGATCAACCGCTGGCCGCAGCTGCAGGAGCTGGCGGTGGCCAACGACGGCGTGACGTCCAACCCGTTCTGGTGGCCGAACGCCCGGCCTGGCGACGACCTCGCCGGCGACCAGACGCTGCACTTCTTCGTGAAGCGCTCGGACGGCACCTACGTCGACCTGGCGCCGAAGCTCGGCCTGGCCGTGCCGGTGCCCACCCGCGGCATCGGTGTCGGTGACGCCGACGGCGACGGCCTGCCCGAGTTCGCCGTCGCGCGGCAGTGGGAACAGCCGGTCTTCTACCACAACGACAGCCCGAAGAGCGGCAAGTTCCTGCAGCTGAAGCTGAGCACCGATGCCCCCGTGGCGCCGGGCCCGCTGCCGTCGGCCGGTTCGCCGGCGATCGGCGCCGAGGTCACGGTGACCGCCGCGGACGGCAAGAAGTACGTGGGCCGCGTCGACGGCAGCAGCGGGCACTCCGGCCGCCGCAGCTTCGACGTCCAGATCGGGCTGGGCGAGGGCGTCTCCGGTCCGCTGGCCGTGCACCTGCAGTGGCGGGACCGCACCGGGCAGCTGCGCACGCAGGACCTGCAGCTCGCCCCCGGCTGCCACATGTTCCAGCTCGGTTCCCAGGCGAAGGAAGAGATGTGACGTCATGGCGACGCCCATAACGACCAAAGTGGACAGTGCCCCGCCGAAGCGGACCAACAAGGTCATCACGGCCCTGCGCCGCTTCGCCATCTCGATCACGATCTTCAACATCCTCGGCTACACCGTGCTCGGCTTCGAGCAGCCGTGGCTGTACCCCTTCATCGCCGTGGGGACCGCGTACACCACGGAGATCCTGCTGGAGATCATCAACGCCCGGGTCACCCACCGCGAGGTCCGCTTCCGCGGCAACGGGTTCCGGGGCCTGGTCGAGTTCCTGTTCCCCGCGCACATCAGCGGTCTCGCGCTGAACATGCTGACCTACGTCAACGACCACGTCTGGGCCATGATCTTCGGCGTGGTCGTCGCCGTCGGCGCGAAGTGGGTGCTGCAGGCGCCGGTGTACGGCCGGATGCGGCACTACATGAACCCGTCGAACTTCGGCATCACGATCATGCTGCTGGTGTTCCCGTGGGTCAACATGACGCCGCCGTACCACTTCTCGGAAAAGGTCGACACCTGGGTCGGCTGGCTGATCGTGGCGGTCATCCTGGTTTCGGGCACGGTGCTCAACTCGCTGCTGACCGGCCGGATGTGGCTGATCTTCGGCTGGTTGTCGTTCTTCGTCATCCAGGCCTTCCTGCGCGGCGCGCTCTTCGGCACGGCCATCCCGGGGGCGCTGGCGATGGGCACCGGGATCGCGTTCGTGCTCTACACGAACTACATGGTGACCGACCCGGGCACGTCACCGTCGAAGCCGTTTTCGCAGTTCGCCTTCGGCGGCGGGATCGCGCTGATGTACGGGTTCTTCACCGCCGCCCACATCGCCTACGGGCTGTTCTTCGCCACCGCTTCGGTGTGCCTGATCCGCGGGTTGTACCTGTGGGGCCTGCACTTCTCGAACAAGGCGCGGATCAAGTTCGAGGCCGAGCAGGCGGCGCAGAAGGTGCAGCTCGCCGCGGCACCGCCGGCCGGCCCGGCCGGCGACGAAAAGCCCCTGGCCGCTTGAGCGTCCTGCGGAAAACAGTCTGGTGAGGAGGTAGGCCGGTGGCAAGCGAAGAAGAGGTCCAGGTGCTGACCCTGGAGGCGTACGCCGACACGATCGTGCCGGGGGAGAAGCGGTACCCGGAGGACCACGCGGTGGCCGGGGCCGCACCGGGCCCCGGCGCGGTCGCGGCGGGTGCGCTGGAACTGCTCAACTACGACGCCACCGGCATCACCGCCGGCCTGCCCTACCTGGTGCAGTCGCTGAACGACCACGCGAAGTCGTACGCGGGCGAGGTCGAGCTGGAGCTCGACAGCGACGTCCCGCCGTTCGTCGCGTTGCCGTACGCGCACCGGCGGGCCCTGGTGACCCGGCTGACCAAGCCGGGGCACCCGGAGAAGGAGGGGTGGGTGAGCCTGGCCCTGTTCTGCAACATGGCCTTCGACACCGCCCCGCACCGGCACACCAAGGAGGCGCTCGAGAACGGGCACCCCGGGCTGCTCGCGCTCGGCTACCGGCTCCCGGACGCCGACGGGCTGTGGCGGTTCCCGAAGTTCTCCTACGGCCGCAAGCTGGCCGATCTCCATCCCGACACCACACCTTCGGGGAGCCCGGCATGAGCGCGATCGAAAAAACCGACGTCGTCATCGTCGGGAGCGGCTTCGGCGGTTCGATCCCGGCGTACCACCTCGCCGCGGGCGGCGCCAAGGTGGTCGTGCTCGAACGCGGGCCGTGGCTGGCCGCGGAGGACTTCGAACACGACTACCTGCTGGGCTCCTCCTACACGCGGGTGTTCGACTTCGTCGCCGGCGAGGGCATGAGCGTGCTCGGCGGCAACTGCGTCGGCGGCGGCAGCGTCGTCTACTTCGCCGCGATGCCGCGGGCGCCGAAGTTCGTCTTCGACCGCCACGGCAGCATCGGCCGCCGGATGTGGCCGGCCGAGATCAGCCGGGACTCCCTCGAGCCGTGGTACGACCGGGTGGACGAGTCGATCCCGGTGTCCAAACAGGACTGGAACGACGTCTCGTACGCGGGCGGGCTGTGGGCCGCGGCCTGCAACCACTCGGGCCGCACGGCGAACCCGGCCCCGGTCGCGGTGGACAACGACCGGTGCACCAACTGCAACTTCCAGATGGCGGGCTGCCGGTTCGACGCCAAGCGGTCGATGCTGACCAACTACCTGCCGGCCGCGCTGGCGCACGGCGCGCAGATCCGGCCGCTGCACGAGGTCGAGCGGCTGGAGCGCACCGAGGACGGTGGCTACCGCGTCCACTTCGACCTGATCGACGAAGAGGACTACCGGATCCACACCGGGTCCGGCGTGCTCGAGGCGAAGATCGTCATCATCGCCGCGGGGGCCGGGGCGACCCCGGTCATCCTGCAGCGGTCCGAGGCGGACCTCGGCAAGATGCCGCACGGCGTCGGCCGGTACTTCTCCGGCAACGGCGAGCGGCTGAACACCGCGATCATCGACGAGGACCGGGTGCGCGAGGTGCTCGGGCTGTCCCGTGAGGACGGTGCCGTCTACGCGGCCAACCACATCGGCAAGGGCCCGACGGTGGCGAACTGGGACAAGCTCGACGGCTCGCTGCCGGAGTACGAGCGGTACTCGCTGGAGCAGCTGTACTTCCCGCCCGGCCTCGGCACGATCCTCGCGCAGGCACCGGGCGGCGAGGAGCCGCGGTGGTTCGGCGCGGAGAAGAAGCAGATCCTCGAGAAGTGGGCCAACTGGCTGACGATCTTCCTCATGACCGAGGACGACAACGAGGGCGTCTTCGGCACCCCGCCGCCGACCGGCAACGCCTACCGCATCTCGCAGCAGATGCTCGGGCGCGGGCCGCTGCGCTACGAGCCCACCGAGAACACCCTGCGCGGCTGGGCACTGGCCGACGCCGACTGCAAGGCCATCATCGAAAAGGACGGCCTGGCGAAGGTCTCGCCGTGGACCAACGACGTCGTCGGCGCGTACACCGTGCACCCGCTGGCGTCCTGCCGGATCGGGGACGACCCGGCGACGTCCGCGCTGCACCCCAGCCACGAGCTGCGCGACCACGCGGGCATCTTCGTGACCGACAGCGCGTCGGTGCCCGGTGCGCTGACGGTGAACCCGGCCATGACGATCGCCGCGCTGGCCGAGCGGGCCGTGCCCGGGATCGTCCGGGCGCTGCAGGAGCGCGGGGTCGACGTCAAGTACGGCGCTCCGGCGCCGGACGGTTCCATCACCGGCCGCCGTGCGGTGTCCAAGCTGGACCTGGTGGCCGGCAGCTGAACGAGGGGCCGGGTGCACCGCACCCGGCACGAGAAGACCCCGGTCGTCGCGGGACGTGCCGACCGGGAGGCAGATCGGGCGCCGGGGCCGCGCAGCCCCGGGACAACCGACCCCGAGTCCGGGTCCGGCCGCCGCCCCGGTGCACCCGATCCGCCGTCCCCCGGTGGCCGCGGTGGCGGTACCCCCGCCCCGCGGCCACCGCGGGCAGACCAGGCACATCCGATGTTCGAGAGGACGGCACAGGTGACTGACACGACGGGCGTGATCGCCGACTTGACCGCCGAGGCCGCCGCGGTCGACGAGCTCGTGGCGCGCCTCGCCGAAGCGGAGTGGGAGACGCCGACGCCCGCGCCGGGCTGGCGCGTGCGCGAGCAGATCGCCCACCTGACGTTCATCCTCCGCATCGCCGGGCTGGCCGCGGCCCAGCCGGAGACCTTCGTCGCGCTGACGAAGTCGCTGACCGGCGGGCTCGACGTGGCCGTCAACGCGGCGCTGAAGGAGTTCGAGCACGACCCGGCCGAGGTGCTGCTGACGAAGTGGCGGGCCGACCGCGACCAGGCCATCAAGGCCCTTGCCGCGGTGCCGGGCGACCAGCTCGTGCCGTGGCTGGTGCGGCCGCTGCCGCCGTACGTGCTCGCGTGCGCCGGGATGATGGAGCTGTTCGGGCACGGCCAGGACATCGCGGACGCGCTCGGCGTGCGCCCGGAGCGCACGGACCGGCTGGCCCACCTCGTCGGCTTCGCCGTCCGCGTCCGGGACTTCGGCTACGAAGCGCACGGGCTGACGCCGCCGGAGACCGAGTTCCGGTTCGAGATCACCGGGCCGTCGGGCGCGGTCTGGGCCTTCGGGCCCGAGGACTCGCCCGAGCGGATCACCGGCTCCGCGGAGGACTTCTGCCTGCTGGTCACCCGGCGGCGGCACCGCGACGACCTCGACCTGCGGGCCGAGGGGGCACTGGCCGACGCGTGGCTCGACATCGCGCAGGCCTACCGCGGCCCGGCCGGCGAAGGACGGCGGCCGGGACAGTTCGCCGACTGACCAGCGTCTGTCCATTGTGGAACATGAGTTGTCGCTGCGTGCGGACAAAGTGGCCGCGGGCATGGAGAAAGAAGACGTGACCGGCGAGCGGAGCCATGCTGGACCCGGATCGGTTACCGGGACCGTGATATCCGGGGGCTCCGCCACCCGGGACCCCCGAAAGAAACAAGAGCCAGTGGGAGTGCGTTGGCATGAGCGGTGAGCGGATTTCGATCGTGGGTATCGGCCTCCGGTATCCGGACGCAAGTTCCCCGGAGGAGCTCTGGGAGAACGTGCTGGCCGGTCGCCGGGCCTTCCGTCGGCTGCCCGACGAGCGGATGAACCGGGCGGACTACTACTCGCCCGACCCGAAGGCGCCGGACCGGTTCTACGCCCAGAACGCGGCGGTGCTGCGCGACTACGAGTTCGACCGGGTCGCCCACAAGGTCGCGGGCAGCACCTTCCGCGCCACCGACACGACGCACTGGCTCGCCCTCGACGTCGCCGAGCAGGCGCTCGCCGACGCCGGCTTCCCCGAGGGCGAAGGGGCGCCGAAGACGGCGACCGGCGTCGTCATCGGCAACAGCCTGACCGGCGAGTTCTCCCGCGCCAACGTGCTGCGGCTGCGCTGGCCCTACGTCCGGCGCACGGTCGCCGCGGCGCTGGCCGGGCGCGGCTGGGCCGACGACGAGACCGCGGACTTCCTGCGGGAGCTCGAGGTCCAGTACAAGGAGCCGTTCCCCGAGATCAACGAGGACACCCTCGCCGGCGGCCTGGCGAACACCATCGCCGGGCGCGTCTGCAACCACTTCGACTTCGCCGGTGGCGGCTACACCGTGGACGGCGCCTGCTCGTCCTCGCTGCTGTCGGTGGTCAGCGCCGCGAACGCGCTGGCCCAGGGCGACCTCGACGTCGGCATCGCCGGCGGTGTCGACCTTTCGATCGACCCGTTCGAGGTGATCGGCTTCGCCAAGACCGGCGCGCTGGCCAAGCGCGAGATGAAGGTCTACGACGCCGACTCGAACGGCTTCTGGCCGGGCGAAGGCTCCGGCATGCTCGTGCTGATGCGCGAAGCCGACGCGATCGAGCAGGGCAAGCGGATCTACGCCACGGTCGCCGGCTGGGGCATCTCCTCCGACGGCAAGGGCGGCATCACGCGGCCGGAAGCCGCCGGGCACCAGCTCGCCCTGAAGCGCGCCTACACCCGCGCGGGTTACGGCGTCGAAACCGTGTCCTACTTCGAGGGCCACGGCACCGGCACCGCGCTCGGCGACGCCACGGAGATCGAGGCGCTGTCCACCGCGCGCCGGGAGGCGGACCCGCTGGCCAAGCCGGCGGCGCTGTCCACGATCAAGGGCAACATCGGGCACACCAAGGCCGCGGCCGGCGTCGCCGGGCTGATCAAGGCCACGCTGTCGGTCTACCACCAGGTGATCCCGCCCGCGACCGGGCACTACGTGCCGCACGAGTCGCTGACCGGTGACTCCGCCCGGATGTTCGTGCCCCGCGAGGCCACGCTGTGGCCGTCGGACCAGCCGGTGCGCGCCGGCGTGTCCGCGATGGGCTTCGGCGGGATCAACTCGCACGTCACGGTGGCCGAGGCGCCGAACGCGGCGCGCCGCGCCGACCTCGACGAGCGCTCCCGCACCCTGGTGGCCGGCCGCCAGGACGCCGAGCTGCTGCTGTTCGACGCCGACGACGTCGCCACCCTGCGCGGCCGGATCGCCGCACTGCTCGAGCTGGTGCCGAAGCTGTCCTTCGCCGAGCTGACCGACCTGGCCGGCTCGCTGGCCGGGGAGCTCTCGGGCAAGCCGGTGCGGGCCGCCGTCGTCGCCGCCAACCCGGAGCAGGCCGAGCGGAAGCTGACCCGGCTGCTCGAACTGCTCGAGGAGGGCCCGTCGGTCTTCGACGCCGCCGACGGCGTCTTCGCGAGCTCACGCCCGTCCGCGCCGAAGATCGGGTTCTTGTTCCCCGGTCAGGGTTCCGGCCGGGGCGGCGAGAGCGCGCTGCGCCGCCGGTTCGCCGCGGCCGCCGAAATCCACGACGCCGCGGGGCTGCCGGTCACCGCCGACCAGGTCGCCACCGAGGTGGCGCAGCCGCGGATCGTCACCGGGTCGCTCGCCGGGCTGCGTGTGCTGCGCGCGTTCGGCATCGAAGCCGACTCGGCCACCGGGCACAGCCTCGGCGAGCTGACCGCCCTGCACTGGGCCGGCGCGGTCGGCGAGCGGGACGTGCTGCAGCTGGCGAAGATCCGCGGCAAGGTGATGGCGACCGAGGTCGGCCCGGGCACCGGCGCGATGGCCAGCGTCGCGGCCTCGCCCGGCCGGACCGAGGAGCTCGGCCTGGGCTCGGACGTCGTCATCGCCGGCTACAACGCACCGCAGCAGACGGTGATCTCCGGGCCGGCCGCGTCGGTCGACCGGGTGGTCGACCGGGCGAAGGCCCAGGGTGTCAGCGCGGGCCGGATCAAGGTGTCGCACGCCTTCCACTCCCCGGAGGTCGAGCCGGCGGCGACGGCGATGATCGAACGGCTCGCCGAGTTCTCCTTCGCGCGGCTCGAGCGTCCGGTGGTCTCCACGGTGACCGGCGACGTCCTGCACGCGGCGGAGAACCTGCCGGAGCTGCTGCGCGACCAGATCGTGCTGCCGGTCCGGTTCCGCGAAGCGGCGGCGAAGGTCGCCGAGCGCAGCGACCTGGTGATCGAGGTCGGCCCCGGCCGGGTGCTGAGCGGGCTGTTCGAGGAGATCGCGCCGGACACGCCGGTGCTGGCGCTGGACACCGACAACGCCTCGCTCGCCGGGGTGCTGCGGGTGCTGGGCGCGGCGTTCGCGCTGGGCGCGCCGGTCACCGCCGAGCGGCTGTTCGCCGGCCGCGTGGTCCGGGAACTGCCGGCCGACGGCGTCTTCCGCTTCCTCGCCAGCCCCTGCGAGGCGGCGCCGGCGATCGACGCCGACCTCGCCGCCGAGCTGGCCGCGGAGCGGGCTCAGGCCACCGAGGCCGAGGTCGACGGCACCGCCGACAGCGGGAGCACGCTCGACCTGCTCCGCAAGCTCGCCGCCGAGCGCGTCGAGCTGCCGCTGGAGTCCGTCACCGCCGACACCCACCCGCTCGACGACCTGCACCTGTCGTCGATCACCGTGGGCCAGCTGGTCAACGACGTCACCCGCGCGCTGGGCCGCCCGGCGCTGGAGGGCATGCCGAACTTCGCCACGGTCTGCCTCGGCGAGCTCGCCGAGATGATCGACGAACTGGCGCAGACGGCGAAGCCGGACGACAACGCGGGCAAGGGCGAGGCGCCCGGGATCGGGCCGTGGGTCCGCCCGTTCGCCGTCGAGTACCTGCCCGCGGCCCGCCCGGCCGCGGACCTCACCACGGGTACCGGTTCGGCGGAGTGGCAGCTCTTCGCCACGCCGCGCAACCAGCTCGCCGAGCCGCTGCGCGCGGCGCTCGCCCGCAGCGGCGCCGGCGACGGCGTGCTGCTGTGCCTGCCTGCCGACTGCGATTCGAGCCACGTCGGGTTGTTCCTCGACGCGGCCCGGACTCTGCTGTCCGCGCCCAACGGCACGCGGTTCGTCGTGGTGCACCACGGTTACGGCGCTTCCGGCCTGGCGAAGACGCTGCGGCTGGAAGACCCCTCGGCGAAGACCACGATCGTCGACCTGGCCGACCCGACGCCCACCGACCCGGCGGCGATCGAGGCGGCGGTGGCGGCGGTCGTCGCCGAGGTCGCCGCGACGACGGACTTCACCGAAGCCCGCTACGACGGCCAAGGCGGCCGCACGGTCCCGCGGCTGGTCGGCCTCCCGGCCGCGCCGGCCGGGCCGAGCCCGGAGACCCTCGACCGCACCGACGTCCTGCTGGTCACCGGCGGTGGCAAGGGCATCACCGCGGAGAGCGCGCTGGCGCTGGCCAAGGACTCCGGCGCGAAGCTCGCCCTCCTCGGCCGCAGCGATCCCGAGCAGGACGCCGAACTGGCGGAGAACCTCGACCGCATGGAGGCGGCCGGCGTCCGGTACCGCTACGAGCGGGCCGACGTCACCAACGCGACGCAGGTCGCCGAGGCCGTCGCCCGGATGCAGGCCGACCTCGGCCCGGTCACCGCGGTGATGCACGGCGCGGGCCGCAACGAGCCGGCCGCGTTGTTCAGCCTGACCGAAGACACCTTCCGCAAGACGCTCGCGCCGAAGATCGGCGGCCTCAACGCCGTGCTGGCCGCGGTCGACAAGACCCGCATCAAGCTGCTGGTCACCTTCGGCAGCATCATCGGCCGCGCGGGCCTGCGCGGTGAGGCGCACTACTCCACGGCGAACGACTGGCTGACCGAGGCAACCCTGCGCTTCGGCCGCGAGTACCCGCAGGCGCGGGCGATCGCGCTGGAGTGGTCGGTCTGGTCCGGGGCCGGCATGGGCGAGAAGCTCGGCGTGGTCACCGCCCTGCAGCGCGACGGCATCACGCCGATCCCGCTCGACGACGGCATCGCCATCCTGCGCCGCCTGCTGTCGGACCCGGCCACCCCGCCGGTGCTGGTGATCTGCGGCCGGATGAACGGCCTGCCGACGCTGCCGATCCAGCGGCGCGAGCTGCCGCTGACCCGGTTCATCGACCGGGCGGTCGTGCACTACCCCGGCGTCGAGCTGATCACCGAGGCCGAGCTGTCCGCGGGCAGCGACCCGTACCTGGTCGACCACCTGCTCGACGGCCAGCTGCTCTTCCCGGCGGTGCTGGGCATGGAGGCGATGACCCAGGCCGCGACGGCCACGCTCGGCCGCGGCGGGACGCCGGTGCTCGAGAACGTCGAGTTCCTGCGGCCGATCATCGTCTCGCCCGGCCGGTCGACGACGATCCGGCTGGCCGCGCTGGCCCGGGACGCCGACACGGTGGACGTCGTCCTCCGCAGCGACGAGACCGGCTTCAGCGCCGACCACTTCCGCGCCCGGCTGAACTTCGCCCGCCCGGCGGAGCTCGGTGAAGCGGTGCGGCGGGACGTCCCGCTGCCGCCGGTCCCGGTGGAGCCGATCAGCGAGCTCTACGGCACGGTCCTGTTCCAGGGCAAGCGGTTCCAGCGGGTCGTCGGCTACCGGCGGGCCAGTGCCCGGCACGCCGTCGCCGAGATCGCGACCACCGCGAACGTCAACTGGTTCGCGCCGTTCCTGCCGCAGGAGCAGCTGCTCGCCGACCCGGGCACCCGGGACGCGATGATGCACGCGATCCAGTGCTGCATCCCCGACGCGACCCTGCTGCCGCAGAGCATCGAGAAGCTGTACCTGGCCGAGCCGGGGGCCCAGCACGACGAGTACGTCCTGCTCGACGCCCGCGAGCGGTACCAGGACGACGACAGCTACGTCTACGACCTCGACGTCCGCAACCCGGACGGCACCCTGGTCGAACGCTGGCAAGGGCTGATGCTGCGCGCGGTCCGCAAGCGCGACGGCGCGGGCCCGTGGGTCCCGTCGATGCTCGGCTCCCACGTGGAGCGGGCGTGCGAGCGGCTGCTCGGCGGGACGCGGTCCGTGGTCGTCGAGCCGGACCCGGTGGGCAGCCCGGCCGAAGGCATCGCCGAACGGCGGGCCCAGACCGCGCTGGCCGCGAGCCGGAGCCTCGACCGCCCGGTCGAGATCCGCTACCGCCCGGACGGCAAGCCGGAATCGGACGGCGTCGAGGTGAGCGCGTCGCACACGGCGCAGCTGACCCTGGCCGTCACCGGCCGCGGGCAGCTGACCTGCGACATCGAGACCGCGATCGAGCGGACCGACGAGGACTGGGCCGGGCTGCTCGGCGAGGAGCTCGTCGCCGTCGGCCGGCTGCTGGCCGCGGACACCGGAGAGCCGCTCGCGGTGGCCAACACGCGGGTGTGGAGCGCGCTGGAGTGCGTCCGCAAGACCGGGCTGATGACCCAGGCGCTCACCGTCCGCCGGGTCGAGCCCGACGGCTGGGCCCTGCTCGCCTCCGGCAGCGCCCTGATCGCGACCTGGTCGACCACGGTCAACGACCGGCCGGACCCCGTGGTCTTCGCCGTGCTCCAGGCAGAGGGGAACTGAGATGACCGACTACTACGAGATCCGCCACACGGTCGGCTTCGAAGAGACCAACATGGTGGGCAACGTCTACTACGTCAACTACGTCCGGTGGCAGGGGCGCTGCCGCGAGATGTTCCTCGTGGAGAAGGCTCCGGCCGTCCTGGAGGACATCCGCGGCGACCTGAAGCTCTACACGCTGCGGGTCGAGTGCGAGTTCTTCGCCGAGATCACCGGGTTCGACCAGCTGTCCATCCGGATGCGCCTGGAACAGCTGACCCAGACCCAGCTGCAGTTCACGTTCGACTACGTGCACCTGCACCCGGACGGTGAGCGGCTGGTGGCGCGCGGGCGGCAGCGGATCGCGTGCATGCGCGGCCCGAACAACGCGACCGTGCCGTCCCGGGTGCCCGAGGCGCTGCTGGAGGCCCTGAAGCCGTACACGGTGGCTTCGGCGCTCAACGGCAAGGGAGCGTGAAGTGGCCCAAGCAGGAGGCAACTCCGTCGAACGGCGGCCGCTGAAACGGCTGCCGAAGCCGGCGGGCCGGCCCGAATTGTCGCCGCAACCCGCGCTGCGGCAGGTGATGGCGCGGTTCGCGACGGGCGTCACGGTCCTCACCGTCGGCGGCGAGGGCGCCCACGCCATGACGGCGAACGCGTTCACGTCGGTGTCGCTGGACCCGCCGCTGGTGCTCTGCTGCGTGTCGAAAGCGGCCCGGATGCACTCGTCGATCGTCGCGGCGGGCTCGTTCGCGGTGAACATCCTCGCGTCCGACCAGCAGGCCCTGTCGAAGTACTTCGCCGACTGGCGGCGTCCGGACGGCATGGCCCAGTTCGAATCGGTGAACTGCACCTTCGGCGCGCAGACCGGCGCGCCGCTGCTCACCGGCGCGCTGGCCTGGCTCGAGTGCGAGGTGGCGCAGGTGCTCCAGGGCGGTGACCACTCGATCTTCCTCGGCCGGGTGGTCGCGGCCAACTCCGGGCCCGGCGAGCAGGCGCTCGTGTTCTACGGCGGTGGCTACCACGACGTGGACGCCCGGGCCCGGGCGGCGTGAGGACGTCCCACACGAGGAAGGGCGGCCCCGGACGAGCCGGGGCCGCGTCGACGGAGGAGGTTTGCCCGTGACCGCCAGTGAAGCAAGGCGCCCGGAGGCCGGCGCGGCGCCGGTGCGGTTCGTGCCCGCGGCGAACCCGCCGGACGAGGTGATCACCCACCCGATGCCGCGGCTCGGCCGGGGCATCGTGTGGTCGGACATCGTCGCCGAGATCGAGCGCGACCGGGAAGAGCGGATGAGGGATGCCGCGTGAGCGGTCCCGCCGGCCGCGGTGCCCAGCGCGCGGACGGGACGGACGTGGTACCCGTCCCGGCCGAGCTCCGCGCCGGGCGCCGCCGGCTCGGCCGGGGCGGGGAAACCGGCGACGCGCAGGTGATCGCCCTCGCCGCGGCCGCCGAGGCCGCGCCCGCGCCGCCGCCCGGCATGCCGCTGCTGCGGCAGCGGCGGCGTGAGCTGCGCGGGCACATCGCCGACGGGAAGCTCGACGCGGTGCGGCGCCAGCATTCGCTGGGCAAGCTCACCGCGCGGGAACGGCTCGCGCTGCTGCTGGACGAAGACTCCTTCCTGGAGCTCGAGCCGTACCGCCGTCACCAGGCCACCGGGCCCGGGCTGGCGGCCAACCGGCCGTACACCGACGGCGTCGTCACCGGCTCCGGCACCATCGACGGCCGCCGCGTGTTCGTCTACGCCCAGGACTTCACGCTCTTCGGCGGGTCCTTGGGGCAGGCGCACGCGGCGAAGATCCAGAAGGTGCTCGACCTCGCGGTGGCCAACGGCGCCCCGGTGATCGGCCTGAACGACAGCGGGGGCGCGCGCATCCAGGAAGGCGTGCTCGCGCTCGACGGCTACGGCGGGATCTTCCGCCGCCAGGTCGACGCCTCCGGCGTCGTCCCGCAGATCAGCGTGATCCTCGGGCCGTGCGCCGGGGGCGCCGCCTACTCGCCGGCGCTGGCGGACTTCACGTTCATGGTGCGCGACACCGCGCGGATGTACCTGACCGGCCCCGACGTCGTCGAAGCCGTGACCGGGCGGCGCGTCAGCCACGAGGAACTCGGCGGGGCCGACGTCCACGGGTCGCATTCCGGCGTCGCCACCGTCGTGCACGACGACGAGCAGGAGTGCCTCGCCGACGTCCGGCACCTGGTTTCCCTGCTGCCGTCGAACTACCTCGAGCCACCGCCGGTGACCGCCCCGACCGGCGCGGCCGACGACTACCGGCCGAAGCTGGCGGACATCGTCCCGGCCGAGCCGAACCAGCCGTACGACATGCGGGACGTGTTCGCCGAAATCGCCGACGACGAAGAGTTCTTCGAGCTGCACGCGGGCTGGGCCCGCAACGTGCTGTGCGCGCTCGCCCGCGTCGACGGCCGGGTCGTCGGGCTCGTCGGGAACCAGCCGGTGGTGTTCGCCGGGGTGCTCGACGGGCCGGCGTCGCAGAAGGCCGCCCGGTTCGTGCGGTTCTGCGACGCCTTCGGCATCCCGCTGGTCAGCCTGGTCGACGTGCCGGGGTTCCTGCCGGGTGTCGAGCAGGAGCGCGCCGGGATCATCCGGCAGGGCGCGCAGCTGCTGCACGCCTACTGCGAAGCGACGGTGCCGCGGATCCAGGTCATCCTGCGGAAGGCCTACGGCGGCGCGTACATCGTGATGGACTCGCGGTCCATCGGGTGCGACCTGTCGCTGGCCTGGCCGACGAACCAGATCGCGGTGATGGGGGCCGAGGGCGCGGTCAACGTGCTGCACCGGCGGGACCTCGCGGCCGCGGCGGACCCGGCGGCGTTGCGCGCCCGGCTCGTCGCGGAGTACACGGAGGAGTACCTCAACCCGCAGTACGCCGCCGAGCGCGGCCTGGTCGACGACATCATCGACCCGGCCGACACCCGGGCGGCGATCGCGCGTGGGCTGGCGATGTTGCGGGACAAGCGCCGTCCCGGGCCGGCTCGCAAGCACGGCAACCTGCCGATCTGACGGGGTGGCGGTGATGGAGGACCTGGTCGTGGTCGTGCGGGGTGGCGCGGATGACGTGAGCCTGGCGGCGCTGGTGACGGTGCTGGCCGGGCTTGCGGCTGCTGCGGTGCCTTCGCCGGTGGTCGTGCGTTCGGTGTGGGCCGGGGAGACCTGGGGGAATGGGCGCGGTGCCTGGCGGCGGTCGGGGCTGCCGCGGTGATCCGACCCTCTGGGTACGCGCGCTGACTGTCTGGGTACGCCAGCCGACCCTGTGGGTACGCGGGCCGACCCTCTGGGTACGCGGGCCGACCCTCTGGGCACGCCAGCCGACTGTTTTGGTGTGTCGGCTGACTTTCTTGGGACGTGGGCTGACTTTTTTGTTGTGTGGGCTGACTTTTTGGAGGCTGCCGCCACCCCGAAGCCTAATTGTGACTACGGCCGGCGGCATGTTGTCAAGGCGGGAAAGCGTGCCTTGACAACATGTCGCCGGCCGTGTTCTGGCTTCGGATCGGGGTTGCGGGGGGTCTGGGTGGTCGTGTGGTTCCGTTCCGTTGTCGGCTGCCGGTGGGGGTCGTGTGGTTCCGTCCCGTTGTCGGCTGCCGGTGGGGAGTTGTCGTGTGGTCCGTCTCGTTGCCGGCTGCCGGCTGCCGGCTGCCGGCTGCCGGCTGCCGGCTGCCGGTGGGGTGGATGGGTGGGTTCGGCTTTCGGCTGCCGGTGGGTTCTTGGTCAGGGTGAACTCGCGTGTCGTGGGACCACGTTGTCCGCTCCGGCACGCGAGTTCACCCGGTCTGGTGCTTGCTCACGCGGGGTCCAGGCTGCCCGCCAGCCATGTGCTGACGCGGCGGGCTGCCGCCATGCTTGCCCATGCCGCCAGCTCCACCAGCGTTGCGTCGGCGGGGGCCTCGGCCGTGGCGCGGAAGGCGTCCACCAAACCCTCGTCGACCTGGTAGGACGCCAGTGCGATCGCCAGGGCGAGGCGGCCGGCTGGGCGGTCGGCCTCGGCGAGCCCGGCCACTGCCTCTTCCAGCCAGGCGCGGCTCAGGCCCGGTGGCTGCCCGTCCCATGTGGACAGCCGGTCCTGCAGCAACGTGCGTACGGCGGGAGGCACCGAACGGGCTCCCGCGGCCTCCGTTGCCGCGTAGGCGCGGGCGAATGCGTCGGCCACCGTTGCGTTCGGCCTGGCCCAGCCCAGGTCCTGCGGCAGGGGTGCCTCCGGCAGCAGCTTCAGCGAGTCGCCCGGTTGCGGGCCCGGTCCGGACGGCGGCCGCAGGACGCCGCCGAGTACGCGTCGGGCCTGGGGCTTGGCCGACTCCGGTACGTGGGACGGGAACGGTGAGTCGCGCAGGAACACGTTCACCATGCGGTTGTAGTACTGGAACGCCACGGCCACCCCGATCAGCTCGGGCGCCTGCGCCGGCGGGAACGGCGGTGCGTCCGCCGCTCCCGCCGCGGACGCGCGCGCCCAGTTCTCGAGTGCCTCGCGGTCTCCGTCGGGGCCGGCCGGGATCGCCGCCAGCGTCATGCCGTGGACGTCGACGCAGTACGGGCAGCTGTTGGCCGCCGACACCCCGGTCGCCACCGCCTCCTTCGCGGCGCGGCCGGCCACTCCCTGCGCCAGCAGGGTTTCCCGCAGGACCGACCACGCGGCGGCCATCGCCTCCGGGGCCGCCGAGTGCAGTGCGACCGGCGGGGCGAGCATGCTGAAGTCGCGCTCCACCTGCCGGTACACCTCGGCGACCAGGCCCGTGGCGCGGCGGCGGGGCACGACCCCGACGTACCGGGTGTCCCGCAGCGAACGGCGTACGGCGAACCGGACCAGTCCGGCGACCATCGCGGGCTCCCTCACCGCGCCGCGCGGGCGACGACCGCGCCCACGACGAAGTCGGGGTACTCCTCGGCGATCGCGTCCACGTCCGGGAGCACCGTCACGTCGGCGAGGCCGGCCGCTTCGAACGTCGCGCGCCAGGCCGCCGGGGTCAGGAAACCGTGCGTCGGGCGCTTCACCGGGTCGGTGATGACGTCGGTGAAGCTGTCCAGGAAGTCGAAGATGATCTCGGCGTGGATCGGCCGCGCCAGCTTCGTCGGACGCACGCACTCCGACACGACGACCGCGCCGCCCGGCTTCAGCGCCTTCGCCGCCTCGGCCACGACGAAGTCGAGGTCGGGCGCCACGTGGAAGCAGTTGACCGCGTACACCGCGTCGAACGTGCCGGGCTCGACGCCCTGCGCCTGCCACGGCAGGGTCATGTCGATGCGGGCCGACTCGACCGTCGTCGTCGGGGACGCGGCCGCCGCGGCCGCCTTCTCGCCGTGGCGGGCGAACGTCTCGGCGACCTCGGTGAACCGGTAGCGCTTGACGTCGGAGCCGAGCGTGCGCAGCACCTGCTCGGCGCCGCTGCCGCAGCCGCCGCCGATCTCGAGGATCTCGATCCCGCCCTCGGGCACGAGCCGGGACAGCGCTTCCGCGCCCACCTTGTTGTTGATCGAGTACAGCAGGTTGTCGTTGGAGAAGTACTTGAGCCACAACGGGAGCTGCGCGGGCGCGAAGAGGATCTCGTCGCCCGTCGCCTCGCCGGCGAAGAACTTCTTCGCCTCGTCGACCAGCGTCTGCAGGATCCGGGTGGCCACCGCGGCCCCCGGCTCGCGCGCGGCGAGCTCGGCGGCGACGTCGTCGAACACCGGGACGGTCGCCGGGCCCGGGACGTACCGGCCGCCCGCGCGGGTGAAGATCCCCGAGTCCGACAGCTTCTCGTAGAGGAAGTGCAGCGGGATCGTCCGGCGCCAGGGGATCGACAGGTCCCGCTTGGCCTGCTGCACCGAAATGCCGTCGGCGGACGGCAGGGCACCGATCGACCCGAGGATCCGGTACGCCGTCGCGTCCACCAGGCGGGCGAACGTCTCGTTGGCCGCCAGGAACCGGAACGGGAAGTGCGCGCGGACGCCTTCGTCGGCGATGGCGGCGCGCAGCTTCGCGAAGTCGGCGGCCTTCGGGTGCTCTTCGGGACGGCCGTAGGGGTGCTCCGCCTGATCACTCATGGTTTTCACTCACTTTCGCGACGTCGGATGAGGTCAGGCCGCGCGACGGCCGGCGTCCGGGAACGAACGGACGGTCAGGGGGAGCCCGCCGCCGAGGCGCAGCGACATCATCGGCTCTGGCACGACGGTCCGGCCGGGCACGGCCTCGAAGCGCAGATCGCGCAGCAGCGTGGAAATGATGAAGGTGGCCTCCATCATCCCCAGGTGGTTGCCGACGCAGAACCGGGGACCGGCGCCGAACGGGATGTGGGCGTACCGCGGCCGGTCGACGGGCACGTCCGGGTCGAACCGCTCCGGGTCGAACCGGTCCGGCTCCGGCCAGTACCGCGGGTGCCGGTGCAGGGTGTACGGGCAGATCAGCACTTCGGCGCCGGCCGGCACGTGGTAGCCGCCGACCTCGTCGTCGGCGACCGCCCGGCGCGGCAGGATCCACACCGGCGGGTTCAGCCGCATGGCCTCCTGCAGCACCATGTGCGTGTAGCGCAGGCGCGTGAGGTCCGCGTACTCCGGACGGCGGTCGCCGTAGACCGCGAGCGCCTCCTCGTGCAGCCGGTCCCGGACCTCCGGGTGCCTGCTCACGTGGTCCAGCGTCCAGCCGACGGTGCTGGCCGTGGTCTCGTGCCCGGCCAGCAGCAGCGTCACCAGCTCGTCGCGCATGCGGCGGTCGGCGACCCGCTTGTCGGTCTCCTTGGCGGTGGAGGCGATGAGCCGGGTCAGCACGTCGTCGCCGGCCGCGGACGGCTGGGTCTTGCGCCGCTCGACGAGGACCCCGACGACCTCCTGCAGGTGGTCGCGCGCCGACCGGAACGCCCGCTGCCCCTTCAGCGGCAGCCACCGCGGCACCAGGCCCAGGGTTTCCATCTCGAACATGGCCTGGTCCTGGACGGCCTCGAAGGAGTGCTCGACGCTGTCGAACTCGCCGAGGTCGGTGTCCAGCAGGGTGCTGCCGAGCACGCCCAGGGTGAGCGCGGTGACCTCGGTCAGCACGTCCACCGGCCGGCCGGTGTCCCGGTGCGCCCGGAGCCGCCCGGCGAGGCCGAGCGCCTCGTCGATGATCACGTCGGCCTGCGCGGCGATCCGCTTGTGCTGGAACACCGGCTGGATGGTGCGCCGCTGCTCCTTCCACAGCGCGCCCTCCGACGTCAGCAGCCCGTCGCCCAGCGCGCGCTTGGCCTCGGTGTACCCGATGCCCTTGTGGTAGTTGGCCGCGTTGTCCGCGAGCACGTGCTTGGCGTGGTCCGGGTGGTTGAAGATGTAGAGCGTCTTCGGGCCGATCGCCACCCGGACCGCGTCGCCGTACTCGCGGACCGCCTCGTTCATCAGGCCCAGCCGGTCCGCGCGCAGCTTGCGCAGGATGCCCGGGGCGGCCCGGCGCGGCGGCCCCGGCGGGACGCGGCGGACGGCGCCGGTCATGCCGCGGAGGTCGTGCCGGAGACGGGCCGGGGGCGCCGCTCGGACCGGCCGCGCCGGACCGGCGTGCCGTCCTCGGTGGACAGAGCGGCGCTCGACGCGGCGTCCTGGTGCACCCGGGCCGCGGAGAGCCGATTGGGGAGCGCTGCGACGGCCGCCTGGTCGGCGGCAGGCACCTCGGTCGTGGTCATGGTGCTTCCTTTCGGCGCGAGCGAGAAGAAACCGCGGGCGGCGGACGGAAAACCGGCCCCGAACGCGGACACTCGTCTCCCAGCCGGCCCCTCCACGTTCGCACCGGCGCTCCGCCACCCACGTCTCCCGCAGTGCGGAGTGCGTCTCGTTCAGGCGGCCGTTCCTCGCGCCCGCGCCGCCGCGGCCGGGCCGGCCAGCCGCGAGCCGGCCAGCCGCTCCCGGGCCGAGGCGTGGGTGCTGTGGCCGGAATGCACCGCGACGTAGCGGATTTCGCCGTCGATCAGCACTTCGAGCCCGGTCCGCTCGCCGGAGGCGAACGGACCGCCGCACACCGCGCAGGTGCGCTGGCGGGCGGCCGCGCCGGCCGGGGTCTGCGGGTGCGGGGCGGGCTTCTCGGTCATGGGGCACCTCCTGTGCGGACGCCGGTGCTGCCACCGGGCGGTGTGCGGAACTCCGGTCCGGCCAGTGCACACCGCACGGCTTCGGTGGGACGTCTTGTGCGCTGCGCATACTTGCGGTACGGCGGGCCGCACGGTCGGAGATGCTCCCGCCGCCGCGGCCGGGCCAGACTGGAGGCTGTGTGGGCCGGGGTGTCACCGAGCCCGGCGCGGACCAGGCCCGCGACCCGTCCCGGGTTCCCGACGCCACGTCTGATGGGGAGGCCCGGCTGATGGCGATGCGCCTCCAGCTCACCGAGGGATCCGAGTTGCTCGAAGCGTGGGCCGAATCGGCGTCACAGGCCGAGCGGAACGTCATGTACGAAGCATTGTTCGCGGTCGGCGACGGTTCCGCGTTCCTGATCTACGACATTTTCGGCGATCCGCGGGACCGGAGCAATTTCATTGTCTCGGTAAAACCGAATCTGGTGCTGAAAGTGCTTTTGCGGCGTGCGGATTCTTCGTTCGAGATCCGCTACCTCGGCGCCCCGGACGACGGCCGCGACGACGCCGCGGAGGCCGCCGGACCGGCCCGCGAGGAGCCGAGCAGCTCCGAAGGCCCCTAGTCCGAACGGGGTAGTGCGGGCGTGGCGACGAGGGCGCGCCGCCGATCGTGTATTCCTCACCTTGACGTCTCTCGCGGCATGTGAAAGCCTTTTTGCGTTTGCTGGTCAGCCCGCATAACTGGGGTCTTCAACATAGGAGGCTGCACCATGTCATCACCAGAATTGCCGGGGTTGGACGTCTCCGGCCGCGTACGGGCCCGCGACATTCAGATGACCGGTGTGGCCGATCTGGGCCGCCGGGTGTTGATGATCACCGGCGCGATCGACACGACCGATCACGACGTCGCGGTCAACGTGACCCTGCCCGAGCCCGGGCGCTGGCAGGTCATCAAGGCCGAAACGAACCTCACCGACCGGACCTGGGTCGCCATGCAGGCGGTGCTGGACGAGGACTCGACCTTCGTCGACAGCCCCGCCTCCGCGGTGATGTCCCCGCAGTTCGCGAAGAGCTTCATGACGCCGGACCAGCGGCGGCTCACCTTCTACGACGGCGAAGTGCGCCCGGGCGAGTCGGTGCTCAAGATGTATTCGATGGAGACCAGCGGCCGCAAGCCGGGGTACTTCTACTCCCGCTACAGCCCGATCGCCACCGACAGCGCCGAGCAGTCGCAGGCGACGCTCGAACAGCTGGTCAGCGACGGGATGCAGCAGCGCCCGGTGATCGAGCTGATCGTGCCGATCACCGTCGTCGACTGAGCCCGGCAGGGGCCTCGTGATCAAGTTCGTGCCGGAGCCGCACCTGCTCGAATCACCTCGCGGCCGCGACTGGCCGCGCCTGACCGCACCGGTCTTCCCGGGTGCGGCCCCCGGGAACGCGGCCGACGTCGTCATCGTCGGGGCCGGCCCGGCGGGGCTCGCGGTCGCTTCCGCTCTGTGGCACCACGGCGTCCGCGACGTCGTGGTGCTCGACCGGACCGGCCGCCCCTGCGGGCGGTTCTTCGACCGGATCGACCGCCTCGGCCAGCGCGTGCTGCGCTCGCCGTACGAGCACCACCCCGGCGTCGAGGGGTTCCGCGACTGCGAGCTGCTGGACTTCGCCCGGCTGCACTGGTCGCGGTTGACCCGCACCGAGCGGCGGGAGATCCGGATGGCGCAGGCCGGCCACCGCTCGGTCGTGCCGGTCGACGTCTTCGATGCCTACTGCGACCACCTGGTGACCAGCCACCACGTCGCGGAGAAGACGTGGCAGGCGTCCGTGCGCGAAGTGCTGCCGACGGCGGACGTGGTGACGGTGCGCGCGAACCGGTTCACCGTCACCGCGCAGCACGCCGTGCTCTGCCTCGGCGAAGAGCGCCGCCCGGCCCCCGAAGCCTGGTGGGGCGGGGGCACGCCGCCGCGCGGAGTGTCCTATTGGGACGAACCGGTGCCCGCGGGCGGGCAGCGGCAGATCGTCGTCGGCGCGGGGCTGACGGCGGCGCACCTGATCGCCGGTGCGCTCGAGGCGGGCCGCCGGGTGCACTGGGTGGTCCGGGAAACCGGCGAGCGCTACCAGTGCGCCGACGTCAATTCGTCCTTCTTCCGGCCGGAGGGCCGGGCCCGCTTCGACGGTGTCGACCGGGCCGGCCGGCTGGAGCTGATGCGCCGCTACCGGCGGGCCTCGATCATGTTCGAGTTCCGGCCGCTGCTGCAGCAGGCCGAGGCCGACGGGCGGCTGGTCGTCCACCGCGGCGAGTCGGTGAAGGAGATCGGCGAGGGCGTGGTCTGCCGGCTGGAGAGCGGCCGCCTGGTCGAGGCGGACACCGCTGTGCTGGCCCTCGGGACGACCCCGTCGAGCGGCGCCGGGCTGCTGCCGCCGGACCTGGTGGGCGAGCGGGACGGCTGGCCGGACCTCGACGAGCGGACGCTCCGCTACACCCGCGCGCCCCGCGTTTCGGTGGTCGGCGCGACGGCCGGCCTGATGCTCGGCCCGGCCGCGCGCAACATCGACGGCCACCGCGTGGCGACGGCGCGGGTGGCGGCGGCGGTTGCGCACAGCCTGCGGCATGATCGCGTTCCGGTGGTGGCCGGTGTCTGAGGTGTGCAGCGTGGACGGGCATCGGGTGGTGGCCGCGGCGGTCGCGCACAACATCGACGGCCACTTCCCGGTGGGGACCGGTCCGGCGGCCGGGCGGTTGCTCGGCCGGGCCGCGTGCAACATCGACGGCCACCGCGTGGCGACGGCGCGGGTGGCGGCGGCGGTCGCGCATAGCCTGCGGCATGATCGCGTTCCGGTGGTGGCCGGTGTCTGACACGCGGTTCGCCCTGCCCGCGATCGACGACCCGGGCTCGACCGAGGTCGGGGTCATCCTGCTCGGCCTCGACGCCGAGCGCCTGCTGGCCGGCGTCGGGTTCGCCCGGCTCGCCGACGACCCGGCCCTCGTGACGCAGGCGGTCGACCAGGCCCGGCACGGCGTGGCCGGGTTCGGGCTGGCCGGCCTGGTCGCGGCCGGCTGCGCGCGCTGGTGCGCCGTCCGGGACGCCATCGGTGATGCGCCCGGCACGTCGTCCCCCGCCGCGCTGCGGGGGGCGTGGGCCGAGGCCGCCGGGCGCGTTGCCACCGCCGTTCCCGAGGCCGGCCCGGCCTCGGTCGCCTACTTGACCGCCTGTTCGCTGCGTCGCGGGGAAGTCGACCGGCTGGCGGGTGGAGACGGGGAGCCCGATGTCGTACCTGAAGTCCCTGCCCGCTGAAACCCGGCTGCTGCACGTCTTCGAGGCCTACCCCGGCCCGGCGCGGCCGCTGCTGGACCTGCACGAGCAGGTGATGCGCGCCGAGTCCCCGTTCACCCCCGGCGAGCGCGAGCTGATCGCGGCGTACGTGTCCGGCGTGAACAGCTGCGGCTACTGCCACGGGATCCACACGATCACCGCGGAGGCGTTCGGCGTCCCCGAAGGCCTGCTCGCCGCCGCGGTGCTCGACCTCGACACCGCCCCGGTGGACGACAAGTTCCGGCCGGTGCTGGCCTACGTCGGCAAGCTCACCCGGACGCCGTCCCGGATCACCGGTGCGGACGCCGAGGCCGTGTTCGCCGCGGGCTGGGACGACCGGGCCCTGCACGACGCCATCCAGGTGTGCGCGCTGTTCAACTTCATGAACCGCGTCGTGGAGGGCATCGGCCTGCGTGCCGACGACGCCTACGCGACGACGTCCGGTCTGCGGCTGCGCGAGATCGGGTACGCGGGCCTGGCGCAGTTGCTTCCGCCGGCGAGCTGAACCGCCTGTCCCGCAGGCGTTCCGCACGGTGTGCGCAACCGTGAGGACGCTGGTTGCCGCCGCCCGGCCGGATGCTCGATCCGGCAGCAGACCCGCCGGCGTCCGCCGGCCGGTCGAAGCGGAGCGGTGGAGGGTGCGGGACTTATGGTCATCGTCATGGCTGTCGATGCCACGGCCGGGGACGTCGAAGCGATCGTCGACCGGGTGACGGCGGCGGGCGGCGAAGCCTTCGTCAGCCGGGGGGTGAGCCGGATGGTCATCGGGCTGGTCGGCGAGATCGACCGGCTCGAAGCCCTCAACCTCGGCGGGATGCGGGGGGTGCGCAGCGTCACCCGGATCTCCGCCAAGTACAAGCTGGTGAGCCTGGAACACCACCCGGAACGGTCCACGGTGCACGTCCGCGGCGTGCCGATCGGCCCGGACACCGTCACCCTGATCGCCGGTCCGTGCGCGGTGGAGACCCCGGAGCAGACCCTGGAAGCGGCGCGGATGGCCCAGGCCGCGGGCGCGACGCTGCTGCGCGGTGGCGCGTTCAAGCCGCGTTCGTCGCCGTATGCGTTCCAGGGGCTCGGTGAGCTCGGCCTGAAGATCCTCGCCGACGTGCGGGCCGAGACCGGCCTGCCGGTGGTCACCGAGGTGGTCGCGGCGCACGACGTCGAAATGGTCGCCGGGTACGCCGACATGCTCCAGATCGGCACCCGGAACATGCAGAACTTCGGGCTGCTGCAGGCCGTGGGCGAGGCGGGCAAGCCGGTGCTGCTCAAACGCGGGATGAGCGCCACCATCGAGGAGTGGCTGATGGCCGCGGAGTACATCGCCCAGCGCGGCAACCTCGACATCGTGCTGTGCGAACGGGGGATCCGCACGTTCGAGACCGCCACCCGCAACACCCTCGACATCTCCGCCGTGCCCGTGGTCCAGCGGCTCTCGCACCTGCCGGTGATGATCGACCCGTCCCACTCCGGCGGGCGGCGCGATCTCGTGCTGCCGCTCTCGCGCGCGGCGGTCGCGGTGGGGGCCGACGGCGTGCTCGTCGACGTCCACCCGCACCCCGAAGAGGCCCGGTGCGACGGCCCGCAGGCGCTGGTCGCCGACGACCTGCGCGTCCTGCAGCGCTCCCTGGAGGACCTCGCCGCCGTGCTCGGCCGGAAGCCGCCGACGTGGTGGAACCGGCGGCTGCTGGCCGGGTGAGGAACCCGCCGGTCCCAGGTTCGCACGCTCGAATGTTCCGCACCGGCCGGAATTCCGGCTAACTTGCGGTGACAGTTCCCCTCGATACCCGCGGAGATGTCGTGACGATCAAGCCGAAGCACACGATGTACCAGACCACCGTGCTCGACGCCGAGCCGGACGCGGTGTGGGCCGAGGTCCGCAACGTCCTGAACCTGGTGAAGATCCTGTTCGGGGACACGGTGGGAAACCTGCAGTGGGTCGAGGACGGGACGCCGGACCGGGTGCCGGCGCGCTACGAGTTCCTGATGCTGCAGAACCAGGGTCTCGTGCAGCAGGAGGTCGTCGGCCGCAACGAGGTGGAGCGGTCGCTGACCTACCGCACGGTGGCCCCGGTGCTGTGCCTCTACGACTACGTCGCCACCTACCGCGTTTTCCCGGTGACCAACGACCCCGGCCGCAGCTTCCTGGAGTACCGCCGGGAGTTCATGGTCACCGACGACGCCGCGCCCGAGATCGTCGAGGCGCTGATGTCCATGATGGACAACCAGATCAGCGTCGTGCGGGACTACTTCGCCGCTCCTCGGCAGTAGCACGCGCATGTCGAACACAGTGGACAGTGGTACGCCGTCCGGTGCGGTGCCCTTCCTGGACGTCACCGCGCCCGGGTTCGGCTTCGGCACCCCGGAGGTGGCCGAGGCGCAGGCGAAGAACTGGTACGCGGAAAGCCCGGTGGGCCTCCTCGTCCTGCGGTACGCCGAGGGGCACGCACTGCTGCGCGATCAGCGGCTCGACCACAACGGCAAGCGCTTCATGGAGATGAACGGCGTCACCGGCGGGCCGATCCACGACTGGTTCGTCCCGATGATCATGAACCACGACGGGGCGCACCACCGCCGCCTGCGCGGCCTGGTGGGCAAGGCGTTCACGCCGAAGACGATCGCCGGGCTGCGCCCGTTCATCCGGACCCGGGCCGAAAAGCTGGCCGGGGACCTCGCCGCGGCGGGGGAGTGCGAGTTCATCGAGGACTTCGCCAACCCGCTGCCGCTCGCGGTGATGAGCGAGATGCTCGGCGTGCCGCCCGAGGACCACGACGTCTTCCACACCTGGACGACGGACGTCGGCCTGGTCTTCAGCATCGCGCTCGGCGGCGACGTCGTGGCCCGCGTGGAGGCCGCTCTCGTCGGCCTCGGCGAGTACATCGACGCGCTGGTGGCGCGGAAGTCGGCCGAACCGGCCGGCGACCTCATCTCCGCGCTGGTCGCCGCCCAGCGGGACGACCCGCTGGTCAGCCCGGCCGAGCTGCGGAACCTCATCGTCACCACGGTGTTCGCCGCACACGACACGACCCGCCACCAGCTCGCCAACGCGATGGTCGCGTTCGCCCGGCACCCGGACCAGTGGCGGCTGCTGGGCCGCCGCCCGGAGCTGGCGGACCAGGCGGTCGACGAGGTGATGCGCTGGCTGCCGTCGTCGCCGACGATCTACCGGTTCGCCGCGGAGGACTTCGAGTACCAGGGCCTGCCCATCGCCAAGGACACGTTCCTGACGGTGTGCGTGACGGCCGCCCAGCGCGACCCCCGGGTCTTCTCGGGCGCCTCGGCCTTCGACATCGAGGTGCCGTGCGAGGCCCCGCTCCTGCAGTTCGGCGCGGGACCGCACCACTGCCTCGGCATCGCGCTCGCCAAAGCCGAACTGGCCGAGGCCCTGCCCGCGCTCGCCACCCGGCTGGGTCCCCCGGCCGTCGACGGCCCGTTGACCTGGCGTCCCCCGATCGGCATCCACGGGCCGAACTCGCTCCCCCTGCGCTTCGGCTGAAGCCACGACGACAACGGCACGCCCGCCGTCCTGCACACGCAGGGCGGCGGGCGCAGTCGTTTGCACCGTGGCTCGAGGACATCGGTGGCGCACAGACGAACGGTCCCGCACCCCGGCCGGGGTACGGGACCGTTCGCCGCCGGGCTCAGCGCAGCTGGATGCCGGTGCCGTCGAGGGCGGACAGGAACTCGCCCTTGGCGATGGCGGCGGCCACCCGCTCGATGTCGTCGGCCATGTAGCGGTCCTGCTCCAGCGTCGGCACCAGCGACCGGATCTTGTCGTAGGTCAGCCGCGAGGCCGGGCTGAGTCCCGCGTGGCGCCCGGACACGTCGACCGCCTGCGCCGCGGACAGGAACTCGACCGCGAGGATGTAGTTGTTGTTCGACAGCACCCGTCGCGCGTTGCGGCCGGCGATCAGGCCCATGCTGACCACGTCCTGGTTGTCACCGTTGGACGGGACGCTCTGGGTGCTGGCCGGGCCGATGGTCCGGTTCTCCGCGACCAGCGCGGTGGCCGGGTACTGCGCGCCCGCGAACCCGCAGTTGAGGCCCGGGTCGGCGGCCACGAGGAACTCGGGCAGGCCGGACAGGTACCGGTTGAGCAACCGGTTGGTGCGGCGCTCGGAGAACACGCCGAGCTGGGTGAGGGCGATCGTCACGAAGTCCAGCACGAACGCGACCGGCTGGCCGTGGAAGTTCGCGCCGTGGAAGATTTCCTTGCCCTCGAAGAACAGCGGGTTGTCGTTCGAGGAGTTGAGCTCGGTCTCGATCGTCTCCGCCGCGTGGTACAGGGTGTTCCGCACCGCGCCGACGACCTGCGGGATCGCGCGCAGCGTGTAGGCCTTCTGCAGGTAGACGTCGGTGCGCGAGACGTCACCGTCGCTCTGCTGCTCCTTGGCCTGGCGGCGCAGGTCGGCGTGCTCGACCGCGAGCGCGCTGCCGCGCAGCAGTTCCCGCATGTTGGCCGCGTTGTCGATCTGGCCGCGGTGCGGCCGGGCGAGGTCGTGGCCCTCGGCCTGGAACGGGCTGGTGGAGCCCTGCATCGTCTCGACGACCAGCGCGGTGACCAGCTCCGCCTGGCGCACCTGGTCCAGCGCGCGGCCGACCACGAGCGCGCCGAGGCCGGTCATCGCGGAGGTGCCGTTGATCAGCGCCAGGCCCTCCTTGAACTTCAGGTCGAGCGGGGTGATGCCGTGGCCGGCCAGCACCGGGCCGGTGCCCGTCTTGCCGCCTTCGCTCAGCACGTAGCCCTCGCCGATGACCGTGGACGCGATGTGCGCGAGCGGGCCGAGGTCGCCGCTCGCCCCCAGCGAGCCGATCTCCGGGATGGCCGGGACGATCCCGAGGTTGAGGTAGAGCGCGAGCCGCTCGAGCAGCTCGGGCCGCACCGCGGAGTAGCCCTTGGCCAGTGCGTTGAGCCGGGCGGCCAGGATCGCGCGGGCCTCGTCTTCGGCGAAGATCGGGCCGACGCCCGCGCTGTGGCTGCGGACCAGGTTCGTCTGCAGCTCGGTCTCCTTGGAGACGTCGACCAGCATGTAGATCATCTCGCCGTAGCCGGTCGTGACGCCGTAGACGGGGACGCCGTCCCGGACCGTGTCCTCGAAGATCACCCGGCTGCGCGCGGCCCGGTCCAGGGCGGAGGCCGCCACCTTCACCGGTGCCCGGTCCTCCGCGACCCGCCGGATGCCTGCGATGTCGAGTTTGTAGCCGTCGAACTCCAGCGACGGCGTCGTGCTGTCAACAGGGGCCACGCTTCTCACCCAATCCTGGTTTCGGGAACTGCTTGTACTCTCACTCGGCGAACCGGCCCGGGCCGAAAGGCCCGTGATCGTGGGGTCGGCAAGGAACTCCCGCAGCGGCACCTCGATGCCCACCCGCTCGCGAACCCGGCCGAGCAGAACGGGTACGAGGAGAGAGTGGCCGCCGGCGGTGAAGAAGCTTTCGTCCGCGCCCGCCGGTGCGGCGCCGAGCACGCCGGACCAGACCGCGGCGAGCGTCTCGTCCACAGTGGACGCAGGCGTCCCGGCCGGCGCCGCCGTGGTGGCGGCGGGCACCGGCAGCCGGCGGCGGTCCACCTTGCCGCCGAGGTTGCGGGGCAGCCCGAGCACGGTGTGGAACGACAGGGGGTACTTCGACCGGCCGAACCTCGCCCGCACCGCGGCGCGCCAGTCCGCGGCGGAGCCGAGCGCCGCCCCCGTCTCGTCCCGCGCGGGCACGATGTGGGCGACCAGGCGGGTCACCAGCCCGTCCGCGCCCGCGACCGCGGTGACGGCGCACTCGGCGACGGACTCGCACTCGGTGAGCGCGGTCTCGAGGTCGGTGAGCTCGACCCGGACGCCCTGGAACTTCACCTGCGAGTCCCGGCGGCCGATGAACTCCAGCGAGCCGTCCCACCGGAGGCGGCCGAGGTCACCGGTCCGGTAGCAGCGGACGGGGGCGATGCCGTGCGCCGCCGGATCGGCGGGCGGTTCGAACGCCGCGCGCTCGCCGGCCGCCGCACCGGTGTACCCGGTCGTGACGTGCGGGCTCAGGACGACGATGTGCCCGGTGACCCCGTTCGGGCACGGGCGGTCCCGGTCGTCGAGCACGAGGACCTGCCGGCCCGGGATCGGCCGTCCGATCGGGACGACCCCCGCCGTCTCGCCCGTGACCTCGTGCCAGGTGGCCAGGATCGTCTCGGTGGGTCCGTAGAGGTTGACCAGCCGGGCCCGCGGCAGCACCGCGCGCGCCGCGTTCGCGAGCGCGCCCGGCAGCGCCTCGCCGGCCAGCAGGAGGTGGTCGATGGCGGTGAGGGAGCCGGCCGCGTCGGCGGCCGTGACGGCCTTGAGGATCTCCCTGGCGAAGGTGGGCACGGTCTGGAAGGCCGTGATCCCTTCGGTGGCCAGCCAGCCGACGATCTTTTCCGGGTGCGCCCGGATCCGGTCGGGCACCAGGCACAGCGTCGCGCCCGCGGTGAGGGCGGCGAAGGTCTCGATCAGGCCGGCGTCGTAGCCGGCGGCGGCCCACTGCGCGAGCCGGGAACCCGGGCCGATGCCGAACTCGCCGGCGAACCAGCCCACGAACTGGGCGAGGCTCGCGTGGGTGGTGGGGATCCCCTTGGGCCGTCCGGTCGAGCCGGAGGTGTAGGCGACGTAGGCGCGGGCGTCCGGCCGGGCGCGCACGGGGACCGCCGCGCCGGGCTCGCCGAGGTCGCCGGTGTCCAGCACCCGGCCGCCCAGGTCGTCGCGGAACCACCGGGCGAGGTCGTCCGCTCCCGCGTCGCCGCGCACCAGCAGGCAGACCGGCCGCAGTTCGGCGAGGACGGCCCGGCCGCGCTCTCCCGCGTCGCCGGTGCCGAGGCACACCAGGTGCGCACCCGCGTCGAGGACCCCGAGCAGCGCCGCGACCTGGTGCGGTCCCTGGGGCAGCCGCACCGCGACCGCGGCGCCGTCGGGGTGGTGGCGCCGCAGCGCTCTGGTGACCGCGCCCGCGGCCGCGACCAGTTCGCCGTAACTCACCGTGGCACCGCCGAAGGACACGGCCGGTGCGTCCGGGTGCGCTTCGGCGAACGCGTGTACCCGTGCGCTCACGCTGGTCCCGCGGGCCGCCTCGGTGGTCAGGTCCGCGGCGCGGGTGGCGGCGCGGAGCCGGTCCGCCGGCACGAGCGGCAGTTCGCCGACCGGCCGGGCCGGCCGGTCGAGCGCGGCGGTGAGCAGCGTGTGGAGCTGGTCGAGGAGCCGGCGGGCGGTGCCCGGGTCGAACAGGCTCGCGCGGTAGGCGAGCGAACCGGCGACGGCGTCGCCGGCCCGGTGGACGGTCAGCGTCAGGTCGGCCGTGACCGTCGTGCGGTCCACCGCGACGGCGCGGACCTCGGTGCCGGCCAGGCGCAGCACCGGCCGCGCCGCGGGTACCAGCACGGCGTCCACCAGCGGCGTCCGGAGCGGGTCGCGGTCGGTGCACACCGCCCGCACCACCCGGTCGAACGGGACGTCCGCGTGGGCGCGGGCGGTGCGCGCGGTGGCCGCGACCCGGCGCAGGTGCGCATCGAACGCCGGCTCGTCCGCGAAGCCGGCACCGAGCACGACGAGGTTCTCGAACACGCCGACCTGCCCGGCGTCACCGGGCCGGCGGAGGTCGACCGGCACGCCGACCGACACGCGGTCCGCGCCGCTCAGCCGGTGCAGCAGCACCTGGAACGCGGCGAGCAGCACGACGTCGTCCGTGGTGTCCTCGGCCGCGGCGAGGGCGGAGACCGCGGTGCCGACGCCGTCCCACGCGAACTCCAGGACGCCGCCCGGGCCCGCGGGGCCGTCCCGCTCCGGCCGATCGGCCGGCAGGTTCAGCGGCGGAGGCGGCGGGGTCAGCGCCGAAGTCCACCAGTCGAGTGCGCGGCGCGCCTCCGGTGCCTCGGCGTGCGCCCGCTGCCACCGCGCGAAGTCCGTGTACCCCTGGGCGGGCAGCGGCGGCAGGGCCGGCCGCACGCCCGCGACGATCGCGGTGTAGCACGCGGACAGCTCGTCGAGCAGGATGGCCGCGGACCCGTGGTCCACGACGGCGCGCTGGGCGTCCAGCACCAGCAGGTGCTCGGCGGGACCGCGGGCGACGGCGGTGAGCCGGACGAGCGGCCCGGTGCCGAGCTCCGTGGTCTCCGGCGCCGCGTCGGCCACGACCCGCAGTTCGGTGGTCGCCTCGGTGCTGACCTGCCGCAGCGGGACGCCGTCGGGTGCGGGCAGCGTCGTGCGCAGTGCTTCGTGCCGGTGGGCGAGGACGCGCCACGCGTCCCGCAGGGCCCCGAGGTCGAGCGGGCCGGTGACCCGGTGGGCGAGCCGGATCGCGGGACCGTGACCGTCCACCTGCGACAGGTACCACCAGCCGTCCTGTGCGGGCGAGGTGACGGAACGGGAGACGTCCGGGTCGAGCGCCATCTTCTTCACCCGGCCCTCCGTCTCGTGTGCTCGCGGCGTTGATCAAGGATCCACAGTTCCGTACGATTCAGGATCACACTCGCCGGATGGCCGCCGCATCTCCTGTCATGCGCCGAGGTTGTCTCGCGGATTGCTTGCGGCACAACAGGAAAAGAATGGCCGGGCCGCATCGCGACCCGGCCGTTCGTCCACATTGGACTTTTGACGCTCAGCGGTACGGCTTGCGAGCCGCGATGATCACGTAGCCGACCTGGTCCTTGCGGGGAGCGAAGAAGCCGTGGTGCTGCTCGGCGAACTCGCTGAGCGCCGCCTCGCCGAACTTGGCGGCGATCTCCTGGCGGCGGACCAGCGCGGCCTCGATGTACTTCGCCTTGCGGCCGAGCACCCGGGGCCCGCACTGGGTGAACTCCTCGATCTGGAAACCGGCGGCACGCAGGTGCTCGCACCACTGCTCGAGACTCGGCAGCCTGCTCAGCCGCAGCGTCTCCATGAACTTCGCCAACCGGTCCGGCGGGCCGGGCGCACCGGCGCTGAAGTCCGAGAAGGACAGCCGCCCGCCCGGCCGCAGCACCCGGTACAGCTCCCGGATCACCTGGGCCAGGTCCGGCGCGTTCTGCAGCGACTCGAGCGCGAGCACGGCGTCGAACGTGCCTTCCGGGTACTCCAGCGCCATGAAGTCGCCGTACTCGAAGGTCACCAAGTCGCCGGCCTCGCTCGCCCGCGCGCGTTCGGTGGCCCGGTCGACCTCGAACCGGCTGACGGTGACGCCGGTGACCCGGGCGCCGAACCGTTCGGCCATGCCGATCGCGGTCGTGCCGGGGCCGCAGCCGGCGTCGAGCACCGACTCGCCGGGCCGCAGCCCGAGCGTGTCGGTGACCTTCCTGGTGATCCGGCCGACCGCCTCGGCCAGCGGAGCACTGTCCTCGCGGTCGTAGAAGTACCACATGTGCAGCTGGCCATCGCGGAACTCGTCGCCGATGGGGGAACGCTCGTCGTAGTGCTTGCCGATCTCGGCCGCTTCGGCGGCGTCGTCACCCATTGCGGTCATTCGGCACCTCTAACGCTTCCGTCTAGTCCGGGGACAACACTGACTTCTTCAGCACCTGCTGGAACTGGGACACCATGGTCCGCACGGTGCTCGCCTCGAAGAGGTTGCTGTTGAACTGCATCTGGCCGATCATCTCGTTGCCGGCCGGGTCGATGTCGAGTGTCCACAAAGCACCGTCGGGGATGTCCGTGCTCACCTCGGCCGGCAGCAGGCGCTTGCGGATCTCGGAGTACTCCAGGTCGCCGACCCGCTGCGCGGCCATCACGAACGGGAACTGGAAGACCTGGAACGCGACCACCGCGGCGTCGTCGGCGGCGTAGGGGGCGCCGAGCTCCGGCGCGTCCGACAGGAGCCGGAGGAACGGGATCTGCCGGGTGAGCGCGCTGATGCAGGTCTTGCGCGTCCGCTCGACGACCTCCCGGAAGCTGCCGCAGCCGGTCAGGTCCGTCCGCAGCGGAACGAGGTTGAAGAACGAGCCGATCGTCTCCTCGAACCGGGCCTGGCCGCGGCCCGACATGATCGTGGTGACGGTGATGTCGTCGGTCCCGGTGATCTCCCGCAGCAGCACCTTGTAGGCCGCCAGCAGCACCATGAACGGGGAGCTGCGCATCGACCGCGCCAGCTCCAGCGTCGCGGCCGTCACGTCCGGGTCGACCAGGTAGCGCTCCACCGAGGTGTTCTTCGGCAGGTCGTCGGAGCGGCGGAAGTCGGTCGGGACCGCGGTGATCTGGGCGCCGGCGAGCTTGTCCAGCCAGAACTCGCTCGGCTTGGCCAGCGCCTCGTCGGTGGTGGTGGTCGCCTCCCAGCGCGTGTACTCCTGGTACTGCCTGACCTCCGGCAGGTCGGGTGCGCGGTGCTCGCTCCTGGCCGCGTAGCACTCCGCGAGCTCCTTGATGATCAGCTGCATCGACCAGCCGTCGGAGACCGTGTGGTGGGCGATGAGCGCGAGCACCGAGTCGTGCTCGTCGAACCGGCCGAGCACGGCGCGCAGCAGCGGCAGCTCCCGGATGCTGTACTCGTCGGCCTCGACCTCGATCAGCAGTTCCTCGGCGGCCCGGTCCCGGTTGTCCGGCGCGACGCCGGTGAGGTCGCGCACGACCAGCTCCGGCGAGCTCGGCTCGTGGATCCGCTGGTGCTTGGGCTCGGCGTCCCGGACCACCTCGGTGCGCAGCACCTCGTTGCGGGCGACCACGTCGTCCAGCGCGCCCTGCAGCAGGCCGAGGTCGACGGCGCCACGGACGCGCCAGCCGTACACGATGTGGTAGCGGGGGCCGAAGGGACCCTCGTCGTCGCCCTTGTCGAACATGCACATGAATTCTTGGTTGACCGAAAGCGGGATCCGGCCCGCGCCCGCAGTCTCGTCTCTCATCGCTCCACCGTTCGGTTCCGCTTGGACAGGCTCACGCCGGGTACGGGCTCACCGTGACCGGAATGCCGTTGAACACCGCGTTGCCGGACGGAACGTCCACGACGAACTCGTCGGTCAGCGCGTTCGCGTTGACGCCGGAGGTCGCCACCGCGACCCGCTGCCGTCCGCCGGCGTGCCCCCACCCGTGCGGCAGGCTCACCACGCCGGGCCTGATCGCGTCGTCGGTCTCGACGTCGACGACCAGCTCGCCCCTGGCCGAGCGCACGACCGCGCGGTCGCCGAGCCCGAACTTCGCCACGTCGGCCGGGTTGACGCGCAGCGTGCAGCGGTTGCTGCCGCCGACGAGCGACTCGACGTTGTGCAGCCAGCTGTTGCTGGAGCGCAGCTGGCGCCGCCCGACCAGCACGACCTCCGGCGCGGGCGCGGCGAGGTGCGCGCGGAGCCGCGCGAGGTCGTCGACGATGGCCGGCGGGGCGAGCTCGACCCGCCCGGACGCCGTGCACAGGATCTCCTTGAGCCGCGGCTCGAGCGGGCCGAGGTCGATCCCGTGCGGGTTCGCCTTGAGCTCGGCCAGCGACAGGCCGTGGCCGCCGAACTTGAGCAGCACGTCCAGGAGCAGCTCCGGGCCGCTGTCGCCCTCCAGCGTGGCCCGCAGGACCGCCGGGTCCATGCCCGCCACCGGCGAGCCGGGCATCTGGACGGCGCCCTCGAGCAGCTGGCCGATGATCATCTCGTCGACACCGGCCGGATCGGCCGCCGCGCCGGCGCCGGCCGCGATCAGCGTCAGCCGGCCCATGATCTCGGCTTCGGACCGCTGGCCGGGGTCCAGCGGCAGCACCGGAGGGGAGTACCGGGCGTAGTTGCGGACCGTGACCATCGAGAGCAGGAAGTCGTAGTGCGGCATCTGCGTGATGCGTGGCGGCGGCAGGATCACGTTGGCGTGCTTGGTGGTCTCGTTGAGGTACGGGTCGACGCAGACCATGAAGTCGAGGTCCTCGAGCGCCCGGTCGAGCCGGGGGCCGTTGGGCGCGGCGAGCACCGGGTTGGCCGCGAGCGTGATCAACGCCCGGATCTGCCCTTCGCCCGGGGTCTCGATCTCGTCGGCCAGCGTGGCGGCGGGCAGCTCGCCGAGCGCCTCCGGCAGGCCGCGGACCCGGCTGTGGAAGTTCCCGGTCCGGAAGGGCTGGCCGGTGCGGTACACCTCGAGCGTCGCCGGCCGGGCGAACATGGCGCCGCCGGTCGAGTCCAGGTTGCCGGTCAGGACGTTGATCACTTCGACGAGCCAGTGCGCCAGCGTGCCGAACTCGACCGTCGAGGCGCCGATGCGGGCGTACACGACAGCCGTCGGCGCCGCCGCCAGCTCACGGGCGATCCGGACGATGTCCTCGGCCGGCACTCCGCAGATCCGTTCCGCGACCGGTGCGGGGAACTCCGCGGCCAGCTCACGCAGCTCGCCGAGGCCGTTGACGTCCAGCGTGACGGTGGCCAGGTCCTCGGTGAGCAGCGTGTCGACGATGGCGAGCAGCAGGCAGGGGTCGGTGCCCGGCCGGATGGCGAGGTGGTCGTCGGCGAACGCGGCGGTCCTGGTGCGGCGCGGGTCGACCACGACGAACTTGCCGCCGCGCGCACGCAGCTCCTTGAGGCGGCGGGGGTAGTCGGGTGCCGCGGCCAGCGATCCGTTCGACTCCAGCGGGTTCGCGCCGATGATCAGCAGGTAGTCGGTGCGGTCGAGGTCGGGCACCGAGATGGCGAACGGGTCGCCGTACACGTGCCCGACGGCCACGTGCTTCGGCATGTGGTCGAGCGTGCCGGACGAGTAGACGTTGCGGGTGTTCAGCGACTGGATCAGCGGCATCCGGTACAGGAAGCCGGCCATGGTGTGGTAGGTCGGGTTGCCGAAGAAGACGGCGACGGCGTCGCGGCCGTGCGCCTCGGTGACGCCGGTGAAGCCGCGCTCGACCTCGGCGAACGCCTCGTCCCACGAGACTTCGCGCCACTGTTCGCCGGTGCGGACCATCGGCCGGCGCAGGCGGTCGGGGTCCTCGTCGATCCGGCCGAGGCTGGCGCCCTTCGGGCAGATGAAGCCCTTCGAGAACGGGTCCTCGCCGTCGCCCTTGACGTTCGTGACGTGCCCGGCGTCGTCGAGGGTCAGCCGCAGCCCGCAGACGGCCTGGCAGAGCGGACAGGTGCGGTGCGCGGTGGTCATCGAAACTCCAGGATGGTTGCGTGCGGTGCCGGCCGCGCTCGTCGGAACCGGTTGCCGGAGCGGAGGTCCGATCGGGTGCACGACCACTGGTGGTCCCGGCGTTCGGCACGGCCGGGACCACCCGGGTCCTTCATGTCCAGTGTGGACAGTGGCCGATCATCCGGCCTTGTGCGCCACGACGAGCACGTAGCCGATCTCCTTCAGCCGTCCGGCCGGGTCGCGGACGACGTCGAGCAGCGGGATGATCTCCTCGGAGTAGCGGGCGACCAGCTCGTCGTACCGCTCGTTCACCGTCTCGTTCATCCGCAGCCCGGTGCGGTGGGTCTGGGCGCTGATGTCCTTCAGCTCCCGCAGCTCCAGGCCCGAACTGGCGATCACCTCGCGGTACTCGTGCTCCAGCAGGAACGGGCTGAACGCGTTCGTCGCCTCGTGCTCGCGCACCAGCGCGAGGTCGTGCTCGTTCGGCTGGGCGTTGAGGTAGATGTCGCCGATGACGACCCGGCCGCCCGGCTTGAGCACCCGGTTGACCTCCTTGAGGGCCGCCAGCCGGTCCAGGTGCGGCAGCGTCTCGAACACCCACACGATGTCGAACGAGTCGTCGGCGTAGGGCATGGCGAGGGCGTCGGCCGTGTCGAACGTGATCCGGTCGGCGAGACCGAGCTCGGCCGACCGGCGGTTGGCCTCGTTCACCTGGGCGGCGTTGTTCGACAGGCCGACGACCGTCACCGTCGGCGACTGCCCGGCCAGCCGGAAGACCGGCAGGCCGATGCTGCAGCCGACGTCGAGCAGCCGGGCGCCGTCGGTGTCCCCGGACCGTTCGATGACCAGGTCGGTCAGCTTGTCGCACGCTTCCCGGTTGGAGCTTTGATCCTCGTCGGAATCCCAGTAGCCGTGGTGGAAGTTCTCGTCCCACAGCTCGGCGAAGATCTCGTTGACGACGTCGTAGTACTGGTCGGTCTCTTCGGCGTCCGGTATCCCGTGGTCGTTGCTCATGTCAGCTCCGTAACTGGTCGGGCGACGACCGTCAGGCGGCCTTGGGCGCGGCCGGCGTGTAGATGTCCTCGAACACCGGCTCGACGCCCGCCGGCGCCTGGTAGACGTAGGGCTGCTGGCTCTCCTTCGACGGCCCGCGCAGCGACTTCAGCAGCACGCGGAGGATGAAGCCGGGCTTCATCAGCGACTCCTGCGGCGCCATCAGGCCGGCCACCTGGTAGTACTTGGCGGTGATGTCGCGGTCGTGGGTGGCGGCGATCTGGATCTTCTTCAGGAACCAGTTGGCGAACTTCAGCTTGAGCGGCCGTTCGCCCTTCACCCCGGGGAAGCTCAGGTCGACGGTGTTGGTCAGGTCCCACGACGCGTCGATGGCGTCCGCCGCCAGATCGCGGAAGTAGTCCAGCGGCACCGGAGCCGCGCCGCTGTGCAGGTGCTGGCGCATGGTCATCGCGCACAGCGCCGCGACGCTCATGCCCTGGGCGTACACCGGGTTGAAGCAGGTGATCGCGTCGCCGGTGACCAGCAGGTTGTCCGGGAAGCGGGTCAGCTTCTGGTAGTGGCGGCGCAGGGTGGTCGGGAACCGGTACAGCACCGGCTTGTCGACGGGGTCGGCGTAGCGGAGCGTCTCGTAGACGTCCTTGGCCGGCAACGACTTGAGCCACCGGTAGAGGCCGTCCTGGTCGGCGGGCGGGTGGTCGCCGAGCAGACCGTAGGTGGTCAGCTCAAGCTGGCCGTCGCTGGTCTTGAAGAAGACGTTTCCCCGGGGGTTGGCCGGGAACGCGATCTGGTTGATGGCCACGTCGCCCTGGAAGGGGTCCGCGCCGGGACGCAGCTTGTAGTGCTGCGTCACGTAGACCAGGTCGATCTTCTTGCGCTCTTCCTCCGGGCGCTCGTAGCCGAGCTGCTCCAGCCAGACCGGGGTCCGCGAGCCGCGCCCGGTCGCGTCGACGACGAGGTCGGCGTCGATGACCTGGTCGCTCTTCGAGCCGCGGGCCTGGACCCGGGCGCCGATGACCTTGGTCTTGTCCGGCGTCGTGACGATGCCGACGATGTCGTGCTGCTCGACGAAGACCACGTTGGGCAGCGCCTGGACCCGCTCACGGATGTAGAACTCCAGCACCGGCCGGAGCACGCCGAGGGTGATCAGGTCGCCGTCCTTCTGCGCGAGCCGGTTGCCCTGGGCGTACCAGCGGCAGCTGCCGGACAGGTCACCCTTCGGGATGCCGTCGTCGACCAGCTGCTGGACGATACCGGGGAACAGCTCCTCCATGATGTGCACGCCCCTGGCGAGCAGGCCGTTCGCCTGGTAGCTCAGCGGCAGGGTCTTGCGTGGTCCCCTCAGGCCGACGATCTTGTCGCGGTCCACGATCCGGACCTCGTCGTAGGCGTCCGCGAGTACCCTGGCCGCGAACAACCCGGCAATGCTGCCACCGAGCACCACCGCGCGGGTCCCAGACTCCTGGGCCATCGCGGTCACCTCCTTGTTACGTGGGTTGACATTCCGGAACGGGCGATGGCTCGAGGCCGTCACGCCGGGAAGGAGCTCACCAGGCCGCCGTCGACGCCGAGGTCCTGACCGGTGATGAAGGAGGCGCGCTCGGACAGCAGGAAAGCCACCGCCTCGGCGACGTCCTCGGGCTTGCCGAGCCGGCCGAGCGGGTGGAGGCCGCGGATCATCTCGCGGGCCTGTTCGACCGGAGCCACCTCGTCGAACATGTCGGTCTCGATGAACCCGGGGCTGACGGCGTTGACGCGGATGCCCCGGCCGGCCAGATCGGCGGCGAGCGAGCGGGTCAGGTTCGTCACGGCGGCCTTCGTCGCGGCGTACACCGACGCCGGTGCCATGCCGCGGTGGGCGAGGCAGGTGCCGTTGACCACCACGGCGCCGCCGCCGTCGAACAGGGTCAGCGCTTTCTGGATGGTGAAGAACGCGCCCTTGAAATTGATGCCGACCACGCGGTCGAAATCGGTTTCGGTGACCAGGGCGCTCGGGGCGGAAAAAGACACGCCCGCGTTCGCGAAAATGCCGTCCAGGCGGCCGAAGCCGTGCCGGATGCGGCCGATCAGTTCGTCGATGTCCTCGGTGCGCGACACGTCGGCCGCCACGGCCAGCACCCGTGCCCCGGTGGGGTCGAGCTCCTTCGCCGCGGCGTCGATCTTTTCGACGCGGCGACCGGCGAGGACCACGTTGGCCCCGAACTCGACCAGTTGCCTCGCGGTGGCGAGACCGATACCGCTCCCACCGCCGGTAATGAGGACGGTTTTGCCGTCGAATTCAGCCATGCAGCCAGCCTCACACCCGCCGACCTGCACTTCATCTCCCGCATTGCGGTTCGGAAGCGCGGTGGACGAATGTGAGGCCGGCCGCGGCTCAGCGCACCACGCGGAACGTCAGGTGGGTGACCGCGGGGGAGCTGACCACCGCGGCCTGCTCCAGCCGGACGTCGGGGCCGAGGTTGGCGAACAGCCGCTGCCCGCCGCCGGTGAACGCCGGCACGACGTGGATGGTCACCTCGTCGACCAGGCCGGCCTTGAGGAACTGCTGGGGGACGTCCGCACCGCCCATGATGCGGACATCCTTGTCACCGGCGGTCTTCGTGGCCAGGTCGTGGGCGCTCTGGATGTTGTCGACGAACGTGAACGGCTTGCCTTCCGCGAGGCCGTCCTCGTGGACGCTGTGCGACACGACGAAGACCGGCGTCTTGCCGTGCGGCCCGCCGTCGCCCCAGTACTTGAGGCTGTTGTCGTAGGTCCGCCGCCCGCAGATCAGGGCGCCGAGGTTCTTCTCGGACTCGTCGATCAGGCGCGTGTCCTCCTCGGTGCTGTGCAGGTACCAGTCGTGCAGCACGTCACCGCCCGCGCCGAGGCCGTCTTCCGGGTTGTCGTTCGGACCGGTGACGTACCCGTCCAATGACACCGAGATATCAATGACTACTCGTCCCACTGCGCTTCTCCAGTTTCGTGGTGATGGGGTCGCGTCGGCCGTTCAGGAGGTGGCGGCGCAACCCCTTCGACGTCACGACACGTTACTCGTAAGTGCGAATGGCGTACCGCCGACGTGACCGTACTTCCCCTGTTCGTGAGGTGCTGCGAACGGAACTGAGCAATTTCGGAGAAATCCCGGCTCGCCGTCGCGGGTCATGGCGTCGGTGACGCCGGAACGGCGATCGCGACCGCATCCGTGAAGAATCGCCGGGCAGCCGCCGGCGGCACAATGGGATTTCCGCGAGCGAGGTCTCATCGAGAGGATGTCCGATGGCCGAACCGGAGCACGGTCCCGCCGGTGGCGACGGCCCGTCCAGTGCTGGAACGCGTCCGCTCAACGGCGCCGAGTACCTGGAGAGCCTGCGCGACGACCGCGAGATCTACCTCTACGGCGAACGCGTCAAGGACGTCACCGCGCACCCCGCGTTCCACAACCCGGCCAGGATGGTGGCCAGGCTCTACGACGCGTTGCACGACCCGGCGACCAAGGACGTCCTGACCTGTCCGACCGACACCGGCAGCGGCGGGTACACCCACCGCTTCTTCACCACCCCGCACAGCGCCGAGGACCTCGTCGCCGACCAGAAGGCCATCGCGGCGTGGTCGCGGATGAGCTACGGCTGGATGGGCCGCAGCCCCGACTACAAGGCGGCTTTCCTCGGCACGCTCGGCGCGAACGCCGACTTCTACGCGCCGTACCAGGACAATGCGCGGCGCTGGTACAAGGAGTCGCAGGAGAAGGTCCTCTACTGGAACCACGCGATCGTGCACCCGCCGGTGGACCGCAACCGCCCGCCGGACGAGGTGGCCGACGTGTTCGTCCACGTGGAGAAGGAAACCGACAGCGGACTGGTCGGCAGCGGCGCCAAGGTGGTGGCCACCGGGTCGGCGTTGACGCACTACAACTTCATCGCCCACTACGGCCTGCCGATCAAGGACCGCAAGTTCGCGCTGGTCGCCACCATCCCGATGGGCGCGGCCGGCATGAAGCTGATCTGCCGGCCGTCGTACGCGGCGACGGCCGCGGTGATGGGCAGCCCGTTCGACTACCCGCTCTCGTCCCGGCTCGACGAGAACGACACGATCCTCGTGCTGGACAAGGTGCTCATCCCGTGGGAGAACGTGTTCATCTACGGGAACCTCGGCAAGGTGCAGCTGTTCACCGGCCGGTCCGGCTTCCCGGAGCGGTTCACCTTCCACGGCTGCACCCGCCTCGCGGTGAAGCTCGAGTTCATCGCCGGGCTGCTGGCCAAGGCCGTGGAAGTGACCGGTGTCAAGGACTTCCGCGGCGTGCAGACCCGGCTCGGCGAGGTGCTGGCCTGGCGCAACCTGTTCTGGGGGCTGTCCGACGCCGCCGCGCGCAACCCGGTGCCGTGGACCGGAGGAGCCGTGCTGCCCAATCCCGCCTACGGGCTGGCGTACCGGTGGTTCATGCAGATCGGGTACCCGAGGGTCAAGGAGATCATCGAGCAGGACATCGCCAGCGGCCTGATCTACCTCAACTCCGGCGCGGACGACTTCAAGAACCCGGAGATCCGGCCGTACCTCGACAAGTACGTCCGCGGGTCCGGCGGCATCGAGGCGGTCGAGCGGGTCAAGCTGATGAAGCTGCTGTGGGACGCCGTGGGCACCGAGTTCGGCGGCCGCCACGAACTGTACGAGCGCAACTACGCCGGCAGCCACGAGAGCACCCGCATCGAGCTGCTCTCCGCGCAGCTCGCCAGCGGTGAGGTCGACGGGTACAAGGCGTTCGCCGAGCAGTGCATGGCCGAGTACGACTTGGACGGTTGGACGGTGCCCGACTTGTCCTCGTTCGAGCACCTGCGAGACCTCCGCAACGGCATGCTCAACGGCTGACGGCTCCGCCGCGCGCCACCGAGCAATCTGGAACAAGACACCGGTCCACCGCGGTGGAATCTTGTGCAGTACATCACAAATCGTCGCTTATCACTGGGGATCAGATGCTGAACAGGCGAAAACTGCTGGTTGCCGGGGGTGCCGCCGTCGGCGGCGCCTTAATCCTCCCGAAGGGCCTCAAGAACCCGTCCGCCTCGGCGACCGGCCTCGGCCCGATCGGCGACCCGCACGGGCACCAGTTCTACGGCAGCACGGCGCGTCCGCACGTGAAGGGGGCCGCGTTCAGCGTGCCGATGCCCGTGCCGCGGGTGCTGACCCCGTTCAAGGGCGACCCGGACGTCGACTTCTACCGGGTGCCGATCAGACCGGCGAACGTCGAGATCCTGCCCGGCGTGCAGAGCCCGCTGCTGACCTTCGACGGCGGCCTCGTCGGCCCCACGATCAAGGCCAGGACCGGTCGGCCGGTGTCGGTCACGTTCACCAACCAGCTTTCCGAGGCGGCCAACGTGCACCTGCACGGCGGCCACGTCCTGCCCCAGGACGACGGGCACCCGATGGACGTCATCGCCCCCGGTGCCTCGCGCAGCTACTCGTACCCGAACACCCAGCAGGGCGCCACGCTGTGGTACCACGACCACAGCCACCACACCGAGGCGCGGCACGTCTACCACGGCCTGCACGGCTTCTACCTCATCGAGGACCCGGCCGAACAGAGCCTCGGCCTGCCGAGCGGGCAGTACGACGTGCCGATCATGCTGCGTGACGTGCTGATCGACGAGACCGGCAACCTGGTGGACGGCGCCGAGCCCGACCAGGTGAACACGTTGCTGGCCAACGGGAAGCCGCAGCCCTACTTCCAGGTCGCGGCGCGCAAGTACCGCTTCCGGCTGCTGAACTCGGCGATCCACCGCCAGTTCAACCTGAACCTCGGCGGCGTCCAGATGCTCCAGATCGCCACGGACGGCGGCCTGTTGCCGGCGCCGGTGCCGCGCACGGAGATCGAGCTCACCGCGGCCGAGCGCGTGGAGATCGTCGTGGACTTCTCCCGCTTCCCGGTCGGCACCCAGATCGTCATGAACGACACCATCGGCCCGGTGCTCCGGTTCGACGTCGTGCGCACGGCCCTCGACACCAGCCGGGTGCCCAGCACGCTGCGTCCGCTGCCGGCCCTGCCGCCCGCGACGGTCACCCGTGACATCCGGCTGTCCTTCGACGTCTCCGGCCCGGTCCCGGTCGGTCTGGTCAACGGCAAGCCCTACGACCCGACGCGCGTCGACATCCAGATCAAGCGCGGCACCACCGAGATCTGGAACGTGACGAACGCGGACCCGATCGAGTTCGACGCTGCGCACAACTTCCACATGCACCTCGTGCAGTTCCGCGTGCTGTCGAGGGACGGCGGCCCGCCGACGGTGAACGACATGGGGCGCAAGGACACCGTGTCGCTGCCGCCGACCAAGTCGGTGCAGCTGCAGGCCACCTTCGGCGACTACCTGGGCCGCTACGCCTACCACTGCCACTTCCTGGAGCACTCGGCGCTGGGCATGATGGGGCAGATGGAGATCGTGGCCTAGCGCCGTCGTTCGCGACCGAAGTCCGGCGGGGTGCCGGCGTCCATCGACGCCGGCACCCCTTTCGCTTTGCGCACCGCCGCGATGACGGTGCGCCCGCCCGGCGCCACCCCGCGTGAGCACCGCTTTTCCCGTGCCGCCGCTAGCGCACGCAGGGAGGGGACGGGGTGGGGGACCGGTGTGACGATGGGACCGGGCGTTACGCCCGGGTTCACCGACTGGAGCAACGGATGAGCCGACGAGGCGACCCCCGCGCCCACGCCGTGCTGTCGGCGGCCCACTTTCCCGGCGCGCGCGATGTCCTGCGTCTCCCATCCTGCAAGGAGCAACAATGACACTCAACATCGAGGACGTCGACGAACTCAAGGCGCCGGAACCGGAGCGGCCGCGGACTCCGCGGGCCGAAGCTCCGTCGAAGCCGTTCTGGCGGCGCCCGTGGATCCTGCCGCTGTTCGCCATCACCGCGTTCTGGCTGTACATGCAGATCGAGCCGGTCGCCGGGGTGCCGGAGGACCAGCTGCAGATTCCGCCGCACGAGAACTTCCCCGCCTACTACCCGCTGCTGATCACGCACATGTCCTTCGGCACGCTGACGGTGCTGACGGTGTGCCTGCAGCTGTGGCCGTGGCTGCGGATCAACCACCCGAAGTGGCACCGGGTGAGCGGGCGGCTCTACATCGTCGGCGCGGTGGTCGCCGCGATCTCGGGTCTCATCATCGTGTGGTGGGCGCCGATCCCGGGTCAGCTCGGCGGTGCGGCCATGCTGCTGTTCTGGCTCGGCATCACCACCGCCGCGTACGTGACGGTGCGCCGCGGGAACTACGTGCTGCACCGCCGGTTCATGCTGTACAGCTTCGCCGTGCCGGCCAACAACTTCCTCGCCTTCTTCACGTACCTCGCGATCGACAAGTTCCAGATCCAGATCGACTTCGCGTACTTCCTGGAATACGCGCGCTGGGTGCCGTGGGTCCTCAACCTGATGCTCATCCAGGCCTGGCTCTACCACACCGAAAAGCGCCCGGTGACGGGGCCGTCCGCCGTGCGCCCGCGGCGCTGACCGGCACCGGAATGTTTTGCTCGACTGGAGGATATGATGCGCCGAAGCCGGTTACTCGCCGCGACCTCGTTCGCCGCTGCCGTTTCGCTCGCCCTGGTCGCTTCCGGCGCGGCCGCCGGCGCGCCGGCGAGCGGCCGGAAGATCGTCATCAACACCCTGTTCTCGATCTACGACTTCCCCGGCCTCGACACCACGCTGATCAAGCGCGGCAAGGAGTTCGAGAAGGCGCACCCGCAGTACGAGGTGAACGTGAAGTTCGCCTACTACCAGCGGTTGCCGGAGGACGTGGAGAAGGCGGCGCTGGCGGGGGAGACGCCCGCCATCGCCTCCTACAACATCTCCGGCACCCAGTACGCGCTGGACACGCTGGACCAGAACGGCAAGCCGGCGTTCACTTCGGTGAACAAGGCGATCGCCGGCCGCAAGAAGATCCTCGGTGAACCGGTCGTCGTCGACGACCTGGTGCCCGCCGGCCGCCGGTACTACAGCAGATCCGGCGACCTGTTCGCCCTGCCGCTGAGCCTGTCGACGCTGCAGCTGTACGTCAACAAGACACTGCTGGACAAGGCCGGTGTCAAGACGGTGCCGCGCACCTACGCCGAGATGAGCGCGGCCTGCGCGGCGCTCAAGAAGGTTCCCGGCGGCCCGAAGAGCTGTATGGCCCTGGCGAACGAGGGCAAGCTGTACATGCAGGCGCTGGCGCAGCAGGGCGTGAACTTCGCCAACAACGACAACGGGCGCTCCGGGCGGGCGACGACCGTCGCCCTGAACTCGCCCGCTCTCGTCGACTACGCCACGTGGTGGCAGCAGATGCACCGCGACGGGAACTTCCTCTACTCCGGGCAGATGGAGGACTGGGGCGGCACCTTCGGGGCGTTCGCCTCGCAGGAGGTGGCGTTCACGGTCACCTCGTCGTTCGCGATCAACTACGGCGTCGACGCGGCGAAGGCGGCGAACTTCGAGTTCGTGGTCGCTCCCTCCCCGGCCAAGCAAGTGCCCTACGCGGGCGCGTGGCTCGGTGGTGAAGGCATGTACCTCGCCGCCGGGCTCGACGACGCGACCCGGGACGGCGCGCTCGCGTTCATGCAGTTCGTGGACAACCCGAAGAACGGCGCCGAATGGCACCGGGCCTACGGTTCGTCCCCGGTGACCAACGGCGCCTACAAGGAGCTGAAGGCCGAGGGTTACTACAAGGACCACCCGCAGCACCTGGCGACCGTCGAGCAGATCAACGCGACGACGGCCGTCCCGGGTGGACAGAGCCCGCTGGTCGGTGGTTTCGCGGGGATCCAGCAGGCGCTGATGCGCGCCGTCGACGACATCCTCGAGAAGAACGCCAACCCGTGGCAGCGGTTGACCCGGGCGGACTCCATCGCCCAGGAGCTGCTGACCGACTACAACGACCACTGCGTCGGACCGGGTCTGCGCCCGACGACCTGTTTCCTCCTGGACAGCTGACGCTGACGACGTTTTAAGGGCCGGCCGGGACAACTCCCGGCCGGCCCTCACGTGTCTCCGGCGACCATCCGGCTGCCCCGTCGTCAACCGTTCGGGGCGGGGGAGCGCACCTTGAAAGATGCTCCCGTGCGCCGGCAGAGAGGACTCTGTGGCAATAAGTGCACGAAGAGCAACGAAGTGGACGCGAAGCGATCGTGCTCGTGCGTGGCCACGATCACCAGAGGAATGAAGGGATCAGCAAGTGACCACCCTTGATGACGCACCGACGAAGGCCGGGAGGCGGGAGTGGCTCGGGCTGGCAGTGCTGGCGTTGCCCACTTTCATCGTGGCCATCGACCTTTTCGTGCTGCTGCTCGCCCTGCCGCACCTGGCGTCCGATTTGCACGCAGGCGCGAACCAGCAGCTGTGGATCACCGACATCTACGGTTTCGTGCTGGCCGGCTTCCTCGTGACGATGGGCACGCTCGGTGACCGCATCGGCCGTCGCAAGCTGCTGATCATCGGTTCGCTGGCGTTCGGCATCGGGTCGGTCGCGTGCGCGTACGCGCCCAACCCGGAGACCCTGATCGTGGCGCGGGCGGTGCTGGGCGTCGCCGGTGCGACGCTGATGCCGTCGACGATGGCGCTGATCGCCACCCTGTTCACGAACCCGAAGCAGATGGCCACCGCGTTCGGCATCTGGGCGGCGACCTTCACCCTCGGCGCGATCTTCGGCCCGGTCATCGGCGGGGTCATGCTGGCCCACTTCTGGTGGGGTTCGGTGTTCCTGCTCGGCGTTCCGATCATGCTGGCGCTGGTGATCGTCGGTCCGAAGCTGCTGCCCGAGTTCAAGAATCCGGCGGCAGGCAAGATCGACCCGACCAGTGTGGTGTTCTCCCTGCTGGCGTTGCTGCCGACGATCTACGGCATCAAGCAGCTGGCCAAGGACGGCTTCGAGCTGTTCCCGACCGCGTCGCTGCTGATCGGCATCGGGTTCGGCGTCGCGTTCGTCCGCAGGCAGAACCGCATCGAGAGCCCGCTGCTGGACATGAGCCTGCTCCGCAACCGCACCATCGGCGGCAGCATCGTGGGCATGCTCTGCTACACCAGCTTCGGTGGCGGCCTGCTGATGCTGATGCTGCTGTACTTCCAGCTGGTCGGCGGCCTTTCGTCGGTCCAGGCCGGCGCCGCGCTGGTGCCCGGCATGATCACCGGTGCGATCGGCTTCCAGGTGATGCCCAAGCTGGCCGCGCGGTTCCGCCCCTCCTACGTGATGGCGGGCGGCATGATCGCCGCGGCGATGGCGTTCGTCACCATGACCCAGATCGACGCCAATTCCGGGAACGCGCCCCTGATCATCGCGTTCGCGGCGTCGTCACTGGTCGGTGTGGCGATGCCGGGGCTCGGCGCCAACCTGATCGTCGGGTCGGCTCCGCCGGAGCAGGCCGGGTCGGCGGGCTCCCTCGCCCAGATGGCCAACGAGTTCGGGTCGACGCTGGGCCTGGCCATCTACGGCACCATCGGCGCCGCGGTCTACCGGGCCGTGGTCGAGCTGCCGCCCGGGCTGCCGGCCGGCACGGCCGCCGAGGCCGGCGACAGCGTCTCCGGAGCGGCCGCGTCGGCGGCCGCGCTTTCCCCGCAGGCGGCCGACGCGCTGATGGCCCCGGCCAGGCAGGCGTTCGTGACCGGGCTGAACACGGTGGCCACCATCGGCATCGCCGTGCTCCTGGCGGCCGCGGCCTTCGTCGGCATCCGGATGCGGCACGTGCCTCCGTTCGGTCAGGCGGAGGCCGTACCGGCCGAGTCCTGACACTTCCCGGACAGCGGCGGCGGGTTGCCACAGCGGCAGCCCGCCGCCGCTGTCGTGCGTCGCCGACGCCGGCGCGGCGGTTCCGCACAGCGCGAGACGCGGTCCGCTGCGGGCCGGAGCCACGATGGAGCGGTGAGTCCGTCGGCTCCGTTCCTCGAGTCACTGTCCCTTCCGGACGGTTGACCCATCGGCAGGACAGTGGAGGAAGTGCATGAGCAGCAATATCGCGCAGAAGATCGAGGAGATCTGGCGGGCTGTGCTCACCGTGCCGGCCGGGCAGGAGGACGCCACCTTCTTCGAATTGGGCGGCGAGTCCATCTCCGCGGTCCGGATCGCCTCCCGGATCGAGGAGGAGCTCGACATCTGGATCGACGTCGGCGACTTGTTCGAGGACGACCCGAACCTCGCGACGCTCATCCGGAGCGCGACCGCCAAGGCCGAGGACGCGTCGGCGGCCTGACGGTGACGCAGAAAGGAAACACGATGAACTCCCAAGCCAGGGCCCGGGCGGTCGTCCTCGGTGGCAGCATCGCCGGCACGCTCGCGGCGCGCGTTCTGTCCGAGTCCTACCAGGACGTCGTGGTCGTCGACCGGGACAAGGTGCTCGGCGTGCGCGTGGCCCGCAAGGGTGCGCCGCACGCCCACCACGCCCACGGCCTGCACGCCAGGGGCCACCTGATCCTCGAGGACCTGTTCCCCGGCCTCACCGACGAAGTCGTCGCGGCGGGCGCGTTCACCACCGACCTCGGCCGGATCAGGTGGATCTTCAACGGCAGGCGGGTGCAGCCGGCCGACACCGGGCTCGTGACGGTGGCCCCGTCCCGGCCGGTGCTCGAGAACCACGTGCGGAACCGGGTCGCGGCGCTGCCGAACGTCACCTACCTCGAGGAGCACGACATCCTCCGCCTGGTGACCACCGGCGACCACCGGCGGGTCACCGGTGTCGTGGTGCGCCGGCAGGCCGACGACACCGAGGTCGTGCTCGACGCGGACGTGGTCGTCGACACCACCGGCCGCGGTTCGCGCACCCCGGCGTGGCTCGACGAACTCGGCTACGACCGCCCGGAGGAGGAGCGGGTCAAGGTCGGCCTCGCCTACACCACGCGACACTACCGCGTCGGCCCCGAGTCGTTCCGCGGCGCGCAGTCGATCGTCCCGGTGGCCTCGCCGGCCCATCCCCGCGGCGCTTTCTTCGGCCAGCTCGGCGGCGGCGTCTGCGTCCTGTCGCTGACCGGGGTCCTCGGCGACCACCCGCCGACCGACCCGGCGGGCTTCCTGGAGTTCGCGCGGACGCTGCCGGTGCCCGACGTCTACGACGCGGTGCGGGACGCACCCGCGCTGGAGGATCCGGTGAGCTTCCGGTTCCCGGCGAGCGTGCGCCGCCGCTACGAGCGGCTGACGCGGTTCCCGGACGGCCTGCTCGTCCTCGGCGACGCGTTCTGCAGCTTCAACCCGGTCTACGGTCAGGGCATGACCGTCGCCGCGCTCGAGGTGCTGGCGCTGCGGGAGCTGCTGCGGGCCGGCGACGTCACGCCGCTGCCGTTCTTCGCCGCCATCTCGAAGGTCATCAACGCGCCGTGGGACATTTCGGTCGGCGGCGACCTGGCCTACCCCGGCGTCGAAGGACCCCGGCCCGCCAAGGTCAAGATCGCCAACGCCTACATGGCGCGGCTGCAGTACGCGGCGACCAAGGACCCGAAGGTGACCGAGGCGTTCATGCGGGTGGCCGGCCTGATCGACCCGCCCGAGGCGTTGTTCAAGCCGGGGACCGTGCGGCGGGTGCTGCGCCACGCGTTCCGCACCCCGGAGCCGGGCCCGTCCTGGCTCGACACCGCGCCGCCGGCCGGCGCGGGGCCGAAGGATCTGCCGAAAGCTGCCTGACCCACGACAAAGGCCGGGTCACCTCGATCGAGGTGACCCGGCCTTCGCGTGCGGCTCAGTACTCGATGACGGCGCGGAAGCGCACCTCGCCCTTGCTGACCTTCTCGACGGCCTCGGCGATGTCCTCCTTGGCGAAGGTCTCCACGAGCGGGGTGACCTTGCCGCTCGCGGCGATGTCGAGCGCCTCACGGAGGAACTCGGGGCCGTTGTGCGTCGCGCCGAGCACCTTCTGGTCCAGCGCGAAGAACGGGTGCGTCGCCGCGCTGGGAATGCCGAACGCGTTCTGCCCGTCGATGCCGGCGAGCACGAGCCTCCCGCCGACGCGGAGCCCGGCGAGCGACTCCGCCGCGGCGACGTGGGACGGGTTCGTGGCGATGATGACGTCGGCCCCGCCCGCTTCACGCAGCTGCCCGCCGTCGGCGACGACCAGGTCCGCGCCGAGTTCGCGGGCGAGGTCGTGCTTGTCCGGCGACGTCGTGATCGCGACGGTCTCGAAGCCGCACGCCTTCGCGTACTGCACGGCGAGGTGGCCGAGCGCGCCGATGCCCGCCACGGCGATCCGTTCGTGCGGCTTCACCTCGGCCGCCCGGATGGCCGACCAGCTGGTGTAGCCGGCGCAGAGCACCGGCGCGGCCAGCACGTCGCTCAGGGCGTCGGGGATGCGGACGGTCTGGTCCGCGGCCACGACCAGGTACTCGGCCTGGCCGCCCTGGACGGTGAAGCCGGTCGAGACGGGCGCGGCGCACAGGAGCGCGGCCGTGCCGCTCACCGGCCTGCCGAGCCGGCAGTAGTCGCACCGCCCGCAGGTGCCCCGGATCCAGGTGACGCCGACGCGGTCGCCGACCGCGCGGGAAGTGACGCCCGCGCCGGTTTCCACGACCTCGCCGACCGGTTCGTGGCCGGGGATGGCCGGGGAGATGGCCGGGAACGGGATGAAACCCTTGGAGGCGGCGACGTCGTTGCCGCACAGCCCGGACGCCCGCACCCTGATCAGCACCTCGCCGGGGCCCGGCGCCGGGGTCGGCACGTCCTGGAGCACCCACTCGGCGTTCACTTCCGGAATGACCGTTGCCTTCATCCGACCTCCTAGTTCGAGAACCCGGGAGCAGACCGACACGGCGTCCCGGCCGCCTCGGGGTACGGGGGTCTTCCGGCACGCGAGCCCGTCAGGCGACGCACCCATCATCACCACACCGGCGTAGGAATGGGTCTTTCACCGTGCGGATCCGGGCACGGGCCGGTGGCGCCTCAGCGCGAGTGCACAACAGCAGGCCACGGAGCACGCTGGAAGAGGTCGGCGGGCAAAGCCGCGAGGAAGAATGCACAAGACATCGAAATGTTGTCTGTCGCGTTGGCATTTCGCACAACGCCGGATTCGTGGGTTGGCGGTCACCAACCAGACGCCGACGAGTCACAGCGTAACACAACTTGGCAGCGCGTGACTAATCGGCGACGGACAGTTCGTGAGAAATGGAGACACGCCAGATGGACAGAACGACGAAGGGTGACGGGGGTCCGTTACGCACCGGATCCCGGCCGGCGCAGCTGCGGTCGCTGACGGGCATGCGGTTCATCGCCGCGTTCATGGTCTTCGCCTTCCACACCGGGTTCATCGGCATGTACCCCGGTGTGCAGGCCACGATGAACAAGGTCCTGTGGCAGGCGGGCTTCCTCGGCGTGGGCTTCTTCTTCCTGCTCAGCGGGTTCGTGCTGACCTGGTCGTTCCGGCCCTCCGACACGACGCGCGCCTTCTGGCGCCGGCGGATCTTCAAGATCTTCCCCAACCACCTGACCACCTTCATCGCCGCGGCCCTGCTGCTGGCGTTCGTGGACGACGTCGTCCTCAACGGACGGGACGCGATCCTCAACGTCTTCCTGCTCCAGGCGTGGGCGCCGGACATGAACGTCCGGGGCAACTACAACGGCGTGGCGTGGTCGCTGTCCTGCGAGCTGCTGTTCTACATCTCCTTCCCGCTCGTGGTGCGGTGGATCGGCAAGATCCGGCCGAACCGGCTGTGGGCCTGGGTCGGCGCCCTCGTGGCGGTCATCTTCACCATCCCCTTCCTGACCACGCTGTTCCCGTCGGCGCCGCTGCTGGACTACTCCGACGTGACCGACCTGGAGATCTGGAGCATCTACCAGGCTCCGCTGCCGCGCATGCTGGACTTCACCGTCGGCATCCTGCTGGCCCGCATCGTCCTGACCGGGCAACGGCTTCCGCTCGGCCGGGCGGGCTCGGCCGTGCTGGTCGCCATCGCCTACGGCGCGTCGCAGTTCGTGCCGCACACCTTCGGGCTGGTGGCGCTGATGGTCGTGCCGCTCGGACTGCTCATCGCCGCGACGGCCAAGGCGGACGCGGAGGGCAAGAAGAGCTGGCTCGGCAGCAGGCCGATGGTCTGGCTCGGTGACGTGTCGTTCGCCTTCTACATGTGGCACAGCCTGCTGCTGTGGTACGGCTACATGACGGTGTTCGGCCCGGCCACCACCCTCGGCGGCGCGCTCGCCGAGATGGCGGCGATCTTCGTGGTCACGCTGTTCGTCGCGTGGCTGCAGTACACGCTGGTCGAGCACCCGATCATGCGGCGCTTCTCGGTGTCCAAACGGGACAAGGAGAAGAAGGCGAAGGAGCGCGCGGGCACCGTCGTCGCGATCAAGCCGCCGGACGACGACCGGGCCGCGGCGTAGCCGTCACGGAAAAGGAGAAGCCCTCGCCGGCCGACCGGCGGGGGCTTCGCCACGACACCGCACGTCGAAAGGTGCGGCCGGCGGTGACCGGGCCGGGTCGTGGCCGGACGCGCCCGCCGGGCAATCGGGGAGATGCGCCCGGTGCCGGGCGAATGTGATGATCCGAGGCAGGATTCGGGTGCGCCCGCGCGGAATGGACGGCTTTCGCACAGCATTGCCCCTCGAGAAAAGGATCGCGCAGCGATGACAGTGACGGCGATTAATCCTGCCAACGGATATCCGCTGCCGCCGGAGCCCGATCTCACCCCGGCGGACGTGATCGCGCGGGCCGAGGCGATCGCCCCGACGCTGGTCGCGCGGCAGGCCGAGGTCGAAGAACGGACCTACTACGCGGCGGACGTCCACGAGGCTTTCTCGAAGGCCGGCTTCTACCGGATCCTGGTGCCCCGCCGGTACGGCGGCTACGAGTTCGGCGTCGACACGTTCTTCCAGGTCGTGCGGACGCTCGCACGGGGCTGCCCGTCGACCGGGTGGATGTACTGCCTCGGCGCGGTGCACGCGGTGTTCGCCGCGACCGTGTTCCCGGAGCGGGTGCAGGAAGAGATCTTCTCCGGCGGTGACTTCATCGCGCCGTCGACGGTGCTGCCGTGCGGCACCGCGGAGCGCCACCCCGACGGCGGCTGGGTCGTCGACGGCACGTGGGGCTACTGCTCCGGCGCGCCGTACGCCACCCACTTCATCGGCCACACGCTGGTCGCGCCCGAGGAGGGCGACGAGCCGGAGGTGCTGCTGTTCGTCGTGTCGAGCGACCAGTTCCGCCGGCTCGACGACTGGGGCAGGCAACTCGGCCTCAAGGGCAGTGGCTCGCACAGCCTCGTGATCGACAACGCGCACGTGCCCGACGACCAGACGCTGCCGATCCACCAGAGCCAGTACCAGGTCACCCAGGACACGCCGGGCGTGCGGCTGCACATCAACCCGCAGTACGGCGGCGGCCCGGTCAGCTTCGCCTTCCTCGAGGCGGCCTTCCTCGCGGTCGGCATCGCCCAGGGCGCGCTGGACGAGTACGAGCACCTGATGCGCACCCGCACCACCATGTACCCGCCGATCGTCAGCCGGGCGGCGGACCCGGACTTCCAGCGCTGGTACGGAGAAGCCACCGGCAAGCTGGCGACCGCGGAGGCCGCCGTCGCCGGGACGGTGTCCCGGTGGCAGGACCTGTGCGCGGAGGGGCCGCAGGCGTTCACCGCCGAGCAGGACTGGCGCATCGCCACCATGTGCCGCGAGGTGATCCGCCTGAGCTGGGCGGCGGTCGAGCAGCACGTGTTCCCGACCGCCGGTTCGAGCGCGGTGACCAGGGGCCAGCGCATCGAACGGGTGTGGCGGGACCTGTCCACGCTGCAGAGCCACGCCGGCATCGCCGTCGCGATGAACACGATGGTCAACCGTGAGCTCGCCAAGGCGCGGTTCGGCCTCGAAGACCACCACTGACTCGCGTAATCCGTCGCCTCGGACCGGAACCGCAAGTCCGGAGACGCACCGGCCCCTCCGCCCGGGAGAGGCTCGAACCGAAGACCTGCGGATGCCGGCCGAGCTTCGCGACCAGTTGTCCGTTCTCGTCCGCTTCCGTTGCTTGGAGGATATCTTGGCTACCACGATCCCCGCGCGCGAGGAACTCGTGCGCAAGGCGTCGGATCTGATCCCGCTCCTGCGCAAGCACGCGTCCTGGGCGGAGGAGAACCGGCGGCTGCACGACGAGTCCATCGAGGCGCTCGCCGACGCCGGTGTGTTCAAGTTCCGCCGCCCCAAGCACTACGGCGGGTACGAAGTGGACAGCCAGACGTTGTTCGAGGTCGGCACCGCACTCGGGCAGGGGTGCGGCTCCACCTCGTGGGTGGCGTCGGTGTACTGGATCCCGACCTGGATGGCCTGCCAGTTCCCCGACCAGGTGCAGGACGAGGTGTTCTCGACGCCGGACGTGCGGGTGTGCGGGACGCTCAGCCCGTCGGCGATGGCCAAGCCGGTCGACGGCGGCATCCTCGTGAACGGCAAGTGGGGCTTCATCAGCGGAGCGCACCACGCGCAGTGGCAGGAGATCATCGCCATCCTGGTCCCGCCGGACGGCGAGCCGTACCCGGTGATGGCGCTGGTGCCGCTGTCGGACCTGCTGGTCATCGACGACTGGCACACGTCGGGCCTGCGGGGCACCGGCAGTGTCAGCACGGTGGCGCGGGACCTGTTCATCCCGGCGGAGCGCGTCCTGCCGCTGCCGGCCGTGCTGCAGGGCCAGATCGCCTCCAAGCGCAACGCGTCGTCGCCGGTCTACCGCGCGCCGCTGCTGCCGGTGGCTTCCGCGGCGTCGGTCGGCACGCTGGTCGGCATGGCCAAGGGCGCCCAGCACGCGTTCATGAGCCGGATGCCGGAGCGCAAGATCACCTACACCGCCTACGAGAGCCAGCGCCACGCGCCGATCACCCACTTCCAGGTGGCCGAGGCGGCGAACAAGACCGACGAGGCGGAGTTCCACGCGCAGCGCCTCGCGAAGCTGGTCGACACCAAGGCGGAAGAGGGCACCGAGTGGAAGCTCGAGGAGCGCGCCCGCTCGCGTGCCGACGTCGGCGCCACCGTCCGGCTGGCCAAGGAGGCGATCGACATCTACGCCACGGCGAGCGGCGGGTCCTCCATCTACAGCGGGATCCCGATCCAGCGGATCAACCGGGACATCCAGGCGGTCAACCAGCACGCGCTCATGCACCCGAACACCAACGCCGAGCTCTACGGCCGGGTGCTGTGCGGGCTCGAACCCAACACCCTCTACATCTGATCCGGTTCGTCGACCACCAGAGAGGAATTCCAGTATGACCACCGATTCGGACGCAGCCGCGATCGCCGCGCTGACCCAGCGCATGGTGGCCGGGTGGGCCTACGGGGAGGCGGACACGATCGCCGGCCTGTTCGTCGAGGACGGCACCCTGATCCTGCCCGGCGTGTTCTGCAACGGCAAGGAGGAGGTCTGCTCCTACTTCGCCGACGCGTTCGAGGGCCGCTACAAGGACACCCAGGTCGTCGGCAAGCCGATCAGCATCCGGGTGCTCGGGCCGGACGTCGCGATCCTGCTGAGCCACGGCGGCGTGCTGGAGAAGGGCGAGACCGAGGTCTCCGAGAGCAGCGCGATCCGGGCGTCCTGGCTGGTCGTCCGGCACGACGGCGAGTGGCGGCTGGCCGCGTACCAGAACAGCCCGCGCCACGACGCGAGCGCGACCCGCGGGAGCGCCGCCGACCGCGCCGCCTGACAGCGGGAAGCGGAGCACGGGGCCGTTGTCCGTCGACCGGGCAACGGCCCGTTCGGCGTGTCGACGGCCCGCGATGCTGGTCTGGTCGGGTGCTTCCGCTCCGCCACCTCCGAAGCCGACGGGTCAGGCGGAGGTCACCTCTTCGAGCCGCCCGGCGAGGAACGCTCGTTCCGCGTCGTTGCCGGCGAGGTCCAGTGCCGTGCGGTACGCGGCCGCCGCTTCGGCGGAGCGGCCCAGCCGCCGCAGCAGGTCGGCCTTCGCCGCGGCCAGGTAGTGGTAGCCGTCGAGCCTGCCGTCCTCCTCCAGGGCCCGCACCTCGCGCAGCGCTGCCCCGGGACCGTCCACCATGGACACCGCGACGGCGCGGTTGAGGGCCACCACCGGAGACGGCCAGACCTGCAGCAGCTGGTCGTAGCGCACCACGATCTGCGCCCAGTCGGTCTCGGCGTAGCTCGGTGCCCGCGCGTGCACGGACGCGATGGCCGCCTGCAGCACGAACTTCCCCGGCCGGCCCGCTCGCATCGCGTCGAGGACCAGCCGGTGGCCCTCGGCGATGGCGGCCCGGTCCCACCGCGAACGGTCCTGCTCTTCCAGCAGGAGGATCCGGCCACCGGCGTCGGTGCGGGTGGCGCGCCGGGCGTCGGTGAGCAGGAGCAGCGCGAGCAGTCCCCAGACCGCGCGTTCGTCCGGCATGAGGTCGCGCAGCAGCCGGGCGAGGCCCAGCGCGCGGTCGACGAGGTCCTCGCGCACCAGCGCGTCCCCGGACGGCGCGGTGTGCCCGGTGGTGAACAGGAGGTGGATGACGGTGAGCACCGCGTCCAGCCGGTCCGGCAGCTCGCTCGCCGCCGGGACGCGGGAGGCGGCACCCACGGCGGAGATCTTCTCTTCCGCCCGCCTGATCCGGGCGGCCACCGTCGCTTCCGGTACGAGGAACGCACGCGCGATGTCGCCGGTACCGACTCCGCACACCAGCCGCAGCGTCAACGCGATCTGCGCCTCGCGCGGCAGCACCGGGTGGCAGCAGGTGAAGATCAGCCGCAGCCGGTCGTCCATCTCGCTTCGCGGCATCGGTGCTTCCCTCACTCCGGCGGCCCGCACACGGTGTTCACGTTAGCGCGCTGCCGTCGCCGGACCGGGAAAGCGCGCACGCCGGGAGAAGGTGCCCGAACTCCGCCGGCGATCGAACGCCGGGGCCGTTGCCGAGCGCGGCGGTGGCGGCGGAGTCCTGGTCGGACGGTCCACACGGGACTCATCGGGTCGAGCGGAGCCGCACTGCGCGAGAAGCCAGTCACTCGGTCGCGAAGCTACGGTGTGTCCAGGCGGTGCCCGGGCCGGGCACCGCCGAAGTCCGAAATGGACTTCCCGTGGGGGAGCTGGGGTGACTGGTTGGCGCGCGACCGTGGTCGCCGCGCGCCCGGCTGGGTTGGAGAGCATTGTGCCGTATTCGCGTTCGCTGCTCGGCTGTCTGGCCGACTTCGCCCGCAACCGGCCGGAGTCGACCGCGCTGGTGATGGGCGGCGACCGGGTGTCGTACGCCGAACTGTGCGCCATGACGATGTCGGCCTACAACGGGCTCGCGGCGCTGCAGCTGCCGTCCGACGCCCGCGTCGCGCTGCACGCCGCGAAGACTCCGCGCACCGTCGCGCTGATCGTCGCCTGCCTGCTCGCGCGCCGCCCGTTCATGCTGCCGTCCACCGAACTCGGTGCGACGGCGCTGGAAGAGCTGCTGGAGAAAGCGGACTGCACCGACGTGCTGACCGCGGAGCCCGCCGCGGGCGTCGGGGGGCTGCGGGTGCACAAGATCGACACGACCGCCGTCCCGCCGGACGGTGACCTCGCCGGGCTCGACGGCATCACCGGTCCCGACGTCAGCCCGGACGCGACGTCGTTCATCTTCACGACGTCCGGCTCCACCGGGCTGCCGAAGGTGGTGCCGCTGAGCTTCCAGGCGGTGGAACGGTTCACCGAGTGGGCGGTCACCAAGTTCCGCCTCCGGCCGGGCACCGTGGTGCTGAACTACGCGCCGTTCAACTTCGACCTGTGCCTGCTCGACCTGCGCGCCACCTTCAAGGCCGGCGGTACGACGGTGCTGGTCGAGCCCGAGCGGGCGACCAACGGCAAGCACCTCGCCGAGCTGATCCGCACCGAGGCCGTCGAGGTCGTCCAGTCCGTCCCGATGCTCTACCGGCTCCTGGCCGACGCCCACGACGGCGAGCCGTTCGAGACGGTGACGCACGTGATCGTGACGGGCGACAAGATGCCGGCGAAGCTGCTGCCGGAGCTGCCGCGGCTGTTCCCGAACGCCCGGTTCTACAACATCTACGGTGCCACCGAGACCAACGACAGCTTCATCCACGAGATCATCGGCGACCCGGCCGCCGCGGGCCCGCTGCCGATCGGCCGACCGCTGCCCGGCGTCGCCGCGCTCGTGCTCGACGCCGACGACGTTGTCGTCGACGGCCCGGCCACCGGTGAGCTGCTCGTGTCCACGCCGTTCCAGACGGCCGGGTACGCCGTCGGCGGCGGGGCGGACAAGTTCGTCGAACGCGCCGACGGCCGTGTCTACTTCCGCTCGGGTGACCTCGTCCACCGCGACGCCGACGGCGTGTTCACCCTCGTGGGGCGCACCGACTCCCAGGTCAAGGTCCGCGGCGTGCGGGTCAACCTCGAGGAGATCGAGCAGGTCCTGCTCGGGCACGAGCGGATCGCCGGCGCGGCGGTGGTCGCGGTGCCCGACGACGTCGCCGGGCTCGTCATCCACGCGGTCGTCCGCCGCGACACGACCGAGCCGCTCGGAGTGCTCGCGCTGCGGCAGTTCTGCGGTCAGCGGCTGGCGCGGGCCGCGCTGCCCACCACGATCCGCGTGGTCGACGACCCGCTGCCGACGACGTCGACGGGCAAGACCGACCGCAAAGCCGTCATCCGAGACCTGTTGAACGGGAGCTGACATGAGCAGTGCCGACCGGATCAAGCAGTACGTCCTCGACGAGTTCCTGCCGGGGGTCGCCCCGGAGGAGCTGGAGGCCGACTACGACCTGCGCGCCAACGGCGTGATCGACAGCCTGGGCCTCCTGCGCGTGGTCACCTGGCTGGAGGCCACGTTCGAGATCCCGATGGAAGAGGTCGAGATCGTCGAGCAGGACTTCACCTCCCTCACCTCGATCACCCGGTTCGTCGAGCTGCACTCGGCGGCCGGCCGGTCCGGCTCGGACCAGCTCGGAAAGGCGGCCTGAACGATGATCATCCGCAAGCTTTCGGAGACCGAAGGCGTCGAGTGGGGCAACGGCCTGAGCCACCGCTTCCTCACGCTTCGGGACGGCATGGGCTACACCGTCACCCACACCGTCGTGCGGGCCGGCACCGACTCGGCGCTGGAGTACAAGAACCACCTCGAGGCGTGCTACTGCATCGCCGGCAGCGGCAAGGTCATCGACTCCGCGGGTGACGAGCACGTCATCGAGGTCGGCACGATCTACGCCCTCGACAAGCACGACCCGCACCACCTGATCGCGTCGCCGCACGAGGACATGGTGCTGGTCTGCATGTTCACGCCGGCCCTGATCGGCGACGAATCGCACAACCTCGACGACGAATACTCGAACTACTGAGCCGGAGCTCCCCCGATGCAGCAGTGGACCGACAAGCAACAGGCGCTGCGGGACGGCTACACCGAGGCGTTCCAGGCCTGGGGTGCCGACCACCTCCGGCGCGACCGCGAGGCGGAGTTCCCCGCCGGGCTCTGGCCGGAGATCGGCGCGTCGGGGCTGTTCGGCCTGCCGTTCGGCACCGAGTACGGCGGCGGCGGGCACGACCTGCCGACCACCATGCACGTGCTGGAGGGCCTCGGCTACCACTGCCGCGACGGCGGGCTCGGCTTCTCGATCTCGACGCAGCTGGTCAGCACCGGCGTGCCGATCCACCGGTTCGGCACCGACGAACTGAAGCACCGGCTGCTGCCGAAGGTGTGTGACGGCTCGGTGATCTGCGCGCACGCGATCACCGAGCCGCACGGCGGCTCCGACGCGGCGGCCATGCAGACCACGGCCGAGCTCCGCGGCGACGACTACGTCATCAACGGCAGGAAGTTCTTCATCACCAACGGCCCGGTCGCCGACGTCGTCCTGGTCTACGCCCGGACTTCGCCCGGCACCGGCCCGCTCGGCATCAGCGTGTTCGCCGTCGAGCGGGGCACGCCGGGGTTCGAGACCGGGCCGCCGGTCGACAAGATGGGCCTGCGCACGTCGCCGCTGGGGAACCTGACGTTCACCGACTGCGTGGTGCCCGCGGCGAACATGGTCGGGCGCCGGGGCAAGGGCTTCCTGCTGCTCGACTACGTGATGAAGTGGGAGGTGCTCCTGTCCTTCGCGATCAGTCTGGGGGCCATGGAGTTCCGCCTGGAGCAGAGCATCGACTACGCGAAGACCCGCAAGCAGTTCGGCGCTCCGATCGCTTCCTGCCAGCTGATCGCGGCGAAGATCGTGGAGATGAAGATCGACCTGGAGACCACCCGCAACTGGTTCTACGACACCGCGCGGCGGTTCGAGGCCGGCGAAGACGTGATGGTGGCCGTGGCCATGGCCAAGGTGCTGGCCAGCGAGGCCAACGTCCGGTCGGCGACCAACGCCGTGCAGATCTTCGGCGGCCGCGGCTACCTCAGCGAGTTCGGGATCGAGAAGGAACTGCGCGACGCCACCGGCGGCACGATCTACTCGGGCACGTCGGAGGTCCAGCGGGACAAGGTCGCCAGAATGCTCGGAGTGCGCTGACCAGCGCCGTGAACCGGAAGAAGGACGACATGGTGGCCGAGACGCCTCCGCAAGACCTGCTCGGGGTCACCCCGTTCCTCGACCACGACCACCCGGTCGTGCAGGAGTTCGTCGGGCAGGCGCTCGACGGCACGGAAACCACGCCGACCGAGAAGGCGGTCGCGCTGTACTACGCGGTGCGCGACAAGCTGCACTACGAGGTCTACGGCGCGGCGCTGAGCCGCGCCGGCCTCCAGGCCAGCGCGATCATCGCCCGCGGCCGCGGGTTCTGCGTGCACAAGTCCATCGTGTACGCCGCCGTGTGCCGCGCGGTGGGCGTGCCGAGCCGGATCGCGCTCACCGACGTCCGCAACCACCTGGCGTCGCCGCGCCTGCGCGAGCTGGTCGGCGGCGACGTCTTCCGCTTCCACGCGCTGAACTCGGTGCACCTGGACGGCAAGTGGGTCCGCGCGACCCCGGTGTTCACCAAGCTGCTGTGCCGGCTCTACGGCATCACGCCGCTGGAGTTCGACGGAACGGCCGACAGCATGTCGCACCCGTACGACAGCAAGGGCCGCCGGTACATGGAGTTCCTCCACGACCACGGCGACTTCGACGACTTCCCGTACGAGCTGGTGGTCGACGGCATCCGCGCGGCCCACCCGGCCCTGTTCGCGAGCCGCTACGAGACGGCGGGCGGCTCGCTCGTCGCCGAGGCGGCCGACGAGACCGGGGTCGGCAAGGCGGCGTGATCACCCGGGCACGGAGGGAGATGCGGTCCGCCGTCGCGCGGGAGGACGGTGGACGCACGACCCGGAAGGAGCAGTGATGGTGGATCTGGCGCCCGGTTCCGTCCGGAGCCGGTGGCAGCAGTCGGTGCTCGGCCGGTTCCCCGGCCTGGGCAAGCTCACGGTGAGCAGCCTGCTCTCGGAGACCGCCGACGAGTTCGCCTCCGTCGCCCTGATCTGGATCGTGCTGGTGGAAACCGGCTCCCCGGCGCTGGCCGGCCTCGCGGTGCTCTTCCGCCGTGCTCCGGAAATCGTCTCGGGTCCGCTGCTGGGCGCGTGGTTCGACCGCTGGTCCCCGGTGAAGCTCACCGCGATCGGGTTCGCCATCCGCGGCATCGCGATCGGCGGGATCGCCCTGCTGTCGGTGGTCGGCACGTTCAGCGTCCCCGTGGTGCTCGGCCTGTGCCTCGTCATGGGCGTCACCAACCCGCTGGCCAAGGTCGGCACCCGCGTGATCACGCCGCTGCTCATCCCGCGCCGCGAGCTGCAGGTGGCCAACGGCGTCCTGACCATCGGCGACCAGTTCCCCTACCTCGTCGGCCCGGTCCTCGGCGGCTCGCTCGCGGGCTTCATCGGGATCTGGTCGCTGTTCATCCCGGCGATCATGTGCCTGGTCGCGACGGCGCTGGTGCTCGGCGTGCGGGTGAACCCGGCGCTGGTCGTCGTCCCCGCGTCGCCGTCGCGGTCGCCGAAGAAGAACAGCTTCGTGGCCGGGTTCGGCCCGCTGATCACCGTGCCGGTGGTCCGCGCGATGATGATCCTGACGATCATCTACTTCCTGTCCTACGGCCCGTTGCTGACCGCGATCCCGGTGTTCTCCGAGCAGAACCTCGGCGCCGGCGGCGCGGGCTACGGCGCGATGTGGTCGGCGATGGGCGTCGGCGCGCTGCTGGGCCTGGTGATGGTGCCGCGGCTGGCCCGCTTCCGCCCGGCGGTGGTCAACGCGGTCGGCGCGACGCTGTGGGGCCTGATCCTGCTGCCGCTGGTCTTCGTGCACGCACTGCCGCTCGCGCTGGTGATCATGTTCGTCGGCGGGTTCGTGTGGGCACCGTACGCGTCGACCGAGATCAGCGTCATCCAGAACGCGGTCACGTCCGAGCAGTACGGCGCGGTGTTCGGCGCCCGGCGCTCGGTGATCGTCGCGTCCTCGCCGACCGGCGCCGCACTCGGCGGCCTGCTGCTCGAGCACTTCACCGGCTCGCAGGTGGTCGCGCTGTCGGGCGTCGCCTGCGTCCTCGGCGGTGTGTTGTGCCTGTGCCTGCCGTCGGTCCGCGCGGAGAAGCCGGTGCAGCCCCCGCCGGCGGTGGAACCCGAGCCCGAACCGGAACCGGTCTGAGCCCCTTTCAGGAGTGACCAGCGAAATGGCGCCACGCATCCTGCTCATCGGCGGCAACCCCAAGCACTTCCACGCGGCGAAGGCGGCCGGCCTCGAGGTCGTGTACGTCCAGTTCCCGGCCGAGTTCAAGCCGGAGTACGGCTCGCAGGTGGTGGGCGCGGTCCTCGCGGACTACACCGACTGGGAGACCTTCCGCCCGCTCGCCGAGGCGGCGCACCGGGCGTGGGGCTTCACGGAGGTCGTGTCGCTGACCGAGCCCGGCCTCGACCCGGCGGGCCGGGTCCGCGACCTGCTCGGCCTCGGCGGCCCGTCGTACGAGGTGAGCCACCGGTTCACCGACAAGTACGTGATGCGCCGCAGGCTGGCGGAGGTGGCCGACCCGGACGTCCCGGTGATCGGCGCGGAGGTCATGACGGACAGCGCCGGCCTGACGGCGTTCGGAGCGTGCTACGGCTACCCGTTCATCGTCAAGCCGGGCGCGGGAACGGCGAGCTTCGGCGTCCACCGCGTCGACAGCGCCGCCGACGTTCCCGCGGTGTACGAAGCGGTTTCGAACGAGCGCGACGTTTCCGGCCACCCGTTCCTCGGCCAGTACGACCTCGACGAGTACATCATGGAGGAGTACGTCGACGGAACGCTGTACAGCGCCGAAGCGTTCTCGTTCGCCGGCCGCCACACGGTCCTGGCGATCACGGAGGCGGTGACGCTGCCGGGAACGGTGGTCCACGCGGGCCACGCCGTCCCGGCCCGCCTGTCCGCGGCCGAGGTGGCCGCGGTCGAGCGGATGATCCCGGCGTTCCTGGACGCACTGGGCTACCCGGACGGCCCGAGCCACACGGAGTTCAAGTTCGGCCCCCGCGGCCCGGTGGTGATCGAGTCCCAGAACCGCATCGGCGGCGCGCTGATCAACGAGCTGGTGCACGAGGTCCACGGGGTGGACATGCACGAGCTGACGATGAAGTGGCCGCACGGCCTGGTCGAGCCGGTGTCGCCGGCCCCGCCGGCCGAAGGCGCGGCGGCGAGCTGGCTGGCGGTGGCCCAGCCGGGCGAGATCGTGGAGATAGCGGGAGTGGAAGAGGTGACCTCGGACCCGGCAACGCTGGCCGTGGACCTGGGCGGAGCAGCCGCGGGCGACGTGGTCCGCTCACTGGACGGCTCCTGGGACGGCTTGGGGCACGTAGCGGTCCGAGCCCCGGACACCACGGCGGCGATCGAGTACAGCCGCGCGCGGGTGGCGGACATCAAGGTCCACACCCGCGAGGTGGCCGACTGAACCTGCTTCGTCCGCGAACGGGCTCCCGTGCCGGCACGGGAGCCCGTTCGCGCGAAATCCTCCGGCTGCGCGGGATCCTCCGGCTGCGCGAAATCCTCCGGCCGCGCGAACGAGAACGGGCCCGCCCCCGGCTGGGAGCGGGCCCGGTCGCCGGGTGCGGGGATCACGGCACGCCGACGACTCCGGTGCAGTAGTCCTCGATGTACGTGCGCTTCGCCGCTTCGTCGCGGTCCGAGCGCAGGAAACGGGCCCAGGCGCGGCGCTCGTGGGCCGTGGCGTCCAGCTCCACCACGTTCTGCGTGGCCCGGAACGCGCCGGGCTTCACCGGGTAGCGCTTGAACTCGTCGCCGTCCAGGAAGAAGATGCCCGTCCAGAGCTCGTCCTTGCGCCACAGGCCGACGATCAGGTAGTAACCGCCGTCGTGGTGGAGCATCGCGTAGCCGAGTTCGTTCTGGAACTCCAGTTCGCCCGCCTCCGCCTGGTCGCGCAGGTACTGCCGCGCCTGTTCGCTGATCGACGGCGCGGCCTCTTCGCCGGCCTCGCGGATGTCGTACCACTTCAGGTACGCCCCCGGCAGCCGCAGGTCTTCGCCCGGGTGGATGCGCTTCTCGACGTGCACCCACTCCGCCGGGATGTCCGCCAGCTCGCCGATTTCCGTGATCGCCTTGGTCACCTGGTCACCTCACCTGTGTAGAGCCCGTTCAGTTCGTACTCACGCAGCTGCTTGTAGTCCCGCTCCACCTGCTCGGGGTCGTCCGCCTCGAGGTAGACGTAACCCACCGAGGTGGCGAGGTCGACCGTCCGCTGCACCCGGCGGCCGGCCGGGGTGGTCAGCACCAGGTCGACGAACGACGGCAGCGCGCGCACCGCCGCGAACCCCGCTTCGTCCGGCACCACGCCGTCGCCCGGGCTGATCAGCGTGACGTAACGCAGGAACGACCGCGGCCGGTACGTCGGCAGCCGCGTCACCCCTTCGGCCACCGCCCGTGCCAGGCACTCGACCTGGTTGGTCCCGATGCACCGCGAGATCACCGACGGCTGGTGCGAACCACCCATCCGTGCCCCGGACTCGACCAGCACCGGCCCGGCCGGGGTGAGCATCACCTCGGTGTGCCCGGCGCCGTTGCGGATCTCGAGCGCGTCCAGGACGCCCAGGGTGTACTCGGCCAGGCCGGCCACCTGCGGGTCCTCGAGCGGCACCGGGTGCTCGTAGTCGTACATCCAGCGATCGCCGTCGATGGCCTGCTTGTGGTAGCGCCACACCTCGACGACGTGGTGCACACCGTCCCGGCTGACCGTGTTGACGAAGTACTCGTCGCCGTGCAGGTATTCCTGCGCCAGCACGGTTTCGTTGCGCGCCCCGTACCGCGTGGTGCTGGCCAGGATCCTCGCGTGCTCGGTGCGCACCTCGGCGGCCGAGCGGCAGATCCGGACGTTGTCGGTGCCGGCGCTGGCCAGCGGCTTCAGCACCACCGGCCAGCTGCCGAGCGCGGCCGCCCACGCGGCGACCTCGTCGCCGGACGGCGAAGCGAACGACGCCGCCGTGGCCAGTCCCGCCTCGCGCACCGCCGCCACCATCTCGTGCTTGTCGCGGCGCGCCCGCGGCCGGGTCATGCCGTTGCCCGGGGTGCCGAGCGCCGCCGACAGCTCGTCGGCGAGCAGCACCCCCGACTCGGTCCCGGCCAGCACGAAGCCGACGTCCAGGCGCCGCAACGCCTCCGCGGTCCCGGTGACGTCGCCTTCGTGCCGGACGTCGGCGGCCGCCGAGCCGGTCAGGTGGATGTCCGGCGCCTCGGACCGGACGAGCACCGTCTCCAGCCCGTGCGCGGCCAGCAGCGCGGGCAGGTGCGCCGCGATGCCGTCCGCGTCGACGACGGCCACCCTCACGACGTGGCCCCGTCCAGCCGCGGGATCGTCGCCGCCGCGAGGTCGAGCGCGGCTTCGTCGACGACCTCGTCTTCGAGCGTGCCGGCGAAGTACTTGTCGTAGGCGACGAGGTCGAAGTGCCCGTGCCCGGACAGTCCGAAGAGGATGGTCCGGCTGACCCCCTCGGCCCGGCACTTGAGGGCTTCGTCGATCGCGCCGCGGATGGCGTGCGTCGACTCCGGGGCCGGCAGGATGCCCTCGCTGCGGGCGAACTGCACGCCCGCCTCGAAGCACCCGGTCTGCCCGACGGCGATCGGCTCGATCAGCTTGTCCTCGACGGCACGGCTGACGAGCGGCCCGATGCCGTGCGCGCGCAGCCCGCCGGCGTGCACGGGCGGCGGGATGAACTCGTGGCCTAGGGTGTGCATCCGGAACAGCGGCCCGAGCCGTCCGGTGTCCGCGTAGTCGTAGGCGATGCTGCCGCGGGTCAGCGTCGGGCACGCGGCGGGCTCGACGGCCAGCACCCGCACCGCGGGGCCGCCGCGCAGCTGCGCGCCGATGAACGGGAACGTGAGCCCGGCGAGGTTGCTGCCGCCGCCGGAGCACCCGACGATGACGTCCGGGTAGTCCCCGGCCAGCTCCATCTGCAGCAGGGCCTCCTGCCCGATGACGGTCTGGTGCAGCAGCACGTGGTTCGCCGCGCTGCCGAGCACGTAGCCGAGCGACGGGTCGGTGGCCGCCGTCTCCAGCGCTTCGGAGGTGGCGATGCCGAGGCTGCCGGGGGAGTCGGGGTCTTTGGCCAGGATGGCCCGTCCCACCGCGGTTTCCGGACTGGGGCTGGGGACGCACTCCGCGCCGTAGGACTCCATCAGCGCCCGGCGGTACGGCTTCTGCTGGAAGCTGACCTTGACCATGAAGACCTTGGCGGTCAGCCCGAACAGCGCGGCCGAGAGGGCCGTCGCGCTGCCCCACTGCCCGGCGCCGGTCTCGGTGATCAGGCCGGTCTTGCCGGCCTGCTTGTTGTAGTACGCCTGCGGGATCCCGGTGTTCGGCTTGTGGCTGCCGGACGGGGCGACGCCCTCGTACTTGTAGTAGATCTTGGCCGGGGTGCCGAGAGCCTGCTCGAGCCGCCGCGCGCGGTAGAGGGGGCTGGGCCGCCACTGGGTGTAGAGCTGCCGCACCGGCTCCGGGATTTCGATGTCCCGCTCGGTGCTCAGTTCCTGGTCGATGAGGGGCTCCGGCATCGTCGCGCCCATCTCGTCGCGAGTCAGCGGTTTCCCGGTCGCCGCGTTGAGCGCGGGCGCCGGCGGGGCACCGGGCAGGTCGGCGGCAATGTTGTACCAGGTGGTCGGAATCTGGGACTCGTCGAGCTGGAACTTCGTTCTCTCCATCGCGGAGCCTCTCGTCTGTGCAGGACCGATCCGGCGCACGCCAGCACCGGCCGGCACGCCCGATGCTGCCGTTCCAGCCCGCTCGCGCACATCTCCCGAAGTGCGCGCTCATCCCGCGGGACGTCATCCGTCCACAGTGGTGGCCCGGCTCAAGCCGCGGTGTCCGTCGGCGGTGCCGGTACGGCCGGCGCCGTCGTCCGGATCGCCCTGAGGGGCGCTTCCGCAGTGCGCGGCGGCGCTTCCCGTTTGGACGAAGGCAGGCCGCCGGGCGCCGGGCGGACCGGTTCGGCGAGTGGTCCGGTCCCGCCGGTGCGTGACCGGTCGGTCAGGTGCCGCAGCTTCGTCAGGTGCCGTTGGACGAGCCCGGCCCGCCGGGCCTCGTCCAGGACGGCGCGGGCGGCGCTGTTGGCGCGGCGGCGCCGGTGCCGTCCGCCGGAATCGTCGGGGTCCACGGTGTCTCCGTCTCCTTCGTCTGGGGTGCCTCGCTCGATCGGGTCGGCGTGTCGCTGTTGCACGCTCGCGCGAGGAGGGTTGCTGGGGGTGATCGCCCGGTTGCGGGAAAGCGCAACCGGCGGATTTGCCACCGGAGGTAACAAGATTGTCTCGACCGGAAATCGGCGGAGAACCGTTGCGCCACTTGGCCGCTCCGGCGATACGACTTCCGGCGCTGCGCACTCGCAGGCCACCGTCCACAGTGGGAGCCGCCACGGTGCCGGCGGCGTGGCGCCCGGTCACGTGGCCAGGGATCGCCGTGCGCGGTCGCGCACGGCGTCTTCCCTGGTGGCGCCCCCGGCAGGACTCGAACCTGCGACCTAGAGATTAGAAGGCTCTTGCTCTATCCAGCTGAGCTACGAGGGCCCGCGCCGACGGCAGCTGCCGGTGACCCGGCACTGGCAGCTTAGTCGTTGCCACCCACTCGATCGTTCGACACCGGCGAATCGTTTCAGGTCTCGTTCGACGGAATTTGTGATTTTCGTGCGCGCGCCGGGGCGACCGGCCTGGTGCTGCCTGAAAGCGGGGGCGATCCCTCCTCCTGTATCCGGGGAAGTGCTGAGCGTGACCGAGTGGGCTTCGCCGCGCGGCCGGAACCTGTAATCTGACCATCAGAAGGCTCTTGCTGTGTTCAGCCAGAACCCTGCTCGCCCGCTCCGCACGCGGCCGGGCAGGCAGCGCCGTGAGCGTCCGCGCGCCGCTGCCTGCCCGCCGCAGCGGGTGGCGAGCCGGTCCTGGACGCCTGCCCGGAACATCCGCGCCCGGCAAGGCGCGAACACCCCCTCCCGACCATGCCCGCAGGGCTGCTGAGCCCCCAGGCGCGCTCCGGACGGAACCAGAGCCCGGAAAGGCCGCCAGTGGGCGTGTGGGGCTTCTCAAGGGCAGCAGCGAAGCCCCACACGCCGGGCGAGCACGCGCCGGACCCCAGGGGGCTCGCCGGGGCGGGCGAGCAGCCGGTGGTCCGGCGTCCGCGGAGCCTCCGGCCTGGTGTCCGTGTGCGTGCCGCCACCCCCGGGCGCCCTCGGCCCGGCCCGGGGGGCGGACCTGACCGAGGGCGGGGGCCCGTGGGCGCGCCCCGCCGCTGAGGCGCGCCCACGGGTGGGGCCGCTTCGGGAAGCGGCCCCGGTCGGGCCCGGCCGCCGCCGCGAGCCGGCTCACCCCTGGAGCGAGCGGCGACGCGGACCCGGGTCATCCGGCTACTCCCAGATCTGGATGCCGCGGACCAGGAACGGCGCGTTCGGGACGTACGTGCCGCCACCCGGGTAGGTGACGAAGTCGCCCTCGGTCGAACATTCCTCGTCCTGGTACACCGTGACATCGCGGGTCATCAGATTCGCGAACGACGACCCGTCGAATCCTTCCGGTAGTGGCAGGCATTCCTCGGTATTGGCCGTGCGCAGGTCGAACCGCTGGATCTGCCCGCCGTAGCCGTCGGACGGCCACACGCAGAACTCGCCCTTGCGGCAGCCGGGATCCGTGCTCGCCTGGGCGGCTCCGACGCTGGTCAGCAGGCCGACCATGGCCAGGACCACGATGTGCGGCAGACGGGAACGAAGACGACGTGAAGACATGGTGGATTTCCCCTTCGGAATCGCGGCCGGGCCGCGGTGGACTGTGATTCCAGATTGGCGGGCGGTGGAAGATTTGTCAGCCCGCAATTTCGATTCTGTGGACAACTGCCCGGCAAGGGAATGGTTGTCCACAGATCCGGGAACGGCCTTGCGGGAAGACGGCGACGGTGCTAGCCGGGGCCCGTGCTGCCGCGCACGACGAGCGAAACCGGCACCTCGACCGGCGCCGGCGCCGAACCGCCGTCCAGCACCGCCAGCGCCAGTTCCCCGGCGATCCGCCCCTTGGTCGCGAGGTCCTGCCGCACCGTGGTCAGCGGCGGCGAAGACCACGGCGACGGCGGGCTGTCGTCGAAGCCGGCCACCGACAGCTCGCCCGGTACGCCGATCCCCAGCTCACGGGCCGCGGCGAGCACCGCCAGCGCGAGCTGGTCGGACATGCACAGCACCGCCGTCGGCCGCGGCGACGCCCCGAGCAGCGCGAACGCCCCCGCCATCGCGCTCTCCGCGCTCAACCCGCCGGCCTCCTCGACGACCACCGGGCACGACCCCAGCTCGTCGAGGTACCCGCCGAGGCGTTCCCGGACGTCGTGGAACGGCGATGCCGCGGCCTCCGCCACGGTCAACCGGCCCCCGCCGGGCCGCACGTGGCTGCACGCGGCGAAGATCCCGAACCGCCGGTGCCCGAGGTCCAGCAGGTGCCGCGCGGCCAGCGCGGCACCGGCCCGGTCCGCGCAGCCGACCAGCGCCGTCCCCGGCAGCAGCGGCTGGTCGACCACCACGAGCGGCAGCCCCCGCGCGCGCACCGCGTCCAGGGCAGGCGCACCGTCGGGCAGCGAATACGCGATCGCGACGTCGGCCTGCGCGGTGCGCACCCGCTCGGCGGGCGGGCCGCCCGGCAGGAGCAGCAACGCGTGCCCGCGCGGGTCGATCACCCGCGTCAGCGCGTCCAGCGTCAGGTACAACGCCGGGTCGGAGAACGCCATCGACAGCGACGTGTCCAGCAGGACCGCGACCGCACCCGTGCGGCTCGTCGCGAGGCTCCGCGCGGTCGGGTCCGGGCCGGGGTAGCCCAGCTCGCCGGCGACCCGCAGCACCTCGTCGCGCAGCCGCGCGGACAGCTGGTCGGGCCGGTTGTAGGCGTTCGACACCGTGGCCCGCGAGACGCCGACGGCCGAAGCGACGTCGTCGAGCGTGGGACGGCGGCGCCGGGTCATCGGCACAGTCTAGTGGACTTTCTGAAGCGCTTCAGTCACGCTGGGAGCACGAGAAGGGGGATGCCATGCGGGACCGGATCGCGGTGTTCACCGTGTTCGCCCTCAACGGCCTCGCGCTGGGCTCGTGGGCCTCGCGCACGCCCGCGCTGACCGCCCAGGTGCACGCCTCGCCGGGGACCTTCGGCCTGGCCCTGCTCGGCGCCAGCGTCGGGATGCTCGCCGCCGCTTCGGTGTCCGGACGGCTGATCGAGCGGGCCGGCGCCCGCGCGGTCGTGGCCGGCAGTACCGCGCTGGCCGCCGGTTCGCTGGTGCTGGTCGGGTGCGCGCCCACCGTGCCGCTGCTGGCCGGGGCGCTGCTGGTGATCGGCGCGAGCGTCGGGATGCTCGACGTCGGGATGAACGTCGCCGGCGTCGCCGTCGAGCGGCGGCTCGGCAAGCCGGTGATGTCGGTGTTCCACGCGGGGTTCAGCTTCGGCGCGCTCGCCGGCTCGCTGGCCGCGGGCCTCGCCGCCGGCCACGGCTGGTCCCCGGCGCGCCACCTCACCGTCGCCGCCGTCGTCGCGGTCATGGTGCTCGTCCTGGTCATCCGCGACGTCCCCGGCATCCGGCCGGAGCACACCGAAGAACCCGTCGCCACGCCGGCGCGGGCGCCGATCCGGCGTCCGGTGCTGTGGCTGCTCGCCGCGGTCGCGCTGTGCTCGGCCATCGCCGAGGGGGCGTCGTCGGACTGGTCCGCGCTGCTGATGACGGTCGAGCGCGGGGTCGGCCAGGGCGCCGCGGCACTGGCGTTCGCGGGGTTCCAGCTGGTCATGGCGCTGAGCCGGCTCGCGGGTCCGCTCGCGCAACGCCGGTTCGGCCCCACCCGCTGCCTCGCCGCGGGTGCCACCCTCGCCGCCGCCGGGCTGGTCGCCGCGGCCACGATCCCGGTGGCCGCCGTCGGGTACGCCGGGTTCGCGCTGGCCGGCGCGGGGCTCGCCGCGTCCTTCCCGCTGGCGCTCAGCCTGGCCGGGGACGCCGGGAAGCGCGGCGACGGCACCGGCGGCGAACGCGAGATCGGGTTCGTCACCGCCGTCGCCTACACCGGCTTCCTCGGCGGTCCGCCGATCGTCGGCGGGATCGCGCAGGCGACGGATTACGACGTGGCGTTCGTCTTCGTCGCGCTCGTCGCGGCGTTGATCCTGCCCGCCGCGGTCGCCGCCCGCCGGTCGCGGCGGCGGGAGGAAGCGGCGGCGATGGTCGGCCGATAGGCGTTCCGCCTGCGAATTCCGTGGCGACATCGGCTTTTCCGCCACGACCCGGGCGTTGACAGTCTCCTGGTGCGCCAGGCAAGCTGAGCCCGTCGGTAAACTGAAATGAATACGGCGACGTTGCCATTTCAGGTCGGCTGATCAAGGTAGGGGCCTTGATCCGGGGAGGACGTCGTGAGGGTTGTGCTGCTCGGCGGCGCGGGGGCGCTCGCCGGCCGGAGCGGGCGGTTCGGCGGGACGGGGCTGACGCTCGTGCGGGACGCCGTGCCGCGGCTGGTGCTGGTGCCGGTCGCCTTCCGGCTGGCGCTGTTCCTGCAGGCCGTGTGGTCCGGCGGTCCGCTGACCGCGCCCGTCCTCTGGATCGCGGTCGCGTTCTACCTCGTCCCGAACCTCCTCGAAGTGGCCTGGGTGTTCCGCCGGGCCACCGGCATCCGGCCGGTCCTGGCCGCCGATACCGCGTACACGCTCGTGACCAGCTTCGCCGCGGCGATCTTCGCGGTGCATTCACCGGCGCTGCCGACCCTGGCCTGGCCGAACATCATGGGCACGGTCATGGTCTGGACCTTGCTGCGCGGCGCGCCCGCCGGGGCCGTCGCGATCGCCGGCGCGCTGCTGCTGCGGTACGGCATGGCCGCGGTGTCGGGCACGTCGGCGCCCGCGACGTGGATCCTGCTCGCCCTGGTCGCGGCCGCGGTGACGGCGCTGGCCATCGTGCTGCTCGTCGCCGGCTCCATGCGGTTCGCCCTCGGGCTGGGTGAGCAGCGCGGCCGGGCCGCCGAGCGGGAACGCCACCGCCGCGACGTCCACGACACCGTCCTGCAGGTGATGGAGTCCCTCGCGCTGCCCGCGCCCGGGGACGCGCTGGATCCGCAGGGCAGCCTCGACCAGGTCCGCCGCACCGCCCGCGCGCACGCCCTGCGCCTGCGGCTGAGCCTCGACGGCGACGCGCCCGCCGAGCCGGGCGGGATCGAACACCGCCTCGGCGCACTGGCCGTGGAGATGACGGCCGACGGCCTCCGCGTCGACCTCGTCGTGCTCGCGAAGCCCGCCGACGTCCCCGAGGCCGTCATCAACGCCCTTCACGACGCAACCCGCGAAGCACTGCGAAACACGTTGAAGCACGCGAAGACGGCGAAGGCCGTGGTGTGCCTCGAACAACGCGAAGGTGTCGTCACGGTGTCCGTGCGCGACCACGGCACCGGCTTCGACCTCGGCGCGCGCCGCGCCGGGTTCGGCATCGAAAACTCGATCCACGCGCGGATGGCCGAAATCGACGGCGCCGCGCGCATCGACTCCGCGCCCGGCCACGGCACCCGCGTGGTGCTGACCGCGCCGCTAAAGCTGGGTTTCCCCGTCGGGTGAGTTCCGCCACTGGGCGAACGGGCGGTCGAGCGTCCACTTGCCGTCCTGCTCTTCGACGACGCGGTATTCGCAGGTCGCCGGGTTGGACAGGGACTCGAACAGCTCGATGCTCCAGCCGAAGAGCCGGCGGCACAGCAGCCGCAGCGTGAGCCCGTGCGAGATGATCAGCACCGTCTCCGGGTGATTTTCCTCGCGCACCCGCAGGTCCGAAAGGAACGCCGCGACGCGGTCGTCGACGTCCGCGCCCGATTCGCCGAACGGCAGCCGGTAGAAGAAGTGCCCGAACTCGTGCCGGCGCGCCTTCTGGATCTCCTGCTCGGCCGGGTCTTGCAGGTTGCCCCAGTCCTGTTCGCGCAGCCGCGGTTCCGGCACCAGCCGCTCGCACGCGGCCTCGATGTCCAGCAGCCGCAACGTCTCCCGGGTGCGCAGGTACGGGCTGACGTACACCGCGGGCCGCGTCCCGCCGAGCAGCTGCTCGATCTCCGGCGCCACCGCGCGGGCCTCCCGCTCGCCCTTGGCCGTCAGCGGCAGCGCGTGGTCGGGGATCCGCGTGTAGGCGAGCTCGTCGACGTTGCCGAGCGACTCGGCGTGCCGCAGCAGGATCATCTTCACGGCGCCCATCCTGCCCGTCACACGGGCCTGACCGGGGCGGGGCATACCCTCAGGGGCGTGTCCGCGACGAAATCCGACGTCCCCACCCGGCGCCGGGCCAGTGTGCTCCCCCTGCTCGTGGTCGGCGTCCTGCTGGCCGCCGTCGTCGCGATCGGCCTGATCGCGCTCACCGGCGGGGCCGGCTACGCCATCGCCGGCCTGCCCGACCCGGGGCTGGTCACCAAGTACGGCATCACGGTCGTGCGCGTGCTGTCCGAGTCCGCGTCGGTGATCTGCGTCGGGTCGCTGCTGCTGGCCGCCTTCCTGGTGCCGCCGCAGAAGTCCGGGACGCTGGGGCCGGAGGGCTACGGCGCCTTGCGCGCGGCCGGGATCGCCGCCTGGGTGTGGTTCGCCGCCGCCCTGCTGTCGGTCGCCTTCACCGCCGCCGACACCGCGGGCAAGCCGTTCGGCGACGTCCTCGACCCGCAGACGCTGCTCGACCTCGTCGGCGCCATCGAACAGCCGAAGGCCTGGCTGTGGACGGCGCTGATCGCGGTCCTCGTCGCGCTCGGCTGCCGGCTCGCGCTGTCCTGGGGCTGGACGTCGGTGCTGTTCGTCCTGGCCGTGGCCGGGCTGGTGCCGGTCGCGGTCACCGGGCACTCCGCCAGCGGCGGCTCGCACGACGTCGCCACCAACAGCCTGCTGTTCCACCTGGTCGCGGCGGCCCTGTGGGTCGGCGGCCTGGTCGCGCTGCTCGCGCTGGGGTACCGGCGCGGGAGCCACCTGAGCCTGGCCGCGCAGCGGTTCTCGAAGCTGGCGCTGGTCTGCTGGATCGTGATGGCGCTCTCCGGCGCGGTCAACGCGCTGGTCCGGATCGGCCTGAACGACCTGTTCACCACCGACTACGGCCTGCTCGTCGTGGCCAAGACGGTCGCGCTGCTGCTGCTCGGCGTCTTCGGCCACCAGCAGCGCGAAAAGGGTGTCGCGAACCTCAAGGACGGCACGGACGGCAAGGGCGGCGCCCAGCTGCTGCGCCTGGCGTCGGTCGAGATCCTGATCATGTTCGTCACCATCGGCATCGCCTCCGGGCTGGCCAGGACGCCACCGCCGGCGGACGCGATCACCCAGCCGTCCACCACCGAGCTGCTGATCGGCTACGACCTCGACGGCGCGCCGACGGTGTGGCGGCTGCTCTTCGACACCCGGTTCGACCTGGTCTACGGCACGCTCGCGCTGGTGCTCGGCGGCCTGTACCTGGCCGGGGTCCGCCGGCTGCTGCGCCGCGGCGACACCTGGCCCGTCGGCCGTACGATCGCCTGGATCGCCGGCTGCGTGGTGCTGCTGATCGCGACGTCGTCGGGGGTCGGCCGGTACGCGCCCGCGATGTTCAGCGTCCACATGGGCAACCACATGCTGCTGTCGATGGTGGCGCCGGTGCTGTTCGTGCTCGGCGGGCCGGTGACGCTCGCGCTGCGCGCCCTGCCGGCCGCGGGCAAGGACGCCCCGCCCGGGCCGCGCGAGTGGCTCGTCGCTTTCGTGCACTCCCCGGTGTCGCGGTTCCTGACCCACCCGGTGGTCGCGCTGCTGCTGTTCGTCGGGTCGTTCTACGCGCTGTACTTCTCCGGCTTGTTCGACAACGCGCTGCAGTACCACTGGGCGCACCTGGTGATGAACGGGCACTTCCTGCTCGCCGGGTACGTCTTCTACTGGCCGGTGATCGGCGTCGACCCGTCGCCGCGGCGGATCCCGTACCTCGGCCGGCTCGGCATGATGTTCGCCGCGATGCCGTTCCACGCGTTCTTCGGCGTGATCCTGATGAGCAAGCAGACGGTGATCGGCCAGTCCTTCTACAGCCAGCTGCACCTGCCGTGGGTCACCGACCTGCTCACCGACCAGCGGCTCGGCGGCGGCATCGCCTGGGCCGCGGGCGAGGTGCCGGTGCTGCTGGTGCTGGTCGCGCTGCTGGTGCAGTGGGCGCGTCAGGACGAGCGCGAGGCGAAGCGGAGTGACCGGCGCGAAGCGGCGACGGGCGACGAAGAGCTGAACGCCTACAACGCGATGTTGAAGAACCTCGCCGAGGGCAAGCGACCCTCGGGTTCCAGTTGAGGTTGAGCCGCTGTCCGGGTGCCGGGAAAACGGCCGTTTCGGTAGCCTCGGCGTGACCTCGGGCTGACTTTCGGTAGTCCGGTGGTGACCGGCGTCGAGCCGCGATCACGTGCGCTCTACGATCGTGGGTATGGCCGAGTTCATCTACACCATGAAGAAGGTGCGCAAGACCGTCGGGGACAAGGTCATCCTCGACGACGTCAGCACCGCGTTCTACCCCGGCGCCAAGATCGGCGTGGTCGGGCCGAACGGTGCCGGTAAGTCCACCGTTCTCAAGATCATGGCGGGGATCGAGCAGGCCAGCAACGGCGAAGCGTTCCTCCAGCCCGGCGCCTCCGTCGGCATCCTCATGCAGGAGCCGGAGCTCAACGAGGAGAAGACGGTCCGGCAGAACGTCGAGGAGGGCCTCGGCGAGATCAAGACCAAGCTCGACCGCTACAACGAGATCGCCGAGCTGATGGCGACCGACTACAGCGACGCGCTGATGGAGGAGATGGGCCAGCTCCAGGAGGAGCTGGACCACGCCGACGCCTGGGAGCTCGACTCGACCGTCGAGCAGGCCATGGACGCGCTCCGCTGCCCGCCGCCGGACGAAGGCGTCTCGCACCTCTCCGGTGGTGAGCGCCGCCGGGTCGCGCTGTGCAAGCTGCTGCTGTCGGCGCCCGACCTGTTGCTCCTCGACGAGCCCACCAACCACCTGGACGCCGAGAGTGTCCTGTGGCTGGAGCAGTTCCTCTCCCGCTACGCCGGCGCCGTCCTCGCCGTCACCCACGACCGGTACTTCCTGGACAATGTGGCCGAGTGGATCATGGAGATCGACCGCGGCCGCGTCGTCGGCTACGAGGGCAACTACTCGACGTACCTGGAGAAGAAGCGCGAGCGCCTCGAGGTCCAGGGCAAGAAGGACCAGAAGCTCGCGAAGCGCCTGAAGACCGAGCTCGAGTGGGTGCGGTCGAACGCCAAGGCGCGCCAGACCAAGTCCCGGTCGCGGCTCGACCGGTACGAGGAGATGGCGGCGGAGGCGGACAAGCACCGCAAGCTCGACTTCGAAGAGATCCAGATCCCGCCGGGCCCGCGGCTGGGCAACATCGTGGTCGAGGTCGAAAAGCTCAAGAAGGGCTTCGACGACCGCGTCCTCATCGACGGCCTGTCGTTCGACCTGCCGCGCAACGGCATCGTCGGTGTGATCGGCCCGAACGGCGTCGGCAAGACGACGCTGTTCAAGACCATCGTCGGGCTCGAGGAGCCGGACGACGGCGTGGTCAAGATCGGCGAGACGGTCAAGCTGTCCTATGTGGACCAGAACCGCGGCGGGATCGACCCGAAGAAGACCGTCTGGCAGGTCGTCTCCGACGAGCTGGACTACATCCACGTCGGGCAGACCGAAATGCCGTCGCGGGCGTACGTCAGCGCGTTCGGCTTCAAGGGCCCGGACCAGCAGAAGCCGGCGGGCGTGCTCTCCGGTGGTGAGCGCAACCGGCTCAACCTGGCGCTGACGCTCAAGCAGGGCGGGAACCTGATCCTGCTCGACGAGCCGACGAACGACCTGGACGTCGAGACGCTGGGCTCGCTGGAGAACGCGCTGGAGCAGTTCCCCGGCTGCGCGGTCGTGATTTCCCACGACCGGTGGTTCCTGGACCGGGTTGCGACGCACATCCTGGCCTGGGAAGGCACGGACGAAGACCCGGCCAAGTGGTTCTGGTTCGAAGGGAACTTCGAAGGGTACGAGAAGAACAAGGTGGAGCGGATGGGCGCCGAGGCTGCCCGCCCGCACCGTGTCACCCACCGCAAGCTGACCCGCGACTGAGGGGGCGGGTTTCCCCGTGGAAGCCAGCAAACAGCACCGGACGGGCCCGCTCTCAGCCGAGAGCGGGCGCTCCGCCAATGCCGGGGGAACCCTCTCCGCAGTCGGCCGGCTGATCGAGCGGGCGGACGCCCTGCACCTGCGGGCGCCCGAGCTCGCGCTCGTCCTCGGTGAACGCGCGGCCGCGCTGGCCGAGGCCGCCAGTGCCGACGAGCAGTGGATCCGCGCCGAGAGCCTGGTCGTGTCCGCACGCGTCCGGCTCGGGATGCGCCCGGCCACGGTCGGGCGCGCGGTCGCGGCGTTGCGCGCGGCGGAGCACGCGGGTTACGGCGACATCGCCGCGCGGCTGCGCATCGACCTCGCCGTCTGCGCTCGCAGCCTGGGCGTGCCGCTGACCGGCCTCGCCGCGTTGCGGCCGGTGCTGACGGCTCCGGTGGTTTCGCCGGTGCACCGCGCGGCCGCGTTGTGCCACCTGGTGGGCTGCCTCGGCCAGCTCGGGCGCAAGTCGGAGCTGGACCGCGTGCTGGTGGAGGCGGACAAGCTCGTCGTCGGCGACGACTCGCTGAGTGCGGACACGCAACTGCTGGTCCGGGCGCTGCTGCGCGTCGGCACGGCGGCGCACCGGCGGCGCCACGGCGACCTGACGGCGGCCGCCGACGCGGCCCGGACCGGCCTCGGCTTCCTGGAGAAGCTCGACAACCCCGCGGACGAGGGCGGCCTCGTCCGCATCCGGCTGGTGCTGCTGCTGGTGAGCACGCTGCTCGACCGCGGCGACACCGAAATGGCGTACGAGATCGCGGAGCCGGTGCTGACCGAGCCGGTGCGCGCGGCGGGCGTCGCCCCGATGGGCTGGCTGCGGCTGGCGGTCGCAACGCGCGTCCACCTGCCCTCGGGCGCGGGCGAAGCGGCGATCGAGCTGGTCCGGGAAGCCGTGGCGAGCACGGACCGGCACGGGCTGTCGTCGATCAGCGCGCGCCTGTGGCTCGAGCTGGCCCAGCTGGAGGAGCGGTTCGGCCAGGCAGAGGAGGCCATCGCGAGCCTGTACCGCTCCCGGGCGGCCGAGCAGCTGCACGCCCGCGCCCGCCGGCAGGCGTGCAACGTCCTGGCCGGCGAGTTCGGCAGCGGCGAGCCGGCGTCGATCGACTTGGACGAGGTGCTGAAGGCGGTCCCGTCACGCCCGGTCCCGGTGGTGGCGGCCGAGCCGGTTTCGGAGCCGGAGCCGCGCACGCCGGCGTGGTCGTTCGGACGCGAGGAAACCCCGGCGCGTCCGTCGGCCCCGGCGTGGTCGTTCGAGCGCCCACGGGCGACGGCGGACGTGGCGGAGACGACGCTGATGCCGGCGATCCGCGACGAACTCGAGCCGGTTCGTCAGCCGGAGTCCCGCGCGGACTCGCGGCCGGCACCGGAGGCCGGTGATGCGCGGCCGGGCCGGCGTTTGGAGCGCGGCCGGGAGGCGGCTGAGGGGCGGTCGGGCCGTTCGGGGCTCGAGCCGGAGTTTCGGTCGGGCCGGGCGGGGCACCGTTCCGAGCGTGAGCCGGAGCCGGTCGAAGGGCGGTCGGGCAGTTCGCGGCTTGTTGAGCGCGGGCGTGAGCCGGAGTCCCGGTCGGAAGCGGCTGAAGTGCGGTCGGGCCGGGAGCAGGAGTTCCGCTCGGGCCGGGAGTTGGATGGCCGTTCCGAGCGTGGGCGCGGGCCGGACTTCGGGTCGGAGTCGGTGGACGTGCGGTCGAGCCGTTCCGGGCGTGAGCCGGAGTTCCGGTCGGAGTCGGCGGAGGTTTGGTCGGGCCGGGATGCAGCGCGCCGTTCGGAGCGTGAGCCGGAGTTTCGGTCGGAGTCGGCCGAGGTGCGGTCGAGCCATGCGGAGCGCCGTTTCGAACGTGAGCCGGACTTTGGTTCGGAGCCGGTGGATGTGCGGGCGGGGCATGCGGAGCGCCGTTCCGGGCTTGAGCCGGACTTTGGGTCGGAGTCGGTGGAGGGCCGGGCGGCGGAGCGCCGTTCCGGGCTTGAGCCGGAGTTTCGGTCGGAGTCGGCTGAGGTGCGGTCGAGCCATGCGGAGCGCCGTTTCGAACGTGAGCCGGACTTTGGGTCGGAGCCGGTCGAGGTGCGGGCGGGGCATGCGGAGCGCCGTTCCGGGCTTGAGCCGGACTTTGGGTCGGAGCCGGTGGAGGGCCGGGCGGCGGAGCGTCGTTTAGAGCGCGGGCCGGACCTCGGGTCGGAGCCGGTGGAGGTGCGGTCGAACCAGGAGGCTGGGCGCCGTTCCAGGCGTGAGCCGGACTTTGGGTCGGAGTCGGTGGAGGTCTCGTCGGGCCGGGAGGCTGGGCGCCGTTTCGAGCGTGAGCCGGAGTCGGCCGAGGTGCGGTCGAACCGGGAGGCCGAGCGCCGCCCCGAGCTTGAGCCGGAGCCGACCGGGATGCGGTCGGACGGCCGCTCCGGAAGCGGGCGTGAGCCGGACTTCCGATCGGAGCCGGCCGAGGTGCAGCCGGACCAGCCGCTCGAGCGCGCCCCCGCCGCGCGCGAAGTGCCGTCGGAACGCCGTCCGGAGGGCGCGCCGAGCGCCGAAAGCGGCAAGACCAAGTTCTCCTGGGCCGCGCTCGCCGAGGCCCGGCTGCGGGAGACCGCCGCCGAGCGGGAGTCGGCGCCCACCCGGGTCACGCCGGCGCTGCCGCTCGCGCCCGAGCCCGCCGCCGAGCGGGAGCCGTGGGAGCCGGAAGAGCGGCAGCCGCAACCGTCGACGCGTCACGACGCCGAGCACGGCTCGGTGGCCGCCCGGTCGGTGCTGGACCGCCTGGGCATCTCCGCGTCCGGGGGAGCCGGCGGCCGTCGGCGGGCGGAAGACGCCGACAGCCCGCGCGCCGCGGAACCGGCCCGTCCCGAACCCGAGCTCGCACCCCCGCCGCGACCGGAGGACGAGCCGCCATCGGTGCCGGACTACCGCGACGAAGCCGAGCCGTGGCTGCCGCGGCTGCGGATGCCCCCGTCGCTGGAGCCGATGGAGGATTTCGGCCACTGGACGCCGGCGACGGCCCCGTTCCCGGAGAGCTACGCCCGCGCGATAGCGGAGGACGAGCCGCCCCCGGACGCCGGCCTCGCCGACCTGCTCGCCCGAGCGCTGGCCGAGCACCAGGCAGGCACGGCCAGCGCGGCAGCGCTGGTCAAGCAGCTCGGCCCGAAGGACACGGGCCGCCGCAACGGCCACGGCCGCAACGGCCACGGCGCAGAGGTCCCGGACTCCCGCGGCCACGGCTCCCGCGACTGACCCACACCCAGCGGCTCACGACTGAGCCGCGCCGGGCTCGCCCCTGAGCTGAGGCTAGTTCCGACGGCGGCCCGGCCAGCTCGCGACTGAACCGCCTCGGGCTCGCGAGGCGGGCGGCCGGGAATCCCCGGCCTGAGTGGTCCGGCGCAGGCCGTTTCCACGCTACCGACGGGTGGAGACACCTTCGATGGGTGGCCAAGCCACAACCCCCGCGCGGGGGCGCCCCCCCGTCTTCCACACTACCGGCGACCACCGACAGTTTTCCCGCCCCAGCAACCTCCCACCCGACCCCACCCCCACGGTTCACCCCAACGAGCACCCCGTCGGCGAAACCCGCCGATCCATCGCCGACCTGCCCACCCCTCGCCACAGTGGCATCCATCGCACCCCGACGTCGCCGACCGGCCGACAGCGTTCGCCGAACGGCTTCCGGCCCGATCAACTGAACCGATCACGTTGACCTCGACCCGCGCAACACCCCCCCGAGCACGGCTGGTCAGGGCCGCGTACCACCGCGCTACGCAACCCGTCAGTAGCTTGACCGATCCCGCGATTTCCAGGCCCAGAAAGGGTTTTCGGGTCTCGCGGAACCCCTGGGTCTTCATGTGATCCGCCGTCGCGGCGCATTAGTGTGGGGTGGCCGGCTCAACGTCGAACCGGCGCGGTGCCACCTCACGCAAACTGGAGTGTTGTCTCACATGAGCTCGACCGGAGTCTCGTCCCTACCCGGAACCGGAGCCGACGCCGAACCCGAATTCGGTGCCCCGCGCTCCCCGGCCAGCCCGGAGCAGATCAGGGACGACCTGATCGACGCCGCGGCCGGGCTGGCGCCGGAGATCGGTGAGCTCATCCGGCTCTACTACCGGCACATCCCGCCCGAAGAGATCGTCGGCGACGAGCCCGTCAACCTGGTCGGCGCCGTCCGGTCGCACCTGCAGCTGGCCAAGTCGCGGATGCCCGGCCGCCCGGCCGTGCGGCTGCTGAACCCGACCGTCGCCGAAGACGGCTGGGCGCGGGAAGCCACCGTCGTGCAGGTCGTCACCGATGACATGCCCTACCTCGTCGACTCCATCGCCGCCGAATTCGCCCGCGACGGCGTGCAGGTGCAGCGGATCGTTCACCCCATCGTGGTGGTCAGCCGCGACCTCACCGGCGAACTCCTCGAAGTCCACCCCGATGCCGACCCGGCCGAGCCGCCCGCGAACTCGGCCGCCGAGTCGTGGATGTACATCGAGATCGACTTCGTCACCGACCGCAACCGCGCCCGCGAGCTCGACAACCGGCTCTCCAGCGTGCTGGGCGACGTCCGCGAGGTCGTCGAAGACGCCGACAAGATGGCCCAGACCGCCTGCCAGCTCGCGAGCGAACTGGAGACCGACCCGCCACAGCTGCCCGAGGACGAGGTCGCCGAGGGCGCCCGCCTGCTGCGCTGGCTGGCCGACGGCCACTTCACCTTCCTCGGGTACCGCCGCTACGAGATCGTCGACAACCCGCACCCGGACTCGGACGAGCCCGCGCTGCGCGCCGTCCTGGCCTCCGGCCTCGGCGTGCTCCGCCAGGACAGCCTCGCCGCCCGCGGCCTCACCGCCGGCCCGGACACCGCCACCACCGCCCTCGCGCCGAAGCTGCTGGTGCTGACCCAGGCGAGCGCGCCTTCGACCGTGCACCGGCCGGTCTACCCGTACTACGTCGGGGTGAAGACCTTCGACACCGAGGGCAACGTCACCGGCGAACACCGCTTCCTCGGCATGTTCACGACGACCGCGCTGCACGAGAACGTCCTGGACATCCCGGTCGTCTGCAAGCGCGTGCGCGAGGTCATCCACCGCGCCGGCTTCCCGATCGAATCGTTCTCCGGCCAGCGGATGCTCGAAATCCTGCAGAACTGGCCGCGCGCCGACCTGTTCTCGGCCGACACGGACTCGCTCTACTCGACGACGACCGGCGCGATCACCCTGGCCGACCGCCGCCGGCTGCGGCTGTTCCTGCGCCGCGACCCCTACGGCCGCTTCTACTCCTGCCTCGTCTACCTCCCGCGCGACCGGTACACCACGCGCTCGCGGCTGGCGATGCAGGAAGTCCTGCTCGAAGAGCTCGAAGGCACTCAGCTCGAATACAGCGCGCGGATCGGCGAGACCGTCCTCGCGCAGGTGCACTTCGTCGTCCACACCGACCCGGCGCGCCGGCTCGACCCGGACACGCTGAAGATCCAGGACCGGCTGAACAACGCCGTCCGCACCTGGGACGACCGGATGGTCGAGGCGGTACTCGACGAACGCCGGGAGCGCGCCGACGGCGGCGTCGCGGTCGGGATCGTCGGCGAGGAATCGGCCACCGAGCAGGGCCAGCGCTTCGCGATGGTCTTCCCCGAGGGCTACAAAGAGGACTTCACCGCCGAAGAGGCCCTCGGCGACCTCCGCTCGCTGGACTCGCTGACCGACGAAGGCGACCTCGCGCTGTCGTTCTACCGGCCGGCCGACGCCGGCCCGGGGGAGCGGCGCTTCAAGCTCTACTTGCGCGGCGAGGGCGTCACGCTCTCGAAGGTGCTCCCGGTGCTGCAGGCCATGGGCGTCGAGGTGGTCGACGAGCGGCCGTACGAGCTGCACCGCGAGGACGGCGGCGCGTGCTGGATCTACGACTTCGGCCTGCGCGTCGACCAGAAGATGCTCGACGAGTCCGACGAGGACGCCGTCGACGAGTTGCGCGGGCGCTTCCAGGACGCCTTCGAGGCCGCCTGGCGCGGTGACGCCGAGGTCGACGGCCTCAACGGGCTCGTCCTGCGCGGCGGGCTCACCTGGCGCCAGGCCGCCGTGCTGCGCGCCTACTCGCGCTACCTGCGCCAGGCCGGCAGCGCGTTCTCGCAGGACTACATCCAGAACACGCTGCTGAACCACACGCAGATCGCGACCAAGCTCCTGCGGCTGTTCGAGGCCCGCTTCGACCCGAAGCTCGCCGACGCCGACCGCGAGGCCGCCACGGAGGCACTGGTCTCCGAGCTGAACGCGATGATCGACGAGGTCACCAGCCTCGACGAGGACCGCATCCTGCGCCGCCTGATGGCCGTTATCCGGGCCACCCTGCGGACGAACTACCACGTCATGGGCACCGACGGGCGGCCGCGGACGTTCCTGGCGATCAAGCTCGACCCGGCCGGCGTGCCCGACCTGCCCGAACCGCGGCCGAAGTTCGAGATCTTCGTCTACTCGCCGCGCGTCGAGGGCGTGCACCTGCGCTTCGGCGAGGTCGCGCGCGGTGGCCTGCGCTGGTCCGACCGGCGCGAGGACTTCCGCACCGAAATCCTCGGCCTGGTCAAGGCGCAGGCGGTGAAGAACGCGGTGATCGTGCCGGTCGGCGCGAAGGGCGGCTTCGTCGTCAAGCGCCCGCCGGCCCCCAGCGGCGACGCGAGCATCGACCGCGACGCCCAGCTCAACGAGGGCATCGCCTGCTACCGCATGTTCATCTCCGGCCTGCTCGACCTGACCGACAACCGCATCGAGGGCAAGACCGTGCCCGCGCCGGGCGTCGTCCGGCACGACGCCGACGACTCCTACCTGGTCGTCGCGGCCGACAAGGGCACCGCGAAGTTCTCCGACATCGCCAACGAGGTCTCCGCGCAGTACGGCTTCTGGCTGGGCGACGCCTTCGCCTCCGGCGGCTCGGTCGGCTACGACCACAAGGCCATGGGCATCACCGCCAAGGGCGCCTGGGAGAGCGTCAAGCGGCACTTCCGCGAGCTGGGCAAGGACACCCAGACCGAGGACTTCACCGTCGTCGGCATCGGCGACATGATGGGCGACGTCTTCGGCAACGGCATGCTGCTGAGCGAGCACATCCGCCTGGTCGCGGCGTTCAACCACATGCACGTCTTCCTCGACCCGGACCCCGACGCGGCGACGTCGTACGCCGAGCGGCGGCGGCTGTTCGACCTGCCGCGCAGCTCCTGGGACGACTACGACCGCTCGCTGATCAGCGAAGGCGGCGGGATCTACCCGCGCACGGCGAAGTCGATCCCGATCAGCCCGCAGGTCCGCACGGCGCTCGGCCTCGAGGACATCGTCACCGCGCTGGCGCCGATGGACCTGATCCAGGCGATCCTGCTGGCGCCGGTCGAGCTGCTGTGGAACGGCGGCATCGGCACCTACGTCAAGGCGGAGACCGAGAGCCACGCCGCGGCCGGCGACAAGGCCAACGACGCCATCCGCGTCGACGGCAAGCAGCTGCGCGTCAAGGTCTTCGGCGAGGGCGGCAACCTCGGCCTGACCCAGCTGGGCCGGATCGAGTTCGCGCGGAACGGCGGCAAGATCAACACCGACGCGCTCGACAACTCCGCCGGCGTCGACTGCTCCGACCACGAGGTCAACATCAAGATCCTGCTCGACCACCTCGTGCAGACCGGCAAGCTGGAGCGCGAACAGCGTAACGAGCTGCTGGAGGAGATGACCGACGAGGTCGGCGCCCTGGTGCTCGAGGACAACTACCGGCAGAACGCTGTGCTCGGCGTGAGCCGGGCGCACGCCGCGCCGATGGTGTCGGTGCACGCGCGCCAGGTGCAGGCGCTGGTCTCCGCCGGCGCCTTCGACCGCAAGCTCGAAGCGCTGCCCAGCAACTCGGAGTTCCGCGAGCTGGAGAAGGCGGGCAAGGGCCTCACCTCGCCGGAGCTCGCGACGCTGCTGGCCCACGTCAAGCTGGACTTGAAGGACGAGCTGCTGGCCAGCGACCTGCCCGACTCCAAGGTCTTCGCCGCGCGGCTGCCGGAGTACTTCCCGAAGCCGCTGTGCGAGCGGTTCCCGGACGCGATCGGCGAGCACCCGCTGCACCGCCAGATCATCACCACGATGATCGCCAACGAAGTGGTCGACGGCGGCGGCATCTCGTTCGTCTACCGCCTGATGGAGGAGATGAACGCCACGGCGACGGACGCGGTGCGCGCGTACGCGGTCGTGACGCAGGTGTTCGACCTGCCCGCGCTGTGGCAGGAGATCGACGCGCTCGACAACGTCGTGCACACCGACGTCGCCGACGCGATGGTGCTGGAGACGCGGCGGCTGCTCGACCGGGCCGCGCGCTGGTTCCTCACCAACCGGCCGCAGCCGCTGGCCCCGCTGTCGGAGATCAAGCGCTTCCGCCGGGTGCTCGACAAGCTGGTGCCCAAGCTCGGCGACCTGTTGCGCGGCCGCGAGGCCGAGTCCGTGCAGAAGCACATCGACGAGCTGATCGCCGCGAACGTGCCCGAGGGCCTCGCGCGCCGGGTGTCGCTGCTGCTGCACACCTACGGCCTGCTCGACGTCACCGAGGTGGCCGAGCTCGCCGAGCAGCAGATCGGCGTGGACGCCGTGCACAGCCCGGCCGAGACCGCAGAGCTGTACTACGCGCTCTCGGCGCACCTGGACATCGACCAGATGCTCACCGAGATCAGCAAGCTCGAACGCGGCAACCGCTGGCACGCGCTCGCCCGGCTTTCGCTGCGCGACGACGTCTACAGTTCGCTGCGGGCGATCACGCTGGACGCGTTGCGCCACAGCGATCCCGGGTCGTCCGGGGACGCCAAGATCGCGCAGTGGGAGAAGACGAACGCCTCCCGGCTGCAGCGGGCGCGCGTCGCGCTCGACGAGATCACCAAGTCCGGCCGGCTCGACCTGGCGACGCTTTCGGTGGCGGCCCGCCAGATCCGGAGCACGGTGCGGTGACCTACGTTGCGCACGTCCGCCCGCGCTGGACGGACATGGACGTCTACGGCCACATCAACCACGCGAAGCTGGTGACGCTGCTGGAAGAGGCCCGCATTCCGCTGCTGTTCGAGGCGGCGGTCGAGGCGGGGCTGGAGCAGCTGCCGAAGGGCATCGTCGTGGTGCGGCTGGAAGTGGCCTACAAGGCGCCGATCGTGGTGTCCGGGCAGCAGCTGCGGATCGAGATCGACCTGACCGAGCTGCGCGCGGCGAGCTTCACGCTGGCCTACCGCGTCCGCGGCGGCCCTTCTTCGGACGACCGCGTGGCGGTCACGGCGGAGACGGTGCTGGCGCCGTACGACACGGTCGAGCTGCGGCCGCGTAGGCTCACCCCGGCCGAGTCGGAGTTTCTGAAGCAGGGGTTCGCGGATGCCTGAGTTGTTCGTGCCGGACGCGGCCGACCGGGAGACCCTCGGCGCGTTCGTCGCCCGCGCGGTCCGGCTGGACGGCCAGACGGCCGTCCGGCTGCGTCAACGCGGCGACGGCGTGGTCGAGGCCTGGACGGCGACGCCGTTCGAGTGCCTGGCCACCCGCGCCGTGGCCGGCGACGTGACCCCCGGCGACGTCACGGTGTCCGGCAACGAGCTGCTGGCGGCGCTGACCGTGGCGGGCGGCCCCCGGATGGACCCGGGCCCGGCCCGCGACCTGCTCTGGCACGGCGAGCTGCCGCCGCCGGGCCGCTGGCCGCTGGTCGACGAGCTCCCGGCGCGGGTGGTGTCCGAGCTGGCGGACCGCGGGGTGACGCTGGCCAGGGACAACGTGGGCCCGCACGGCACGCCGCCGGCGTCCCTGATGGACCAGGCGGTCCTGACGGTGACCGGCGGGTCGGTCGAGGTCAAGGTCCAGATGCGCTGCCTGTTCGCGATGTCGGGCATGGGTTTCGTGGATTCGGACGTTTCCGGCGACGTCGTCCGCGTGACGGCGACGGACTCGTGGCTGCGCCTGGACGCCCGTTACGGCGCGATCGTCCGGCGCCGCCACGCGCTCCTGCCGCTGCTGTTCTGACGAAGTCCTTACGGCGGCCGCCGGTGCCGCCCATCGGTGGCAGTCTGGAGTCATGAGCCCGGACGAAGACCCGACCGCGGACTTCCTCGACGACGTGCGCGCCGAGGAGACCCCGTGGCGCCGGGACCGTCCGGCGGGCGCGCGGGAGACGCCGCCCGCGGAGAGACCTGAGAGGTGGGGCCGCACGCGAGCGGCGGGCCGGGCGGCCGCCCAAGCGGCGCCCTACCTCCAGGCCGCCGCCCTGGTGGCGTGGCTGGCCAGCGGCGCCTTCGACGACGGCTCGGGATCGGGCGACCAGTCCGGCTGACCGCGCGCACCGCACACGCCTCGCCCTCGCAAGGCCCGCCCTCCCTGGGGGCTGCCCCCGCTTCCAGCGTATCGGCGGCCACCGACAGAAAAGGCCGCCCGAAAGGCCCCTACCCGGAGTTATCCACACCCAACACAGGCTGTGGAAGCCTCACACCAGCCAAGCGGCCGAATCCGCAGGCAGCTTCCCCCCAACGAGCGGACTGCTCGACAACAACACCTCACCCGGCGGCAAGGCGATCGGCGAAGCGGAAGTATTCAAAGCACAAACCAACCCACCCCCACGCCGCCGGAAGGCGAAGCACCCCGCCGGTGCCCCGTACCACTCGAGCTCGTCCCCGCTGAACGCCGGATGCGTCTTCCGCAACTCGATCGCGGCCCGGTACAGCGAAAGCGTCGAGTCCGCGTCCTCGATCTGCTTCTCCACCGTCAACCCCGCCCACGAAGCCGGCATCGGCAGCCACGTGCGCGGGTTCCGCGAAAAACCGAACGGCGGCAGGTCGCCCTCCCACGGCAGCGGGACCCGCGAGACGTCCCGGCCGAACTCGGCTCCGCTCGTCTTCGCCCGCGGATCCGCCATGTCCGAAGGCGACAGCGAAACATTCGCCAGCCCCAATTCCTCGCCGTTGTACAGGTACACCGCGCCCGGCAGGGCCAGCTCCACCAGTGCCATCGCCCGCGCGCGCCGGACCCCCGTGTCGCCGCCGCCGTAGCGGGTGACCTGGCGCCAGACGTCGTGGTTGCCCAGCGTCCAGGTCGCCGGGGCGCCCGTGCGGGCCGGGACCGCCAGGGACCGCTCGATGGCCGTGCGCATGGCGTCGGCGTCGAAGTGGGTCAGCACCAGCCGGAAGTTGAACGCCAGGTGCAGCTCGTCCGGCCGCAGGTAGCGCGACAGCCGTTCCTCGTCGGTCACCCAGATCTCGCCGACCGCCATCGCGTCCGGGAACTCGTCGAGCACCTTGCGGATCATCTGGTGGATCTCGTGGACGCCGTCGTGGTCCCACCGCGGGTCGTAGTAGTGGTTCGGTCCGATGCCGTTCGCGCGCGGGTCCATGTCCGGCAGGCCGGGTGGCTTGGCCATGCCGTGGGCGACGTCGATGCGGAAGCCGTCGACGCCGCGTTCGAGCCAGAACCGCAGGGTGCGCTCGAGGTCGGCGGCGACCTCCGGGTTGGCCCAGTTCAGGTCCGGCTGCTGCGGCGCGAACAGGTGCAGGTACCACTGGCCGTCCGGCACCCGGGTCCAGGCCGGGCCGCCGAACGCGCTGACCCAGTTGTTCGGCGGGTCCTCGCCCCGGGGGCCGACGCCGTCGCGGAAGACGTACCGGTCGCGCTCCGGGCTGCCCGGTGCGGCGGCCATCGCCGACTTGAACCAGGCGTGCTGGTTGCTGGTGTGGTTCGGGACCACGTCGACGGTGACCTTGATGCCCCGCTTGTGCGCTTCGGTGAGCAGCACGTCGAAGTCCCCGAGGGTGCCGAACATCGGGTCGACGTCGCGCGGGTCGGCGATGTCGTAGCCGTGGTCGGCCATCGGGGAGCGGTAGAACGGCGTCAGCCACAGCGCGTCGACGCCCAGCAGCTCCAGGTAACCGAGCCGGGAGTGGATGCCTTCCAGGTCTCCGACGCCGTCACCGTCCGAGTCGGCGAACGAGCGCACGTAGACCTGGTAGAAGACGGCATCGCGCCACCAGGCTGGCTCTCTCATACGAAGCTGTTCATCATGCTGTGCGCAGCCATCTCCAGGTAGGCCCAGAGCTGCCCGCGGTACGGCTCTTCCAGGTTCTCTTCGTCGACGGCGATCCGGATGCACCGCAGCCAGGCGTCCCGCTCGATCGGCCCGATCTTGAACGGCCCGTGCCGCATCCGCAGCCGCGGGTGCCCGCGCTGGTCGGAGTAGGTGTGCGGGCCGCCCCAGTACTGGATGAGGAACAGCCGGAAGCGCTCCTCGGCCGGCCCGAGGTCCTCTTCGGGGTAGAGCGGACGCAGGACCTCGTCGCGCGCGACCTCCTCGTAGAAGCGCCCGACGATGCGGCGGAACGTCGGTTCGCCACCGATCGCTTCGTAGAGGTTCGCCGGTTCGCTCACTGCAGACACGCCTTCCATTTTGCCCCTGGGGTCCGGGTTCCCCGACGCCCGGTCCGCTCATGCCGGATGGTCGCAAACCCGTTTCCCAGCGTAACCGTGCCCGCCACGGCGACCGTCCGCGAAGACCGGCCGCTCGGTCACTTCTTGTCGGCGACCGCCGGAGCCGCGGGCGGGAACAGCCGGCCGAGCGGCGGTTCGAAGCCCGCCTCCTCCAGGGCCGCCAGCAGCTGCGCGCGCAGGGCCCGCTGCACCGCCCACTGCTTGCCCGGGCGCACCTTCACCGTCAGCCGCAGCTGGATGCCTTCCGGTGTGACGCTTTCCACACCCAGCATCTCCGGCGGCTCGAGGACGTTGTCCTTCAGCGCGTCACCCTCTGTGGCCGCGGAGGCCGCGTCGGCGAGCACCGTCGCCGCGCGCTCGACGTCGGCGGTGTAGCCGAGGGGGACGTCGACGACCGCGACCGCGAAGCCCTGGCTCGAGTTGCCGACGCGCAGCACCTCACCGTTGCGGACGTACCAGACCGTGCCCTTGACGTCACGCAGCGTGGTGATCCGGAGGCCGACGGACTCGACCGTGCCGGAGGCCTCGCCGACGTCCACGACGTCGCCGACGCCGTACTGGTCCTCGACCATCATGAAGATGCCGGACAGGAAGTCCTTGACCAGGTTCTGCGCGCCGAACCCGATCGCGACGCCGATGATGCCGGCCGAGGCGATGATCGGGCCCAGGTTGATGCCGAGTTCGCCCAGCACGAGGATGAACGCCAGGCCGTAGATCAGGAACGTCGCCATCGACTTCAGCACCGAGCCGATGGTCATGGCGCGCTGGCGGCGCCGTTCGATGACGGCCGCGCCGAGCACCTCCGGGGCGCGCTCGCGCAGGGGGCGCAGCAGCGACGGGAGCTTGCCGCCGGACTTCGGCAGCGTCGTGACGCGGTTGATCAGCCTCCTGACGAGCAAGCGGACCACGAACGCGATCACGATGATCATCAGGATCTTGACCGGCTTGGTGATCAGCCAGTTCGCCGAGCCCGCGAGCCACTCGTTGTGCGTCACGGCGAACACCTGGGCGCAGAACGTGCTGGGGTCCTTCAGGCACGGCGGGGGGTCGGCGGGGAGCAGGGGGAGCACGGCGGTTCGTTCATCCTTCCGATCGGGTCGGCTGCCCCAACGGCGAGTGGATGTTGGGTCGCGCGGATGTGACACGTCTTGTAACACACGTGCGCTGGGGGCCTGTTCTGTGGTCGACTATGCCTACGCCCCTGGAGGTGGTCGAGTGCCAGACCGACAACCCAGCCCCCGCGGCGCCTCCGGCCGAGCCACGGCCGACGAGGCGCCAGAGGTGGTTCTGCGTGCCTATCCGGGGGGTTCCGCATCCGGCGGAACCGTCCCGGCCGGGCCGGGGACCCGCCCAGGGGGAGTGACCCGCCCGCCCGGACAGCGTAGTAGAGGCCGGGATCCGGCCGCCCCGGCCTGGGGCCGACGCCGGGTGCTCCTGCTCAACGCCACCTTCGAGCCGCTGACGGCGCTGCCGCTGCGGCGCGCCGTCGTGCTCGTGATGTGCGGCAAGGCCGAAGTGGTCCACGGTGACCCCGGCGGCACCGAACTGCATTCGGCGAAGGTGTCGTTGCCGGTGCCCTCGGTGATCCGCCTCAGCACGTACGTACGCGTACCGTATCGGGCCCAGGTGCCGCTGACCCGCGCGGGTCTCATGCACCGCGACCGGTACCGCTGCGCCTACTGCGGAGGGCGGGCCGAGACGATCGACCACGTCCTCCCGCGCAGCCGGGGTGGCCCCCACAGCTGGACGAACTGCGTCGCCTGCTGCGCCAAGTGCAACCACCGCAAGGCGGACCGGCTGCTCTCGGAGATCGGCTGGCGGTTGCGCGTGGTCCCGCGCGCCCCGCACGGTCCGCACTGGCGGCTGCTCGCCCACTCCAAGGAGGCCGACCCGCTCTGGCGGCCGTACCTCGGCTCCGCAGCCTGATCGTGGCGGCGGCACGGGTCGCGAAGCCCGCGGACGACCCCGCCTGAGGCGGCTGAGGGAGCCTGGACAAGCCGGCGCCCCGGCTGCCTTGCGGCGGCCGGGGCGAGCCGGGTGCTTGCGCGAAGTGCTCAGGTAGTGCGCGGCCCTGGAGTACGGGGTCAGGCGGCGAGCGTGTAGTCGCTCTGGCAGGTGACGCGGGTGCCCATGGTGACGCGCGTGCCGCGGGTGACCCGGGTGCCTCGCGTGACGCGGGTGCCGCAGGTGACTCGCGTGCCGGCCGTCACACGCGTGCCCATCGTGACGCGGGTGCCACGCGTGACCCGGGTCCCTCGGGTGACTCGCGTGCCCGCCGTCACCCGGGTGCCCGCCGTGACGCGCGTTCCCGCCGTGACACGTGTACCGCGAGTGACACGTGTACCCCGGGTAACCCTTGTGCCCGCCGTCACACGCGTTCCGGGGACGAATTCGATGTCGCTCAGTGACGACAAGGTCTCGGTGATCGCCTGTGCGGGCGTGTGGACGCTGTTCATGGCAAGGCCTCCTGGGACCGGTGCGTTACCTGCTGGGGCTGAGGAGCGGGGCGCAAGGCCCGTACAGGTGAAAAAGCTACGAGGATTTCAAGGCCCGGACAAGACGACAGCGGCGGGTGCGGCCGCCTGTACGTTGAGTTGCAACCTTTCGGCCCGACGGTCTTCGCCCCAACGTGCCAGTGCCCGCGAGCCAAGCGGCGGACGGCACTCGGCTTACGACGAACGGTCGAGTGCGCCGCGCGCGGTGGGCGCGGAGGTCATCCGATACGCTCAGCGCCGTGAACGTTGTCGAGACGATCGTGGTCTTCGCCGTGATCCCGCTGGCCATCTACGGCCTCGCCGGGCTGCTGACGCTCCGGCGCAGGTCCGGCGGTGCCTCGCGGCCCCGGTCCGGCCAGGCCTGGGAGTACCCGGCCATGTGGTGGAGCGCCAACCCGGAAGGTGCCGGCACCGCGCACGGGCACGCCGGTACCGAGAACAGCGCGCCCGAGGGCGCCCCGACCGCGGCGGGAGGCGCTCGTGGCAACTGGTGAGCTGACGAAGCGCGTCGACGAGTCCGAACTGGGCTACGGCGAGGCACTGATGGCGAGCGGCCGCGTGTCCGCGGCCAGGATGTACGAGCCGGAGGCGCCGTCCGGGCCGTTCAACACGCGGCAGCTGGCCCGCCTCGACGAGGCGCTGACGTTCGCGAGCCGGGAAACCGGCCTGGACTTCAGCCTGTACCTCGGCGAGCTGGGGGCGGAAAGCCGCGCGACGGCGGAGCGGCTGCACGCGACGACGGCGAACCCGGCGAACGCGGTGCTGATCGCGGTTTCCCCGGGCGAGCGGCTGATCGAGATCGTCACGGGCCGCACGGCGCACCTGCGCCTGCCGGACCGCGGCGCCAAGCTCGCGGTGGCGAGCATGGTGGCGTCGTTCAAGGAGGGCGATCTGGTGCGTGGGCTGGTGAACGGCCTGGTGAACGCGCTGCGGATGCTTTCGGACCAGGCTGGTCCGGCGCCTCGGTAGGTTTCTGACGTGAGGCGGCTCCGTACCTTGGTGCGGGGCCGTTTTCGCGCGCCTGCCGACCATGGCGACCCCGAACCGGCTGGAACTCGAGCTAGGTTTTCCGCCTGGCCGCCCGGCGCACTCCGGCCTTGAGCTTGCGCCCGGCGAACAACGCCGGCCACGCCGCCGCGATCCCGGCGCCGAGCGGGAGCCCGCTCTGCCAGGCCGGCGCCCCGAGGGCGACCGGCTGCGCCGACTCCTGCGGGTTGTGGTCGGTGATGCCGCCCCAGCGGCTCGGCGGCAGGACGATGATCCGCGCCTTGCCGATGATGTTGTCCACCGGAACCGCGCCGTTCACGCCGCCACCACCCTGGAACCGGGAGTCGAGGGAGTTGTTGCGGTTGTCGCCCATGACCCACACCATCCCGGCCGGGACCTTGACTCGGGCGAAGGGGTGTTCCGCCTGGTCCGACGGGTCTTCCCAGTGGACGTAGGGCTCATCGAGCCCCTTGCCGTCCACCACGACCCGGCCCTGCTTGTCACAGCATTCGACGGTCTGGCCGCCGACCGCGATCACGCGCTTGACGAAGTCGCGCTCGTCCGGCGGCGCGAAGCCGACCAGCGAACCGAGACCGCGCAGGCCGCGGACGACGATGTTGCCCGACTCCTGCGGCGCGACCTCGTTGTTCACCCACGGCGGCGGGCCCTCGAACACCACCACGTCACCTGGGGAAGGCTCGGTGAAGTCGTAGGTGACGCGGTCGACGAGGATCCGGTCGCCGGTGCACCCGGGGCACCCGTGCAGGGTGGCCTCCATCGATCCTGACGGGATCATGAAGACCTTCGCCAGGAATGTCTGGATCAGGATCGTGAGCACCAGGGCGATCACGAGCAGGATCGGCAGTTCCTTCCAGAACGACCGTTTCTTGGCGGGTTTGGCTCGGCGACCGGATCTGCCGCGCTCCTCGGAGCGGGACAGCCGGGGCTTGTCTTCCTCGGAGAGGTCGGGGTCATTCCCGGCAGCGTTCTGGGACGCGGGCTCGGCCACTTCGTCAGGCTACCGGTCGGAGTCGGCGCGGAGCCGGGTGAGCTCTGTCGGAAGGGAGGTGTGGCCGGTTCGGCTGCCTGGTTGGTGGGCTGCCGGATGACCTCGCTTGCCGAGCCGGTGGCGGGCCGTGCGTCAAGCACGGCCCGCCACTCGAAACTCATGCCTGTGCGTCGAAGTCCCGTGCCGCCAACGCCCGCACGATTCCCGCCCGGCCCTCTGACACCAAGCGGCGCAACGCCTGCGGGTGCTCGCCCGCCAGCCACTCGTCCGAGGCCGTCACCGTCTCCGGGGCCACCGCCCACGACGGGTACAGGCCGATCGCCATCGGCTGGGCCCGCTCGCTGGACCGTCGCTGCCACACCTCGTCGATGACCTCGAAGTACTTGGCCACGTACTCGCCCAGCAGCGCCTTTTGGCCCGGGTGCGAGAAGCCCGAAATCAGCGAGTCGCTCACCGCGTTCGGCAGCTCGTCGTCGTACACCGCTCGCTGCCACGCGTCGGCCTTGGCCTCCGCCGTCGGGCGCAGCGCTCGGGCGCGCTCTGCCTGACGACGGCCCGTTGCCGTGTTGTCGCGGGCCAGCTCGGCGTCGATCTCCGTTGCGTCCGCCTTGCCGTGGGCCACCAGTGCGTGCAGCAGGCGCCAGCGCAGGTCCGTGTCCACCGTCAGGCCCTCGAGCGGGGCCGACTCGTCGAGCCAGCCGGCCAGCACCGCCAGCAGGTCCGCGTCCAGCACCGAGCCGGCCAGCGAGTTCACGAACGCCAGCTGGTGGTCCGACCCCGGCTCCGCGGCCCGGACCAGCTCCAGAAGCCGCGCGGTGAACGCCGGCCAGCCCGTCGAGGTCGCCCACTCCTGCTCCGCGTAGGAGTTCAACGCCGTCTGGGCCTGCAGCAGCAGCCGCTGGACCACGCCGACCTCGGTCTCCGTGTGGATTCCGCGCTGCACCAGCGTGACGAAGTCGCGGGCCTTCAGCTCGGCTTCGCGGGTCATCTCCCACGCCGCCGACCAGCACAGCGTGCGGGGGAGCGGCTCGGTGATGTCGGCGATGCGGTCGATCAGCGTCGTCAGCGACGCCGGGTCGAGGCGCATCGTGCAGTACGTGAGGTCGTCGTCGTTGACCAGCACCAGCTTGCCCGCGGGCCGGCCGACCAGGTCCGGGACCTCGGTGCGCTCGCCGTCGACGTCCAGCTCGACCCGCTGGGTGCGGACGATCTTGCCGTCCTGCTCGTCGTAGACGCCGACCGCGACGCGGTGCGTGCGCAGCTCACCGGCGCCCGGCTTGGCCCCGGACTGCACGACGGCGAACGACGTGAAGCTGCCGTCCGCGCCGACCTCGTACCGCGGGCTCAGCGAGTTCAGCCCGGTGGTCTCCAGCCACTGCGCGCTCCACCACGACAGGTCGCGCCCGGACGCCTCCTCCAGCGCGCCCAGCAGGTCGGCCAGCGTCGCGTTGCCCCAGGCGTGCTTGCCGAAGTACACCTTCAGGCCGTCGAGGAAGTGGTCCAGCCCCACGTAGGAGACGAGCTGCTTGAGGACACTCGCGCCCTTGGCGTAGGTGATGCCGTCGAAGTTGACCTCGACCGCGTGGAGGTCGACGATGTCGGCCGCGATCGGGTGCGTCGAGGGCAGCTGGTCCTGCCGGTAGGCCCACGACTTCTCGATGTTGGCGAAGCTGGTCCACGCGTTCTTGTACTCGGTGGCCTCGGCCTGGGCCAGCACGCTCGCGAAGGTCGCGAACGACTCGTTCAGCCACAGGTCGTCCCACCAGCGCATGGTGACCAGGTCGCCGAACCACATGTGCGCCATCTCGTGCAGCAGCGTCTCGGCGCGCCGCTCGTAGGCGTAGCGGGTGACGCGGCTGCGGAAGACGTAGTCCTCCAGGAACGTCACCGCGCCGGCGTTCTCCATCGCGCCCGCGTTGAACTCCGGCACGAACAGCTGGTCGTACTTGGAGAACGGGTAGGGCGTGCCGAACTTCTCGTGGTAGAAGCCGAAGCCCTGCTTGGTTTCGGTGAACAGCCGGTCGGCGTCCATGTGCTCGGCCAGCGACGCGCGGCAGTAGATGCCGAGCGGGATGGTCTTGTGGTCGTCGGTGTACTCGTCACGCCACTCGGCGTACGGGCCGGCGACCAGCGCGACGAGGTAGGTCGAGATCCGCTCGGACTCCTTGAAGACCGTGCGGACGGCGCCTTCCGGCGTCTCCTCCGCGGACTCGACGATCGCGTTGGACACGACCTTCCAGTCCTTCGGCGCGATGACCGTGAGCCGGTAGACCGACTTCAGGTCCGGCTGGTCGAAGCAGGCGAACATGCGCTTGGCGTCGGCCGTCTCGAACTGCGTGTACAGGTAGACGCCGTCGTCGACCGGGTCGACGAACCGGTGCAGGCCTTCGCCGGTGTTCATGTACCGGCAGTCGGCGGTCACCGTGAGCTCGTTGGACTCGGCCAGCCCGGCCAGCGCGATGCCCTTGTCCTCGACGTACGCGCTGACGTCGACGTCCGCGCCGTTCAGGGTGGCCGAGTGCACGCGGTCGGCGACGATGTCGACCCACGTCGATTCGCCGGCCCGGGCGCTGGAGAACCGGACGGTCGTCGTCGACGCGAAGGTCTTCTCCCCGGGTCCGCCGTGGCCGTCGGTCAGATCGAGCTCGATGTCGTAACCGGTGACGTCGAGCAGATCCGCGCGCAGCTTGGCTTGATCACGGGTCAGGTTGGGGGCGGGCACAGGCACCTCTGGTCGTTGGTATCGGTTTTCAACTCCCCGCATCCAATCATGGGGACGGGGTGGCGGGCGATAAGGGAACAACCCCGCGTTTCCCGGTGTTGGCTCGTCCTGTGGGGGTCCGCCCACATCGAGACGGAACTCAGGAGTGCCCGCATGACCGCTGCCGAGCAGCCCACGAAGGTCGATTTCTACTTCGACCCGATCTGCCCGTTCGCGTGGATCACCTCCCGCTGGATCCTGGAGGTGGAGAAGCACCGCAACCTGGACCTGCACTTCCGGATCATGAGCCTGGCGGTGCTGAACGACGGCCGGGATGGGCTGCCCGAGCAGTACAAGGAGCTGCTGGCCAAGGGCTGGGGTCCGGTGCGCGTGGCCGTGGCGCTGTCGCAGCTCAAGGGCGAAGAGGTGCTGCGCGAGTACTACACCGAATTCGGCACCCGGTACCACAACCAGGGCCTCAAGGACTACGACACGGTCATCAAGGAGGCGCTGGCCACGATCGGCGCGCCGGCCGAGCTGGCCGAGGCCGCTCACTCGACCGAGTACGACGAGGCGCTGAAGAAGAGCCACCACGAGGGCATGGACCCGGTCGGCCAGGACGTCGGCACCCCGACGATCCACATCGACGGAGTGGCGTTCTTCGGCCCGGTCCTGAGCTCGATCCCGCGCGGTGAGGACGCCCTGAAGGTGTTCGACGGCGCCGTCGCGCTGGCGAGCTACCCGGACTTCTTCGAGCTCAAGCGCACCCGTACCGGTGAGCTGAACTTCGACTAGGGGAGCCAGGCGAAGGGGCGGTGGCGCAGAGGGCCACCGCCCCTTCGCCGTTCACGGCGTCGCGAGGGCGGCGAGGGTGACGTCGCCGGGGTAGGGGGACGCGGCCACGGCGGCGGCCTCGGTCGTCTCGCCGCGGCCCATCGCGGCCTTGAGCGCGATCAGCTCGTGCAGGCCGTGCCGGTGGTAGCGGACGAAGCCGGCGTCGACCGGGTCGCCGTGACCGGGCACGATCACCCGCGGCTGCAGCGCGAGGAGCCGGTCGAACGTGTCCGGCCAGGCGGTCAGGTCCGAGCCCGCGCTGAAGGAGAACGCGCTGAAGCCGTGTTCGGCGTTCTCGACGACGTCCCCGGCGAAGAGCACGTCCGCGTCCGGCACGTGCACGACGACGTCGTGGTCGGTGTGGGCGCGGCCGGGGTGCAGCAGGACCGCCGAGCGGCCGCCGAGGTCGAGCTCGGTGCGGTCGGTGAACAGGTGATCCGGCAGCACGAACGTGGTGCGCGCGATGGCGTCGGCGACGCCGGCCTTGCCCTGTTCGCGGTAGTAGGCGATCCACTGGTCCCGGGCGGCCTCGGCGGTCTCGGCCAGCTCGGCGCGGCAGCCCTCGTGGGCCCAGACGGCGCACGGGCCGAAGGCCTCGGTGCCCCAGGCGTGGTCGAAGTGCGCGTGCGTGTACACCACCGCCCACGGCAGCGGCGTCAGCTCCCGGACCGCCGCGGCGAGCTCGGCGCCCTGCTCGAGGTCGCCGCGCGTGTCGACGACCAGGCAGCGCTCCGCGCCCACCACCAGCCCGACGGTCAGGTCCAGCTCCTCGTAGCGGCGGGCGTGCACGCTTTCGGCGAGCTCGATCCAGCGGCCGGTCATGCCAGTACTCCTCCGGTCAGGACGGGAGCGGCGTCGCTCACGTCGGTTTGAGTGGCCAGCACGACGTCGCCGTCGTGGCCGGCTTCGCGCAGCTCGCGCGCCGAAACGCAGGCCGCCAGGGCCGTGACGTCGGCGGACCGCGCGGCGAGCGCGGCTTCGGCGGACAGCGACAGCCCCTGCTCGGCCAGTGCGGCGGCGATCGCCCCGGCGCCGACCTGGTCCTCGACGCAGGGCCGCAGCGGCCCGAACGTTTCGCCGTCACCGAAAACGTTCACGCCCCAGCGTTCCCCGGCCGCGATGAGCCCGACCGGGCCGCCGAGCGAAGCGGCCTTCGCCGCGACGGCGGTGGCGTTGCGCAGACAACCCGCGAGCACGTGCGCTCCGGTCGCCGCGGCGGCGTCGCACAGCGTCGCGCCGTTGGGCGAAGGGAGCGCGAGGAGGGTGCCGGGAGGGATTTCCGTCACAGAAGACGGCCGCAGGGTGAAACCGCCCTCGCCGGCGATGACCGCCCCCGCGGCCCGCGCCGCCGCGATGCCGCGCTCGTCGCGCCACCGCACCGGCAGGACGCGGCCGCCGCGGCCGACCACGAGATCCGTGGTCGTGCCGAAGGAAAGCACGTCGACGACCACCAGCACCGCGCATTCCCGGCCCAGCGCCGCGACGCCTTCGGCGCCCCACTCGAGCCGCACGTCGCTGCCGGACTGCTCCCAGATGCCCACCCCCGGAGCATGCCCGACACCGGCCGTGGTGGCAGACTCCTGACCGTGCGTGTCTACTTGGGATCCGACCATGCCGGTTTCGAGCTGAAGAACCACCTGGTGGCTCACCTGGAGAAGCAGGGCCACGAAGTCACCGACATCGGTCCGCAGGTCTACGACGCGGAGGACGACTACCCGGCGTACTGCGTCGAGACGGCGCTGCGGGTGGTGGCCGACGAGGGCAGCCGCGGCATCGTCGTCGGCGGCTCGGGCAACGGCGAGCAGATCGCCGCGAACAAGGTCCCCGGTGCCCGGGCCGGCCTGGCCTGGAGCGTCGAGACCGCCAAGCTGTGCCGGGAGCACAACCACGCCCAGCTGATCGGCGTCGGCGCCCGGATGCACACCGCCGAGGAGGCGACCGAGATCGTCGAGGCGTTCCTGGCGACGGAGGTCTCGCCGGAGGAGCGGCACGCCCGCCGCGTCCAGCAGCTGCTCGACTACGAGCGCACCGGGACCCCGCCGGCGTTGCCGGAGGCCTGATGCCCGAGGGGCACACGCTCCACCGGCTCGCGCGGCTGCACAAGCGCCGGTTCGCCGGCGCACCGGTCGAGGTGAGCAGCCCACAGGGCCGGTTCGCCGCCGAAGCGTCCCGTTTGGACGGTCGGGTGTTCGTCGGCGCCGAGGCGTACGGCAAGCACCTGTTCCACGACTACGGCCCGCACGGCGTGGTGCACATCCACCTGGGGCTCTACGGCACCTTCGGGGAAGCCCCGCTGCCCGCGCCCGAGCCGGTGGGCCAGGTCCGGCTGCGGCTGGCCGGCCGGACGCACTGGACGGACCTGCGCGGGCCGACGAAGTGCGAGCTGCTGGACGTCGCCCAGGCCGACGCGATCAAGGCCCGGCTCGGTCCCGACCCGCTGCGCCGCGACGCGAAACCGGAGCTGGCCTGGGCGCGGATTTCGCGGTCCAAGACCTCGATCGCGGCGCTGCTGATGGACCAGGCGGTGCTGGCCGGGGTCGGGAACGTGTACCGCGCCGAGGTGCTGTTCCGCCACGGCGTCGCGCCGCTCACCCCGGGCCGGTCACTCGATCGGGCGCTGTGGGACGCGATCTGGGCCGACCTGGTGACCCTGATGCGCGACGGCGTCCGCGTCGGCCGCATCGACACGGTCCGCCCGGAACACCTGCCGGAAGCGATGGGTCGCGCGGCCCGGGTGGACCGCCACGGCGGCGAGGTCTACGTCTACCGGCGCACGGGTGAGCCGTGCCTGGTGTGCGGGACACCGGTGGCGCACTCGGAGCTGGTGGGCCGCAACCTCTACTGGTGCCCCCGCTGCCAAACCGCCTGAAGCGCCCCAATGTGGCCTTCGGTGCTCCATCCATGCCCCCGCCGCCACCCTCAACGGAGGCGCTCCGCGCCGCAGTGCTGATTCAACGCACCCAATGTGGCCTTCGGTGCGTGAGACGCACCCAATGTGGCCTTCGGTGCGTGAGACGCACCGAAGGCCGCCTTGGGGCGCTTGAAATCAGGGGTCAGAAGTCGAAGCCGCCGCCGTCGAAGCCACCCCCGTCGAAACCCCCGCCGTCGAAGCCGCCGCCGCCCCAGTCGCCGCCGCCGGAGTCTCCGCCCCAGTCACCGCCGCCGTCGCCGCCGTCACCGGTGAAGTCGTCGCCGCCGCCCACGTCGCCGGAGTCGAGGGCGTCCTGCTGGCCCGCGTCGTAGCCGGACTCCCAGGCCGAGGCGCTCGCGATGCCGCTCATGCCGGAGAACATCGCGCTGAACAGGAACATCGACCCGAGGCCCCAGGCACCGGCCACGAGCGCCGGCTTCCACCACGGCTCGCTGTACCAGCCCTGCGGCACCGGACGGCCCGCGACGCGGCCGCCGGGGTAGTAGTACGGCGTGTCCTGGCCGGGGTCCGGCGAGGCGGAGTAGTGCTGGCCCTCGACGTCGACGTCACGGCGTTCGGTGACCTTGCCGGCGCGCTCGCGCTCGGCCTCCTCCGGCAGCTGCGGGCCGGGGTCCATGCCCATCGCGACCCGCGCGGCGCGGACGTAGTAAAGGCCTTCGAGGGCGGTGTCCTTGACCAGCCGGGCCTGTTCGACCGTGCGGGCCTGCTCCAGCTGCGAACCGGCGGCGTTGTAGCGCTCGCTCGCGTCGGCCATCGCCTGCTGCGACGCGGTGTCCGTGCCGTTGAGGTTGAGGACCTGGCCGCCGAGCCGCTCGACCAGGCGGCGGGCGTCGGCCTTGGCGTCGTCCAGCTCCCGCTGCCGGGCCGCGGCGCGCTGCCGCGAGAAATAGAGGCCGCCACCGACGATCACGACGACGAGCACGATCAGGAAGATCGCGGTGCCCATGGACCACTCCTGGAAGTTCGGGGCTCGGTGACCGGTGGTCACCTTGTGAAACGGACAACGCGGACGCTACGCGGTGGGTTCCCGGAGCGTGACCGGGCCCACCGCGAGCCCTGGCCGAGCAAACTAGAACACGTTATAGTTCAGCTATGAAGTTCACCCTGTCGATCGCGATGAACCCCCTCGATCAGCTGGGCGAGCTCGCCCGGGCCGCCGAAGAGGCCGGCTTCGCCTCCATCGCCCTGCCCGACTCGCTCTTCTACGCCGAAACGGTGGACACGGACTACCCGTACACCCCCGACGGCAGCCGGTTCTGGACCGCGGAGACGCCCTGGGTGGACCCGCTCGTCGCGACGGCGTCGATGGGCGCGGTGACCAGCCGCATCCACTTCTACACGTCGGTGCTCAAACTCGGCTCGCGCAACCCGGTCCTGCTGGCCCGCCAGGTCGGCTCGGCGGCGGTGCTCACCGGCGGCCGGTTCGGCCTCGGGCTCGGCGTCGGCTGGCTGCCCCAGGAGTTCGAGTACTGCGGCGTGCCGTTCGAGCGGCGCGGCAAGCGCGTCGACGAGGCCATCGACGTGCTTCGGCTCATCCTCGACGGCGGGATGGTCGAGTACCACGGCGAGTTCTACGACTTCGACAAAATTCAGATGAGCCCGGCGCCGCCCTCGCGCGTGCCCTTCTACATCGGCGGCCACACCGAAGTCGCGCTCAAGCGCGCCGCCCGGGTCGCCGACGGCTGGTCGTCGGCGATGATGAAGCTCGACGAGCTGCGCGACACGATCGCGCGGCTCAAGGAGCTGCTGGCCGAGCAGGGCCGCGCCGACGTCCCGTTCGAGTACCAGGCCGTCTGCATCGACCGCTTCGGCCTCGACGGCTACCGCGAGCAGGCCGAGGTGGGCGTCACCGACGTCATCACGATGCCGTGGGTGTTCGACGGCGTCGGGTTCGACGCGCCGGTCGAGCCCAAGCTCGAAGCGATCCGCAAGTTCGGGGCCGAGATCATCGCGAAGTTCGAGGAGTGACTGCCGTGGGCGTGCAGGTCAGCTGGGACACCGAGCAGGAGCAGCCGGCGGCGCGGCGCGCGGCGTTCGCCTCGATGACGGCGGTGGCCGCGGGCGACAAGGAGGGCTGGCTGGCCCTGTTCGCCCCGGACGCCGTGGTCGAGGACCCGGTCGGCCCGTCGTTCTTCGACGAGGCGGGCAAGGGCCACCACGGCCGCGACGGCATCGGCGCCTTCTGGGACAAGACGATCGCGAACGTCGAAAGCTTCGAGTTCACCATCCGGGACTCCCACGCGGGCGGCGACGAGGTGGCCAACGTCGGCACGATCACGACGTTCCTGCCGGGCGGCTACCGCGTGGACACCGACGGGGTGTTCGTCTACCGCGTCGGCGAGGACGGGCTGATCCGGTCGGTGCGCGCGTTCTGGGAGACCGAACGCGCGATGGCCACGGCACGCCAGGTGTAGGACGGCCGAGCGGGCTCAGGCCGGCCGGGCCTTGCTGCTCAAGTAGGCCAGCACCGCCAGCACGCGCCGGTTGTCGTCCCCGTGCTGGGCCAGGTCCAGCTTCGTGAAGATGCTCGCCGTGTGCTTGCCGACCGCGGCCTCGCTGATCGTCAGCCGCTGGGCGATGGCCGCGTTCGACCGGCCCTCCGCCATCAGCTCCAGCACCTGGCGCTCGCGGGGCGTCAACGCGTCCAGCGGGCCGCGGCGGGCTCGGCTCGCGAGGAGCTTCGTGATGACCTCGGGGTCCATCGCCGTCCCGCCCGCCGCCACCATGCGCAGTGCGTCGACGAACTGGCCCGCGTTCAGCACCCGGTCCTTCAGCAGGTAGCCGATCGCGCCCGCGCCGTCCGCCAGCAGCTCGCGGGCGTACGTCTGCTCGACGTGCTGGGACAGCACCAGCACCGGCAGACCCGGCCGGCGGCGGCGAGCTTCCAGGGCCGCCTTGATCCCCTCGTCGCTGAAGCCCGGCGGGAGGCGCACGTCCACCACCGCGACGTCCGGTGCTTCGTCGTCGATCGCCTTCAGCAGCTCCGTCGCGTTGCCCACCGCGCCCACCACGGTGAACCCGTGGGCTTCCAGCAGTCGCGTCATCCCGTCTCGAAGCAGGTAGAGATCCTCCGCGAGGACTACGCGCACGAATCGCTCCTGGGACTCCGGGCCGGGCTGGGCGACGCCAACCGTACCGGGTTCCTCGCGCGGTCCCGGACCGCTGCGGTCCTTCCCTCAGGCGGCCGGACCAGCGGGTCAGGAAGCGGGCTCGAGGTGCCGCTCGAGCTCGTCGGCCGCGCGCACCGCGCCACCGGCGGCGCGCACCCGCGCGCCCATCGCCGCGACGGCGGACCGCACGCGCTCGTCGGCCGCCGTCGTCTCGACGGCGTCGCGCAGCAGCTCCGGTGTCGGTTCCCGGCCGGCCAGGTTCGTGCCGAGGCCGAGTTCCGCGACCCGGTTCGCCACGGCGGCCTGTTCGACGCTCTGCGGCAGCGCCACCATCGGCGTGTCGAAGTGCAGTGCCTCCATCGTCCCGCCCATGCCCGCGTGGGTGACGAAGGCCGAGGCGTGCTCCAGCACCGTCAGCTGCGGCAGGTGCGCGTGCGCCTCGATGTTCGGGGGCAGCTCCCCGAGCGAAGCGGGGTCGAGGCCGCCGATCGACAGCACGACGTGCCACTCGGAGCCGGCGAACGCCGTCACGGCGGCTCGGAAGAACTCCGGCCGGTCGTTGAACGCCGTGCCGAGCGACACCAGCAGCACCGGCCCGCCGTCCGACGGCGGCTGCCATTCGCCCTGGAACCTCCGGTCGCCCAGGCACGGGCCGACGAACGCGAAGCGGTCGTCGAACGTGTCGCCTTCGTACTGGAACTCCCTGGCCACGAACGCGAGCGCGAACTCCTCGCGGCCGACGGCGAAGTCCGCCGGCGAGATCGCCGGGACGCCGTGGGCCCGCGTCAGCTCGGCGAGCTTCTCCCGGAACGCGACGCGGGCGGGGTGTGCTTCGCTGAAACCGTTTTCCTCGTCGAGGAACTTCGCCAGCGACCAGTGGTCGTTGTAGGCGAAGGACGGGAACAGCTCCACGGCGGGCACGCCCCACTTCGCCGCCAGCACCCGTCCGGTCGCGTACACGGTCCGGTCGTACAGGACCAGATCCGGTGCGTCGGCGGCGAAACCGATCTCGAACGCCGGGATGGTCGCCGCGCTTTCCACGACCAGCACCAGCGGCAGCCACGCGGCGAAGTCGGCGGGCGGGTCCTCGGTGCGCGGCTTCGGCGTCAAGGAGGACTCGTACCGCAGCACCCGCGCCCCGGTCGGGGCCACGAGGTGCGCGAACCGGTCCGTCGTGGCGAAGGTGACGCGGTGCCCGCGGCGGACCAGTTCGGCGACGACGTCCAGCGTCGGCATCACGTGCCCGTACGCGGGGATGGTCAGCAGTGCGATGTGTGCCATGGGAAAGCTCCTCGGAGTGCGGTGGTCGGCCGGAGGCCCTCAGGCACGCAGGTCGTGCTTGCGGCTGTAGCAGGCCATGAAGCCGATGAGCCCGCCGAGGACCACGATCCACTGCACGGTCGTCACCAGGTTGATGTCGTCGAGCGGCAAGGTGTAGGCGAGCACGACGCGGACGACCGCGTCCACGATCATGCCGACGCCGAAGACCACCGTCAGCAGGCGCAGCCCGTGGCGCATCCGCGGTTCGGTGTCCCAGCGGCGCTCCCACACCTCCGCACCGGCACCGCCGCGCTTGGTGCGGGCGATGCTGACCCCGGCGTGCAGGAAGAACGGTTTTTCGAAGAACAGCGTGAGCAGCATCCAGACGCCGAACGCGGCGGTGAGCCAGCCGTCCTTGGCGAAGAAGAAACGGGCGTCGCCGGAAACGAGCGAGACCGCGGTGCCGACGACCACCATCGTCACCGTGAAGAGACCGAGCCCGTCGATCTTGCGGTAGCGGGCGAAGACGTACCCGGTGCGGACGACCGGGACGATGCCGCCGACGATCGCGGCGGTCAACAGCGGAACGCCGTTCTGGCGCAGGATGTAGTAGACGGCGAGCGGGACGATCAGGTCGAAGGCCGCGGAAGCGAACAGTGCCAGTCGCGGATTGCGCGGTTCGGCCCGGGTACGTCGAAAGCTGGTTTCGTTCATTTCTGCTCCTGATTGGATGACGAATTCTTTCGCTGACGCCATTCGCTGATTTCGTGGCGCTGCTGAGGAGAACGGTAATGTCCGGTGGCCGTCCGCGTGAGCCGGTTGGGCCGAGTACGGGGGTATGGCTTCCCATACCCCCGTCAGGGGGCTTGGTCACCCTGGAGACGAGGGGGATGCGAAGTGCCGGGCGGGAAGTATGCTCGGCCGATGTCGACGATTCCGCGGCGCAGCGCCTCCGCCGTCCGGCGGGGTGTCGCCGGAATGGCGCGGCTGGTCGTTTTCGTGCTGTTCGCGGTGGTGCAGGTCGGCGTGCTCACCCTGCCGGCGCTGTTCCGGCTGCCGGAATACGTCGCCGCCGCGGGACTCACCGTCCTGGTCGCCATTCCGGCGTGCCGCCTGCTGCCGGTGCTTTTCCGCTACTGGGCACCGGCGCTCTACGGCCGCGGCATCGAATCGCCGTACCTGCCGTTGCCGTCGCTCGAACGCACCGAGAACGGCTGGTACTGGAACGGCTACGACTTCCACAAGTTCCGCTGGATCGCCCTGGCCCAGCGACGCGGCCGCTGGTTCTTCACCGACCCGGCCACCTGGCGGGACCTCGGCTGGCTGGTGGTCAACCCGCTCTCGGGCGGCCTGCTGGCGGCCGTCCCGGTCGCGCTCGCCGGGTTCGGGGCGTTCCTGCTCGCTGCGCCGCTGACCGCGCCGCACCTGACGGCCGGGGCGTGGTACTTCCCGCTGCCGGTGGACACCCCGGCCGGACTCGCCGCGACGGTCGCCGCCGGAGGGGTCCTGCTCGTGCTGGGACTGGTGGCCGCGCCCGGCGCGGTCGGCCTGCACGAGGCCTGGACGCGGTGGCTGCTGGCGCCCGACGAGCGGGCGCTGCTGGCCCGGCGCGTGGAGCGGCTGTTCGCCACGCGGGCCGCGGCGATCGACGCCCAAGCCGCGGAGCTGCGGCGGATCGAGCGCGACCTGCACGACGGCGCCCAGGCGCGGCTGATCGCGATCGGTATCTCGCTCGGCACCGCGGAGATGCTGCTCGACACCGACCTCGACGAGGTCCGGCGGCAGCTGGCCGGCGCGCGAGAGCTGTCCGCCGCGGCGTTGCGGGAGCTGCGCGGGCTCGTGCACGGCATCCAGCCGCCGATGCTCGCCGACCGCGGTCTCGGCGCCGCGCTCGAAGACCTCGCGATGGACGCCCCGGTGCCCACCGACGTCGAAGTCGGACTGGTCGGCCGTCCCGACGCGGCCCTGGAGTCCGCGGTCTACTTCTCGGTGGCCGAACTGCTGGCCAACGCGGCCAAGCACGCGGCCGCCAAGCGCGTGCGGGTCAGCGTGACCCAGCGGCCGGGCGCGCTGCAGGTCGTCGTCGCCGACGACGGCAAGGGCGGCGCCGATCCCGGCCGCGGAACCGGGCTGGCCGGCGTCCAGCGGCGGGTCGCGGCGTTCGACGGCGTGGTCGAGTGCGTCAGCCCGCCGGGCGGCCCGACCGAAATCACCATTGTCATTCCGGGTGTCCTGCCGTCGGGATGACGGGGATCGGCACGCAACTGCCTGCCTCGTGCCGGTGACCGGGATGATCCGACGTCATATCTGATGTTTCGTGCATCAAGCCTTGACGGCTCGATCGGAAGGAACTTTTACTGACCGGAGGTCCGCCACCCTCACCTCCGGGAGCACGCATTCCTCACTCCGGCGCACCGCGAGCGCGGCCGCCGCGCTCACGATCGCGGCCAGCGGTCTCGTCCTGGGCGCGCCCACGGCGTCGGCCCTCGAAAACGGTCTGCTGCGCACACCGCCGATGGGCTTCAACAACTGGAATTCGACGCAGTGCCGCGCCGAATTCGACGAGGCGATGATCAAGGGCATCGCGGACACCTTCGTCAGCAAGGGCTTGAAGGACGCCGGCTACACCTACGTGAACATCGACGACTGCTGGGCGCTGCCGTCGCGCAATTCGGCGGGGGACCTGGTGCCCGACCCGGCGCGGTTCCCGAACGGCATCAAGGCCCTCGCCGGCTACGTCCACGCGAAGGGCCTCAAGTTCGGGATCTACACCAGTGCCGGCACGAAGACCTGCAACAAGGCCGGCTTCCCCGGCGCGCTGGGCCACGAGCAGCAGGACGCGAACCTCTTCGCCTCCTGGGGCGTCGACTACCTGAAGTACGACTTCTGAAACCGTGGCGCACCGACCTGGGGACTTTCGGCGTGCCGGGCGTTTGACCTGCTTCTTTAGGCTGGTTGGGTCCGGTTGCGTCCGGTTAGGTCCGGTCGTCCCACGGCCTGATGACGGCCTGGCGGCCTGGGCCTGCTCGGTCCAGCGGGCTACCTGGTAGCGGCTGAACAGTGCTGTCTGATTGGGGCTGATTTGGCGGCTGGCGGGCTTGATCGTCACTGTCGGCTCCCTGGGACTGAGGTGGTGGGCTGTCTGCCCCCGTCTTCCTCGTCCCTGCCACGCGTTAGCACCGGTGTGGTGGTGTCAAGGGTGAGCGGAGCTCATCGCGCAGCGACGCCGCAGGCGCCCTTGATAGCGCCGCGCCGGTGTTAAAGGATCAACGGCGAGGTTGCGGGCCACCTGCCGGTGATGAGTCGTTGTGCGATTTCGGAGAGCGGTGCGCGGTGAACGGTCCGAGTGCCCACGCCTCAGGCTGGAGAATGGGTGTCGTGGGGTTGAGGTTCGGCGGCGGCGCGCGCACGGGCCGCGACCGCTCGGCGGGCTCGCCCGGCGGCCGGCCGGAGCGGAGCGGGAGGCCGGTCCGCCATGGGGCGGAGCCCGCCGAACGGAAGGTGACTCCTGCGCGCCGCCGCAGGCGGCGCCTTGATCCCATAGAGCCAAATTCGGCAGCAGGTTGCGGGTGGGTAAGCACCGGTGCGCGTTTTGGCGCGGCGTGAAATATCGCACATGTGTTCGATTGCGTGGATGGCGAGCTGGCCGGTAAGGGCCGTAGCGCACTTTTAGTGCGAGGTGGTACTCTATGTACTGATCTGTTGAGTGATTGGAGAGCTGTCATGTTCGCACTTGCTGTGCGGTTCTATTTGCGCGACGAGGAAGCCGCCCAGGGCTTTGACGAATTGGTCGACGAAACTGCACCGAGTATCCGCGACAAAGAGCCGGGAACGCTGATTTACGCGGTGCACAAAGTAAAGGATGCTCCTCTCTCGCGAGTGTTTTACGAGCTTTACGAAAGTCGTGAAGCGTTTGACGCGCATGAGCAAAGCGAGCACACAAAGAAGTTCCTGGCGGAACGCGAACAGTATCTGACGGGTGTTCGAGTGGAGTTCTTGGACCCGCCGACCGGCAAGGGGTTCTAATGACGGTCCCCACCGATGCGAACTCGCTGGGGAGACGAGTTGCAACGTTTCGTTCTCGAAAGGGGCTTTCGCAAAAGGAGCTGGGTGCCCGTATATCTCGCTCCGAGAGTTGGGTTAGTCAGGTTGAACGGGGGGCTCGACGTGTTGATCGCATGTCGGTTTTGGAGACTTTGGCCGAAGCCCTGGAAGTCCCTCTAGCTGAACTTGCCCCGGATGAGGGCGTCGTGGCAGCAATGGCTACTCGGCCGCGTGCGGCGAGTAGCTTGAGTTTGGCGTTGTCTTCCAGTGATGCTCTGCAGGCAGTGCTGTCCGACAAGGCGCCCGTTGATGTCGATGGACTTGGCGCGCGGGCGGAAGAGGCGTGGGATTACGCGCATGGTTCCGAATATGAAAACTTGTCCGATCTCCTCGGGTCGTTGATCCCGGAGCTTGAGTATGCGGTGCGTAAAACCACGGGGATCGATCGTCGCCGTGTGTGCATCGCAAAAGCTAAGGCTTATCACGCTGCGGCTGGCGTCCTTTCGAAACTTGGCGAACCGGGCGCAGCGTGGGTTGCGGTCGACCGTTCAATTGCTGCCGCCGAAGACGCTGACGATCCACTGTTGATGGCCGCTGGCGCATTTCGGCTGGCAATTGTATTTCAGAATTCCCGGCGCCCCGATCTTGCGGCACAATCGGCGCGGACAGCGGTGAATGCGTTGGGGCGGCTAATTGAAGCTGGTGAGCCTGAGGCTATTGCGCTCCGCGGTGCGCTATACCTGCAATTGGCCGTTGCTGCTGCGCGGATCAATGATGCGGATGAAGCATATGATAATTTGGATAGTGCGCGGGAGGCCGCGAAATCCCTGGGCGTGGACCGCAACGATTACAACACGGAGTTCGGCCCGACAAACGTGTTGCTGCACGAGGTGAACGTTGCCGTTGAGTTGGGCGACGCCGGTCGTGCCCTGAGGGTGGCCGCGAAGGCTGACGTATCGAACCTATCGCCCGAGCGGCAGGCGCGCTTGTTGATCGACGTGGCGCGGGCGCACGCGCAGAGGCGCAACGCTGACGGTGTGAACGACGCGCTTCGTCGTGCACTCGACGTCGCACCGGAGCAGGTGACCACGCATCCGGCAGTGCAAGAGCTGCTTGCCGATGCCCTGCGCAGCGACTACGGCAACACGCCTGACCTGCGGGAACTGTCTGAAGCTATCGGCTCGAAGGGGCTGCCTCAGCAACGACGCGACGCCTAACCCGCACTTTTTCTGCGGTACCCGCACCTTTAGTGTTTACACGCACTAAGAGTGCGGGTACTCTCATCTGCGAGCCCGGCTGATGGGCTTGCTAGATGACACGCAGTGAAGGGCTACTAACAGATGGCTATCGACAAGGGTCACAGGTTCGCGGTGCCGTTCGACGAGGCGTTCCCGCAGGGGCTTGTCATGGTGGGCGAGGTGTCGCCGGACAACGAGTACCAGTCGAGGGAAGACAAGGCGGCGGGGCGTCCGGTGCGGCAGCGCGTGGACGAAGTCACGGGTAAGCGGCAGTGGAAGTTTTTGGCAACTGACCTGGGGGAGACTCGCGCGAAGCGGGCGTCGTTCGAGGTGACGTTGCTGGCCGACGTTCAGCCGGTGCCGTCTTCGGCGGAGGTGATGCCGGGAATGCGTCCGGTGGAGCTGGAAGGGTTGACGGCAGAGCCGAAGGTGGCTGGTCAGGGCGAGTACAAGTACCAGTCCTATGTGTACCGGGCGACGGGTTTCGCGGCTGCCGGGTCGGGTGCGGCGGGTAAGTCGTCGCGTTCGGGATCGTCGGCGTCGGGTGCTGATAATCCCAAGGCGGCGTAGGGATGTTGACGGTGGCGACTTCGGATGAGGCGAGTCCGGCTTCGTATGAGCGTCTGACGACCGAGTGGGAGCGTGCGTACGCCGATTACCGGGTGGCGTATGCGGTTGCTGCGGAGACTCCGGGACGGCCGGATCTGGCGCAAGGCGTGTCCTACGCGGCTCGGCGGGTCGCTCGGTGCTGGCATGAGCTGTCGCGGGTGCCGGGGCTGGAGTACTGGGTCGTGGCGGCGTTGGCGGCGGCCTCAGAAGGGATGACAGAGGTAGCGCAGGAATGGGCGGTGCTGGCTGGTCATCCGGCCGGCCAGTCTCCGGCGGAGCAGACCATCACGGGCTTGGTTCCGGTGCTGCCTGTGCAGGGGCATCGGGTTCATCCTTCGCCGGTGCGGCGGCCTCGACCTCGGCCCCGTGGACAGGGTGCGTGATGGCGGCGGTGGAGCCAGTGGAGCCGGTGCGGTTCGACGATGTGGACGCCGGGGTGTTCGTGCCGGTCGGGGTCCTGCTGCGGCGGATGCGTGACCTGAAGGGTTGGAAACAGAGGGATCTCGCGCAGCACTCGGGGTTCTCGCTGTCGTTCGTGGCCGGGCTGGAAGGCGGCTCACGCTCGGTGCGGCGGGTCCCGATAATCATGCGGCTGGCGGACGTGCTGAGTGTTCCGCGTGAGCAGTTGTTCGCCTGGGTCGTGGCTGAGATCGAACACCACGAGAAGGTGTTGAGGGGTGACGGGAAATGAGCCGGAAGGCGGCCAAAGCAGCGAAGCCGCTGTACCCGGTGAAGCTGAGCGACGCCCAGGCGGACATCTTTTCGCGGATGCCGCGCAAGGAATCGCCGCTGTCGGAGTGGGTGGAGTTCCACCGTCACAACGCGCGGATGTTCAAGGCGGTTTCGGAGACGGACCCGGATCACAAGTGGGAGGCGCTGGCCAATCATGGGATTCAGTTGCGGTGTGTGGAGCGGCTGACGAAGCGTCCGGAGTGGAGCGAGGACTACACCAACGGATCGAGTGAGCCGGATTCCGCGGAAACCGAGACGGGCAGCGCGAACAACGGGAAGGGGAAGTGATGGAGTCCGGCTGGCCGGAGCTTGATCCGCGGATCGCGCCGGGGCTGGTCCCGGACGTTCAGTATATGCCGCGGGTGGCGCCGTTCCGGTTCGGGTTGTGGCTGCAGGGGATGTGTGCGGATCGTGACGTGAGCGTGCGGGAGCTGGCGGAGCGGGCGGGAGTGCCGCTGCGGAGGCTCAAGCGCGTGTGCCTCGGTCATGAGCCGGTGCGGTCGCTGGCTGATGTGGCCGCGTTGGCAGATGCTCTGGGCGTGGGTCGGGACGTGGCGGCGCTGGTGGCCGTGCGGGACTACATGGAGGGGCGCAATGGGTGGCCACAGGCAATTCGGAACTAGCACCGAAGACGCGGTGCGGATGATGTGGGCGGTGATCGGCCGCCCCCATGAGAAGGTGCCGGACACCCGGCTGTCCGGTGGGTGGTTGCGCTACATGCGCGCGAGGAAACGCATGTCGGTTACCAAAGTTGCCGCCAAGGTCGGCGTGGGGAGTGCATACCTGCGGAGTGTCGAGCTCGGCCGGCGGGCGTTGGTGTCGGTGGAGTTGGTCGCGCGGCTGGCGGAGGCAATCGGGGTGTCGCCGGAGGTGCTGGTCATGCGGGTGGTCTACGACTTCCGCCCCCTCGACGACCGCCACTCGAACAAACGACCATCCGAGGGTGACAGGCCGGAGGTGAACGGCCGGGAGTGATCGACTGATCGAAAACTTAATATCGGGAACTGTTCGCACGTGGGGACGTGTGATGGATAAACGCGTCCCTGCGTGCATTCTTCGACCGCTTTATTTGTACGCGCAGAACCGGCCCACCTGGGGCCTGGAAACCTTTACGGGCCGGTTCTGCGCCTGTCCACTGGAGTTCGTGAACAATGCAAACGATAAACGATGACAGTCAATGGCAGTCAACCGGGGTCACCCGGATGCGCTGCACAGAATGTAAGAAGTTCGCTCGGCTGCTGCCGGGTGAGGACCGGTGCGGGCCGTGCATGGGGATGTTGCCGCTGGTCCTGACGCTGCCCACCGCTGGTGTGCGGGGTGGTGCCCGATGAGCGCACACGCGGTGATGACGCTCGTGCTCGGCGCTGGCGGCCTGGCGGTGGTGCTGTGGGTGCTGGCCAAAGTCGGACGTGCCTTGGCCGGGATCGTGGAGGCGCTGGCCGCGATTGCGGTGGTCGGGATGGCGTTGTGGGGCCTGGTTCGCGTGGTGGGCTGGGTTGTTCGGCAACTGGTGACGCACTGGCGAACCTGTTTGACCCTGGTAGCCGGTTGGGCCTGGTGCCGGTACCTCGGCTGGGTCTCGCTCGTGGTGACCCTCGGCGTCCTGGTCATGGTTCAGCTCGTGTGGTGGCGCCTGGACGCGGTCGGCTATGACCAATGGTGCGGCCGGTGGTTACGCGGCTGGTGGCTGCGGTGGGCGCTGTATGGCCGCAAGCTCGGCGGGTGGCTGACTGCCTGCGGGCTGGTGGTGCGGGACGCGGCGGTGCCGGTGGATGTGACGGTGTCGCTGGTGGGTCGTCGGCGCAACGCGGTGTCGCGCAGTGATCGGGCGGCGGCGGTGGCGGTGCCGCGCCTGCTGTCGGTGCGGTCGGGGGCGTCGTGGGATGAGGTGCGGGTGCGGCTGGTGGCCGGCCAGACCCCGGAGGAGTTCGACGACGCCGCCCGTGCGCTGGCCGTGGCCCGCAAGGTGACCCGGTGCCAGATTCGGGAGCTGGAGCCGGATGTGGTGTCGATCGACTTTATGCGCCGGGATCTGCTGGCGGACCCGGTGGCGTGTCTGCCGGTGCCGGATCTGGTGGCCGTCGACGGCACGGGGGTGGATCTGCGGGCGGTCTATGCGGGGTCGACCGAGTACGGCAAGCCGTGGCGGCTCCCGCTCGTGGGTACCGGTTCTCACACGCTGGTGGCGGGGGCGACCGGGTCGGGGAAAAACTCGGTGATGTGGTGCCCGCTGGTGGCGGCGGCGTCGGCGATCCGGGCCGGAGTGATCCGCTGTTCGGGGATCGACCCGAAGGCGATGGAGCTGTCCTACGGGCGCGGGATCTTCGCCCGTTACGGCCAGTCGGGCAGGGATGCCCTTGCGGTGTTGGATGCGTTGCTGGATGAGCTGGAGCGGCGTAAGGCGGAGTTCGCGGGGCTGACCCGTCAGGTCCCGATCTCGACGGAGTGGCCGGTGGAGCTGCTGGAGTTCGACGAGATCGGGGCGCTGACCCGCTACACCGACCGCAAGACCCGGGACCTGATCGTGGAGAAGCTGGCCGTGCTCACCACCCAGGGCCGGGCGCTGGGGTTCACGGTGCGCGGCTATGTGCAGGAGCCGACCAAGGACACGGTGCCGGTGCGGGAGCTGCTGCCCCGCCGGATCGCGATGCGGCTGACTTCCAAGACTCAGGTTCCGATGGTCCTGGGTGACGGGGCGTTCGAGCGTGGCGCGTGGGCGAACCGGATCCCGGAGGACGCGGCCGGGGTCGGCTACGTGTGGGGCGAGGGCATCCGCGAACCCCTGCGTGTCCGCGCCGGGTGGGTGCCGGACCAGACGATCAAGGCGCTGGAGCACTACGTCACCAACGGCGGCGCTCAGGTCGTCAACCTGGCCGATCGACGCGCGAACGAGAGGGGGTCGGCGTGACCACCACGATGAGCGAAGGGCAGCAGGATCGGCTGGCCCCCTCGGTTGAGCGCATCCGCGGTGCTCTGGCGGCGGAGGTGGTGAAGGCGACGGCGGAAAAGCACGGGGTGTGTGTGCGTCCCTTCACCATGGAAGTCGGCGACACTGAAACCGGGGAGATCCGGTATGTGCCGGTGCCGTGCGGGTCCACTGTGGAATCGGTCTGCTTGCCGTGTGCGCGGAAGGCGAAAGCGTTGCGGCAGGCCCAATGCCGCGAGGGCTGGCACCTGACCGAAGAGCCGGTGATCACCCGCGAGACGCCTTCGGAGACGCAAACGGAGCTGCTGACCTTCCGGGCCGATCTCGCGGCGCATTACCGGGAGGTGATGGCGGTCGGGGACCAGGCGGAGGCGGAGGAACTGCGCGCCGAAGTGGCGACCGTGGACGCGGAGTTGCGGGCGTCGGGGATGACGGGGCGGCTGCCCGCTCTCGACGTTCCGGAGCGGAAGGCGGTGAAGCGGTCGACCAAGCGGCGGCAGGACGCCCCGAACCTGCCCCGGCGTAAGGTGGCCAAGACGACGGTGGGGCGGGAGTTCGCGGGGAAGTTCCGGCCGTCGATGTTCGCCACGCTGACGTGCGACACCTATGGCCCGGTCCGTCCGGATGGGTCGCCGGTGAGCCCGGCCACCTACGATTACCGGCGGGCGGCGCGGGATGCGGTGCACTTTGCCGCGCTGGTGGATCGGTGGTACCAGAACCTCCGTCGGGTCGTCGGGTGGGACGTGCAGTACTTCGCCACGGTCGAACCGCAGAAACGGGCTGCTCCGCATCTGCACGCGGCGCTGCGCGGGGCGATCTCGCACGAGACCATCCGGCTGGTCACCGCGGCTACCTATCATCAGGTGTGGTGGCCTGCGCATGACGAACTGGTCTACACGGACCGCAAACCGTTGTGGGATCCGGACAGGCGTTCCTTTGTGGACCCGGAGACGCGGGAGCCGTTGACGGCGTGGGATGACGCGGTGGCGGCGGTGGAGACTCCGGCGCATGTGGTGCGGTTCGGGGCGCAGGTGCACTCCAAGGGCATCTTGGGCGGTACGGAGGAAGCCGGGCGGCACATCGGCTACTTGACCAAGTATCTGACGAAGTCCACCGGTGAGGTGGTGGAGGCGGACACGGCGGCGCAGCGGGATCACCACGACATGTTGCACGCGCACTTGTCGGTGACGCCGTGCTCGCCCCGGTGCGCGGTGTGGCTGCTGTACGGCATCAACCCGAAGGGCGCGAACAGCAAGACCACGCCGGGGCACTGCAAGGGGCGGGCGCATCGCCGGTCCACCCTCGGGCTGCCCGGCCGGCGGGTGCTGGTCTCGCGCAAGTGGTCGGGGAAGACGGTGGCCGATCACAAGGCCGACCGCCGGGCGTTCGTGCTCTCGGCGCTGGCTGCCTACGGGATCAGCAAGCCGGAACCGGCGGCGGACCGGTTCGTGTGGCGCAAGGTCGAACCCGGGGACACCCACTGCCCGCCCCGGGATCACCTGGTTATGCGGGCGATCTCGGAGCGGATCACCTGGCAGGCCGAATACGCCGCCGCGATGCTCGCCGCGCAGGGGCCGCCAGGGGAAGAAAGTTCGGCAACTGCGGTTCGGGAGGCTGCTTGACCCAACGGGGAGGGGAGGTCACGGGGATGACGGTGCGAATCCGGGTGGTGGAACTGGAAGGACTGTGGGGGCCGGAGGAACTGGGGGCGTTCCTCGGCATCCCGGAAAAGACGCTGCGGGACTGGCGGCTGAAGAACTACGGGCCGCCGTTCATCAAGCTGGGCAAGCACGTGCGTTACGACCCGGTCGCCGTGCGGGCGTGGATCGCGGACGTGGGCCGTGACGGCGGGGACGATGTTTCGGCAATTCCGACGATGCGAGAAGGGTAGGGCGCGTGGGTCATATTCAGGACCGGTGGTTTCGGGACCAGGTCGACCCGGCCACCGGTGAGGTTGTGCTGAACAAGCGGAACAAGCCGGTTCAGGAACGAACCGACCTCTATGGAAAGGGGCTGCGGTACAAGGTCCGGTACCTGGACCCGGACAAGGTCGAGCGGTCCAAGTCGTTCCCGGACGGGAGACTGACCGAAGCGCAGAAGTATCTGACGAAGATGGAAAACGCCGTCTATGACGGCACCTACGCCGATCCGAAAGCAGGAGAGGTCCAGTTCGGCAAGTACGCGTGGGAGGTGCTGGCCGGCCGATCCCGGGACGAGTCGACCGTAGCCACGGTCAAGGACCGGATGGACGGCCAGGTCATTCCGTTCCTAGGCCGGAAGCTACTGCGGTCGTTCACCACTCCGGAACTGATCCGGAAGTGGTTGGCGTGGATGGCCGAACAGGACAACCCGGTGTCGGTGAACTACCAGCGGCAGGTGTTCGACCTCGTGTCGTCGATCCTGGATGCTGCGGTCGCTGACGGGAAGATCAAGAAGAATCCGTGTCGGGACAAGTCGATCAAGGCGCCGGTGCCGGTGGCGCGGAAGGTGACGCCGTGGAAGGAATCGCGGCGTCACCGTGTTGAGCTGGCGTTGCCTGCCCGGTACAAGCCGTGCGCGACGCTCGGGGCCGGACTCGGGCTGCGGCAGGGGGAGATCTTCGCGTTCAGCCCGGACAACATCGATCGGGAGCGGATGGAGTACCACTGCACGCGTCAGATGGTGACGGTGAACGGGGTGCGGAAGTTCAAACTGCCCAAGGGACACAAGACGCGGGTAATCCCGCTCGGGTACGGCGTGCTGAACACGATCGACGCCTATATGGAGAAGTTCCCGCCGACGGCGGTCACGCTTCCCTGGGCAGAACAGGACGCGAAAGAGTTCGACACGGTCAACGTGCTCATGGTCAACAGTGATGGGGAGCTGTACACCCGGCAGGCATTCAACAACGTCATTTGGCGGCCGACGTTCAAGCGGGCCAAACTGTCCTATGAGGACCGTGAGGACGGGATGCACGCGATGCGGCACCTGTTCGCCTCGGCCATGCTCGAACGCGGCGTTTCGCTCAAGGAGCTGGCGGCGTTCCTCGGCCACGCGTCGGAGGCGTTCACGCTCAAGGTGTACACCCACCTCATGCCCTCCAGCCACGACCGTGCCCGCGCAGCGATCGATGACCTGATCAAGCCCCGTCGCAAGCCTCAGGCCGCCGGAGAGACGGCCTGACGGCCTGGTGACGGCCTGGCCTACTGATACCCCATCCAGGCAGGCCGAGATCCCCAGGTCATAGCGCATTTCGGTTTCATTCGTACGACAACTGCAACAACCAGGGCGTGGACGCGCAGCAGCGCTACGAGGCAATGCGTGACGCGCTCGCGAAGTCGGGCCGCCCGATCGCGTACTCGATCTGCGAGTGGGGCCAGAACCAGCCGTGGACGTGGGCGGCGCCGGTCGGGAACCTGTGGCGCACCACGGGCGACATCTCCGACAAGTGGTCGAGCATGATTTCGAAAGCGCAGACCAACCGCAGCCTCGCGCAGTACGCGGGCCCCGGCCACTGGAACGACCCGGACATGCTGGAGGTCGGCAACGGCGGCATGACGGCGGCCGAGTACCGCACGCACTTCAGCCTGTGGGCGATGATGGCCGCGCCGCTGCTGATCGGCAGTGACCTGCGCAAGGTGTCGGACGACAACCTCGCGATCTTGGAGAACACCGACGTCATCGCCCTCGACCAGGACCCGCTCGGCAAGCAGGCGAGCGTGCTGAGCGCGAACGCGGGCCTGGTCGTGTACAGCAAGGTGCTGGCGAACGGCGACCGCGCGGTGGCGCTGTCCAACGAGACGGCCGCGACGGCGACGATCGGCACGACCGCGTCCGCCACGGGGATCGGCAGCGCGTCCTCCTACGCGCTGAAAGACCTGTGGAGCAAGGCGATCCGGACGACGTCCGGCACGATCAGCGCGTCGGTGCCTTCGCACGCGACGGTGCTGTACCGCGTGTCCCGCGCCGGAGGCGCGACGCGCTACGAAGCCGAGTCCGCCACGCTGTCGGCGGGCGGCACCATCGACGCCAACCACGCGGGCTTCTCCGGAACCGGCTTCGCGAACGGCGCCAACGCCGTCGGCAGCTACGTCGAATGGCCGGTGACGGGCCCGGTGTCGGCGCTGGCGTTCGGTTACGCGAACGGCACCACGGCGGCGCGCCCGGTGGACCTCTCGGTGGACGGCACGGTGGTGGCCGCCGGCGTGCCGTTCCCAGGGACCGGCGCTTGGACGACGTGGCGCACGGTGACCAGGGCGTTGTCGTTGCCGGCGGGCCCGCACACGATCCGCCTGACCGCGACGACGGCCGACGGCCCGGCCAACCTCGATTACCTGGACGTCTCGCCGTAGCAGCCGTGCCGCGGGGAGAAGCTACTTGGCGGAGCTGCGTTCGTCGTAGCTCCGCCGGGCCGCGTCGACCTTCTCGAGGTTGCCGGACCATTCGGACAGGCTGGCGAACAGCGGGCCGAGGCTCCGGCCGAGCTCGCTGATCTCGTACTCGACGCGCGGCGGGACCTCGGCGTGGTAGGTCCTGGTGATCAGGCCGTCCCGCTCCAGTTGCCGCAGCCGCTGGGTAAGCACCTTCGGCGTGATGGTGGTGATGCGGCGCTGCAGTTCGACGAACCGCTGACGGCCGTATTCGTGCAGGGCCCACAGGATCGGCGTGGTCCAGCGGCTGAACACGATGTCCACCACCGGGGCGATCGGGCACGCCTGTTCGGGTGTGGTCTCGGTCACTTCGCCGCCTCCCGCCAATACTTTCCTCTAGGTACCTACTATACCGGCGAAGGTACCGTCGTTCCCATGATCATGGTTGTGGGAGCGACGGGAAACGTCGGAGAACCGCTGGTGCGGCTGCTGGCCGAGGCGGGGGAAGCGGTGACGGCGGTGTCCCGCCGGATCGCGGCGGCACCGCCGGGAGTCGTTGTGCGGCAAGGAGATCTGGCATCGCTGTCCTTTGCCGGAGCGGCGGCGGCGTTCTTGATGGTGCCGCCGGGCTTCGAGGGTTCGCTCGAGCCGGTGCTCGGCCGGGCGCGCGAGGCCGGCGTCGAGCGGGTGGTGCTGCTGTCCTCGCAGGGCGTCGGAACGGGACGGCACCCGGCGGTGTCCGAGGCGGCGGTGCGGTCGTCGGGTCTGAAGTGGACGGTGCTGCGCCCGGCCGGGTTCGCGTCGAACGCCCTCCAGTGGGCGGAAAGCGTGCGGGTCGCGCGCGAGGTCGCCGCACCCTTCGGCGATGTCGCGCTGCCGGTGGTCGACCCGGAGGACATCGCCGCGGTGGCGGCGGCCGCGCTGCTGGACGCGTCGCACGAGGGCCGCACCTACGTCCTGACCGGCCCGTCGCCGGTGTCCCCGCGCGACCAGGCGGCGGCGATCGGCGAAGCGGTGGGCGAGCCGGTGCGGTTCGTGCCGCGGACGCGGGAGGAAGCGCGGTCCGTCATGTCGGCCTTCATGCCTCCGGAGGTCGTGGAAACGACCCTGGACATCCTCGGCTCGCCGACACCGTCGGAGCAGCAGGTGAGTCCGGACGTCTCGCGCGTTCTGGGCCGCCCCGCGCGTCCGTTCGCCGAATGGGCGTCCCGCTTCGCGGAGGCGTTCAAGTGACGCAGCTGGCCTACCGCTCGTCGGGCACCGGCGCGCCGGTGGTGTTGCTCCACGGCAACCCGACGTCGTCGTACCTGTGGCGCAACGTGATGCCGTCCCTGCCGGGGTGGCGCCTGGCGCCGGACTTGATCGGCATGGGCGGTTCCCCGCGGCCGGACATCGCTTACACGTTCGAGGACCACGCCCGCCACCTGGACTCGTGGTTCGACGCCTTGGAGCTGGACGACGTGGTGCTGATCGGCCACGACTGGGGTGGCGCGCTGGCGGCGGACTGGGCGTCCCGCCACCCGGCGCGGGTCCGGGCGTTGGCGTTCACCGAAGCGGTGCTGAAGCCGATGACGTGGGAGGAGTTCCCGCCGGCGGGCGCGGAGGTGTTCCGCGCGATCAAGAGTGCGGGCGAGTTCCCGGCCGAGTTCCTTTCCGGCCTTCCGCCGGAGTACGCGACGACGTTCGACCGCCCGCTGCTGCAGTGGGCCCGTTCGATGCCGCTGGGTGGCTCGCCGACCTCGGTGGTGGCGCGGATCGAGGCGTTCGGCCGCTGGCTGGGATCGTCGCCGTCGGTGCCGAAGCTCCTGGTGACGTTCGAGCCGGGCTTCGACACGATGCTGACCCCACCGGTGGTGGCGTGGTGCGCGGCGAACTTCGCGGCACTGGAGGTGGTGCGGCGTCCGGAGCGGGCGGGGCACCACACCCCGGAGGACCAGCCGGCGGCCCTGGCGGAGACGTTGGCGAGCTGGCTCTCGCGTTGGGGTTTCGGCGCCTCAGCCTGAGTCGGCCGCTTTGTCGCACGGGCTGACGCGGTAGAGCCGGAACGAGCCGCCCTCGTCGAGCTGGCGGAACCCGGCCGACGGGGCCGGGTAGGCGGTGCCGTCCCACAGGTTGCCCCGGGCGCGGTCGTTGGTCAGCAGGTACCGCACCTCCAGGCGGTTGACGATCTCGCACACGCGGGGGTCGCTCGCCGCCTGGTTGAGGTGCTGGGCCAGGTACACCTGGTCCGCCGTCAGCCGGCCCAGGTTGAGCTGCGGGAACAGGACCTGGCGGCGGGTCAGGGCCATCACCGCCGGACTGCCGTTGTACGGCATCTGGGCCACGATCGTGCCGGGTTCGGTCAGCCGGCCGATCCGCGTGAACAAGGCGTGTTCCTCCTCGTTCACCAGCGGGGTGGCTTTCGGGTAGGCGGCCAGGACCCGGTCGCGGTGGTCGGCGTGGTGCAGTCCGGCGGTCACCAGCAGCAGGCCGAGCGCCGCGACGACCGGAGCTGCCCAGGTCAGCGCGCGTCGCCTGCGCAGGAGGACGTCCGGCGCGAGCCCGGCGCGGACCGCCGAAACGACCGCGAGCACGCCGAGCACCGCGAGCGGGACGCCGGTGATCGGGAGCATGGCGGCGAGCCGGTGGGAGTCGGTGTACCAGAAGCCGGTGAAGATCCGGCGGGTCGCTCCCGGCACTCCGGCGGCCAGCACGTACAGACCGCCGGAAACGGCGTGCCCGGCCACCAGCCACCGGCGGCAGCGCTGCCGGAAGCACGACACCGCCCCCACCACGACCAGCACGGCGAGGACCCAGCCCGCGCCGTGGTGGTTCGTCGCGCCGGTCAGCACCTCACCGAGCGCCTGCGACGGCGACTCGAAGGGAGCCGAGTCCGCGGTCATCGGTCCCGCGAACACCCCGAGCTTGACGACGACCAGCCAGTACGCCGGCGCGGCGAGCACGATGGGCGCGGCGAACAGGGCGGCCTGCCGCCGCCGGCCGGCCCGGTACCGCCGGACAGCGGCCCGCGCGAGGCCGAAGACGGTCGCGGGGAGCACGATCGCGGCCAGGCTGATCACCGCGTTCGGGTGCGCGATGGCGATCGCGGTCAGCACCACCGGCGCCAGCAGCCACGCCCGGCCGCGGCCGATCACGTCGTCCCGCGCCAGCCCGGCCATCGACACCACGACCGCGACGCCGGCCGGGACCAGCGAGAGCCCCAGCAGGTTGGGCCACAGGATGCCCCAGCCGAGCAGTTCCCAGGGGAACGCGCCGAACGCGACGCTCAGCAGGCCGGCGAGGGCCAGCGCCGATCGCGACGGGCCGGCCAGCTGCCGCATCAGGAGGACGCAGCCGAGCGGCCAGACGACCAGCGCGATGGTGACCGACAGGATGTTCGCCGTGGCCGGCACCGAGCTGCCGGTGACCATGGCCAGGAGCGAGCCGAGGTCGTGCCAGGCCGCCGGGTAGAAACCGCGGACGCGGCCGGGCACGCCGAGCGTGTCGATCCGGAACGTCGACGCCACACCGGTGTTCAGGATGTTGGCGACGGCGTTGTAGTGGAACGACGAGTCGTCGGTCTTGAGCAGTTCCTCGGGACTGCCGATCGCCGCCCGGACGGTGAGCACCCCGAGCCCCAGCGCGGCGACGAGCCCGCCCGCGGCCGCCGCGACGACCGGCAGGCCGTCTCCGGGCGCGGGCCGCGGCAGCCGTCTCCGAAGCGTCAGGACGACGCACCCGGTGACGGCCGTCGCCCCGGCGAACACGAGGAGCACCAGCGGCACCGACCACCGGACGCCGAGTTTCGCCGCGCCGATCGCCGTCACCGCCACCAACGCCACGACGACGACCGGGGCGACCGCCACCATCGCCAGCCGCCGCAGCCCGAGCAGGTAGGTGAGCGGGAGTCCGGGCAGGACGAGCAGCATTGCGCAGAGCACCATCGTGGGCGCGGCGCCGAGCCACGACATGGTCGAACCCCCTCGTGCGAAACCCGCGAACCGCCGGGAAGCGGCGTGTTCCGGTGGCGTAATCGCCGGTGATCCGGCAAAGGTTACACCGGCGGTGTCCATTGTCGAATCCGCGGTAGAACGCTTCGAAGACACCGGTTTCCGCTGTACCAATTGGTCACTGAATCGGGTGACTCCAGCCGACACAGGCGGCGCTACAGGGGCCCGCCATGCCACCGGATGCGTTGCGTGCTGCGAAGAAGCCGCCAAAATACCGCAACAAACCCGACCGACAACCGCGCCATCCCCAACCGGATCAACGAGCACAATGGTCACCAGTCAGGCTGCACCAACGAATACCCGAGCGTCACCAGCCGCCACGCGGTGCAATGTCCCTCAACTTCATCGCCGCGCCCAAAGCCATCTCCAGCGAGCAGCGGCCGAACACAAAGCGCATCACCACAATGGCTACCCGCTGACGACCAAATCACCACAACCCCACCCAGTCGAAGAACGGCAGAGCTCCCAACCGGCGGCAGAAGGCACCGTGGGGGGTCCGGGGGGCTCGGCCCCCCGGGTACAACGACATCCCGACCCCGGTTCGCGCCCTCCGCGAACAGGGGTCCCCAAGTCGGGATGACAGGATTTGAACCTGCGACCCTTCGCTCCCAAAGCGAATGCGCTACCAAGCTGCGCCACATCCCGGCACTCCCCGAGGGGGGTGTGTGGTCAGCCTAGCGGGTCACGCTAAGCTGGCCACGCACCCGGGTACCTCCGGGGGCACGCGGGTGTAGCTCAATGGTAGAGCCCTAGTCTTCCAAACTAGCTACGCGGGTTCGATTCCCGTCACCCGCTCCACTGCTCACCGGGCCGGCGTCGCGCGCCGAAGCGGCGTCGGCTTCCAGTGAGGCCGCTATGACGTCCAGCAGCTTGTCCGTGTCCACCGGCTTCGTGATGTAGTCGTCAGCGCCGCTGGCCAGCGTCCGGGCCCGGTCCTCCGCCGTGGCTTTGGCTGTGACCGCGATCACCGGCAGGTCCGCGTTCGCCGCCTCGGCTCGGATGGCCGCGATCGTGGCGTTGCCGTCCAGTTCCGGCATCATCACGTCCATCAGGACCAGCGCCGTGTCCTCGTTGCGCTCCAACGCGCGGATGCCGTCGACGCCCGTCTCCGCGTAGATCACCTCCAGGCCCGCCTGTTCCAGGACCGCCGCCAGGGCGAACACGTTCCGGAGGTCGTCGTCGACGATCAGGACCTTTTCGCCGTGGAAGCGCTTCGGGGTCACGTCCGGGGCCGCCACCAGGACCGTGCTCGGCACGGGCGGCAGCCGCCGCGACGACAGGGCCGTCAGGGCCGGGTCGACCAGGTTGCTCGCCGCCACCGGGAGGTACAGCGTGAACGTCGAGCCGACGCCCGGTTCGCTCACCACCCGCAGCTCGCCGCCCAGGAGCTCCGTGAGCTGCTGGCTGATGTTCAAGCCCAGGCCCGTGCCGCCGTACTTGCGGCTCGTCGTGCCGTCCGCTTGGCGGAACGCCTCGAAGATGACCGCCAGCTTCTCCTCCGGGATCCCGATCCCGGTGTCCTCCACCGCGAACGCGATGATGCCCGGCGCATTGCGGAGCGACTCCTGCTCGACCTCCGCCGGGTCCGCCGCCCGGATGTGCAGCCGGACGCTGCCCTCGTCGGTGAACTTCGCCGCGTTCGACAGCAGATTTCGGAGGATCTGCTGCAGCCGGTGCTCGTCCGTGTGGACGCTCCCGGGCACCGGCGGGTCGATGTGGACGGCGAACTCCAGGCCCTTGTCCGCCGTCAGCGGGCGGCACAGCGACTCGACGTAGTCCACCAGCTCCGGCAGCGTGATGTCGGACATCTGCATGTCCAGCCGGCCCGCCTCCACCTTCGCCAGGTCGAGGATGTCGTTGATCAGCTGCTGCAGGTCCGACCCGGCCGCGTAGATCGTCTTCGCGAACTGGATCTGCTTCTCCGTCAGGTTCCCTTCCGGGTTCTCCGACAGCAGCTTCGCCAGGATCAACGCGCTGTTCAGCGGCGTCCGCAGCTCGTGGGACATGTTCGCCATGAACTCGGTCTTGTACTGCGACGCCACCGTCAGCTGCCCGGCCCGCTCCTCGAGCTCCTGGCGCGCCTGCTCGATCTCGCTGTTCTTGACCTCGATGTCGCGGTTCTGCTGGGCCAGCAGCGCCGCCTTCTCGGCGAGCTCGGTGTTCGACCGCCGCAGCTCGCCCTGCTGGGCCTGCAGCTGCTCCGACCGCGCCCGCAGCTCCTGCGCCAGCCGCTGCGACTCCGTCAGCAGCGCCTCGGTCCGGGAGTTCGACAGGATCGTGTTCACGTTGACGCCGATGGTGTGCCGCAGCTGCTCCAGCAGGTCCTGGTGCACCGTGCTGAACTCGTTCACCGACGCCAGCTCCAGCACCCCGAGCACCTCGCCCTGGAACAGCACCGGCAGCACGATCAGGTTCACCGGCGCCGCCGAGCCGAGCCCGGACGAGATCAGCGCGTACTCCGGCGGGGCGTTGTGGACCAGGATCGTCCGCTGGTCGACGGCGGCCTGGCCGATCAGCGACTCGCCCATGGTGAACCGCAGGCCCGCGCGGGACTGCGCGAGCCCGTACGCGGCGATGCACTCGAGCACCGTGCCGTCGCGGTCGTCGTCGCGGGCCAGGAAGAACGCGCCCTGCTGGGCCCGGACCAGCGGGGCCAGCTCGGACAGGATCAGCGCCGCGACCGACGCCAGGTCGCGGTGGCCCTGCATCCGCCCCGACAGCTGCGCGAGGTTCGTCTTCAGCCAGTCCTGCTCGCGGTTGGTCCTCGTCGTCTCCTTGAGGTTCGCGATCATCTGGTTGATGTTGTCCTTGAGCTCGGCGACCTCGCCGGACGCGTCGACCGTGATGTGCCGGGTCAGGTCGCCGGCCGTCACCGCCGTGGCCACCTGCGCGATCGCGCGGACCTGCGTGGTCAGGTTCCCGGCCAGCTGGTTCACGCTCTCGGTGAGCCGCTGCCAGGTGCCGGACACGCCGTCGACCTCGGCCTGGCCGCCCAGCTTGCCCTCGGTGCCGACCTCGCGCGCCACGCGCGTGACCTCGGAGGCGAACGCCGAGAGCTGGTCGACCATCGTGTTCATCGTGGTCTTGAGCTCGAGGATCTCGCCGCGGGCGTCGACGTCGATCTTCTTGGTCAGGTCGCCCTTCGCGACCGCCGTCGTCACCTGCGAGATGTTGCGCACCTGGCTGGTCAGGTTGTGCGCCATGAAGTTGACGTTCTCGGTCAGGTCCTTCCAGGTCCCGGCGACGCCGGGGACCCGGGCCTGACCGCCGAGGATGCCTTCGGTGCCGACTTCGCGGGCGACGCGGGTGACCTCGTCGGCGAACGCGCGCAGCGTCTCGACCATCCCGTTCAGCGTCTCGGCCAGCGCCGCGACCTCGCCCTGGGCCTCGATCCGGATCTTCTTCGACAGGTCGCCGTTGGCCACCGCGCTCGCCACGGTGGCGATGTTGCGCACCTGGTCGGTCAGGTTGTCGGCCATGACGTTGACGTTGTCCGTGAGGTCCTTCCACGTGCCCGCGACGCCGCGGACCCGCGCCTGGCCGCCGAGGATGCCTTCGGTACCGACCTCGCGCGCCACTCGGGTGACTTCGTCCGCGAAGGCGGACAGCTGGTCCACCATCGTGTTCAGCGTCGTCTTGAGCTCGAGGATCTCGCCGCGCGCGTCGACGGTGATCTTCTGCGTCAGGTCGCCCTTCGCGACCGCCGCCGTCACCGTGGCGATGTTCCGGACCTGGTCGGTCAGGTTGTTCGCCATCGAGTTGACGTTGTCGGTGAGGTCCTTCCAGGTCCCGGCGACGCCGGGCACGGTGGCCTGGCCGCCGAGCTTGCCCTCGGTGCCGACCTCGCGCGCCACTCGGGTGACTTCGTCCGCGAACGCGGACAGCTGATCCACCATCGTGTTCAGCGTCGTCTTGAGTTCCAGGATCTCGCCGCGGGCGTCCACCGCGATCTTCTGCGTCAGGTCGCCGCGCGCGACGGCCGTGGCGACCTGGGCGATGTTGCGGACCTGGGTGGTCAGGTTGTTGGCCATGAAGTTCACCGAGCCGGTGAGGTCGCGCCACGTCCCGGCGACGCCGGGGACCTGCGCCTGCCCGCCCAGCTGACCCTCGGTGCCCACCTCGCGCGCCACCCGGGTGACTTCGTCGGCGAACGCGGACAGCTGGTCCACCATGGTGTTCATGGTCGTCTTGAGCTCGAAGAACTCACCGCGGGCGTCGACGGTGATCTTCTGGGTCAGGTCGCCCTTCGCCACGGCCGTGGTCACGTGCGAGATGTTGCGGACCTGGTCGGTGAGGTTGTCGGCCATCTGGTTCACCGAGTCGGTGAGGCTGCGCCACGTCCCGGCCGCGCCGGGCACCTCGGCCTGCCCGCCGAGCTTGCCCTCGCTGCCGACCTCGCGCGCCACGCGGGTGACTTCGCCGGCGAACGCCGAGAGCTGGTCGACCATCGTGTTCAGCGTGTTCTTCAGCTGCAGGATCTCGCCGCGGGCGTCGACGTCGATCTTCTTCGTCAGGTCGCCGTTGGCCACCGCGGTCGCGACCTGCGAGATGCCGCGGACCTGGTCGGTCAGGTTGTCGGCCATCAGGTTGACCGAGTCGGTCAGGTCCCGCCACGTCCCGGCGACGCCCGGCACCTGCGCCTGGCCGCCGAGCTTGCCGTCCGAACCGACCTCGCGCGAGACGCGGGTGACCTCGTCGGCGAACGCCGAGAGCTGGTCGACCATCGTGTTGATGGTGTTCTTGAGCTCGAGGATCTCGCCGCGGGCGTCGACGTTGATCTTCTGGGTCAGGTCGCCGCGGGCGACGGCGGTGGTGACCTGGGCGATGTTGCGGACCTGCTCGGTGAGGTTGTCGGCCATGAAGTTGACCGAGTCGGTCAGGTCGCGCCAGGTGCCCGACACGCCCGGGACGACGGCCTGGCCACCGAGACGTCCCTCACCCGCGATCTCGCGGGAGAGCCGGGTCACTTCGGCGGCGAAGCGCGACAGCTGCGCGATGAGGCTGTTGACCGTCTTCGCGAGCGTGGCGTACGCACCCCGCAGCGGGCGTCCGTCCAGCGTCAGCGACATCGGCTGGGAGAGGTCGCCGTCGGCGACGCCGCCGAGCACCCGCTCCAGCTCGATCGCCGGCCGCGTGAGGTCTTCGACCAGGCCGTTCACCGCGTCGACGGCGGTGGTCCAGCCACCCGGGCCGACCTGGCCGTCGAGCCGCTCGCTGAGCCTGCCTTCCTGCCCGACCGCCGCGCGGACCCGCAGCAGCTCGCTGACCAGCCGCTGGTTGCGCTCCGCGATGTCGTTGAACGCGACCGCGAGCTGCGCCGAGATGCCGTCGCCGTGCGGGACGAGCCGCCGGCGGAAGTTGCCGTCCCCGAGATCCCGCACCGCCACGAGCACCCGCTCCAGCGCGGCCGCTTCGCTCTGGGATTCCGTTGTCATGTGTGCCGACCCTCTCCACCACGCATGCGCCAGCCATGGTCGTCGACCCAGCGTGCCATGCTTCGCCCTACACTTCGAGCCAGCCCGCCCGCTCACGCGGTAGCCGTGCGACAGCAGTCCGGAGGCAGGAGGTCCGTGCATGGTGTCACGTCCGGCCCCGGCCTCGGCAGCCCTGCCGCCGATGACCGGTGACGGCGGGCCGCCGGGCATCGACGCCTTCACCAAAGCGGCCCTCGAAGACGTCCGCGACGCGGTGTTCCTGCAGGACAGCGCCGGTGTGGTCCGCTGGGCGAACCCGGCCGCGCGGGCGCTGACGGGCGACGTCGAACCCCACCTGAACTCGGCCACGGAGACCTCCGGGCACGTCGACTTCGCGGGCCGTCGACGGCCCGCGCGCATCCGCGCCCTGCCCGGTGGTTGGCACGCCTGGACCGTGTCCGCGGACGACGTCCCGCGACGGCACGTGGGCGAGTTCCTGGCCGAGGCCGGCCCCCGGCTGGCCGCCGCGCGGGGGCGGCACGGCACCGCGCGGGTGATCGCCGAGCTCGCCGCGTCCGCGCTGGCCGAGACCGTCTTCGTGCTGCTGCCGACCACCCGCGGCCGGTGGGAGTGGTGGAGCTGCGAGCGCCCGGCCGCACAGGGCCACGGCCGGATCCGGCGGGTGCCCGCCCAGGCCGCGCCGGTGCTGGCGGCCACGTTCGGGGCCACCGGGCCGCCCCGGCAGGCCCCCGTGCCCGCACCCGAGGTCGCCACGCTGCCGTCGGTCGTCGCCGACCGGTTCGAAGGGCACGCCGACGTCTCGGTCGTCTCGCTCGGGCCGAGCGCGAGCGCCGAGGTCACCGGCGCCCTCCTGCTGGGCCGCCGCGGCGACGCCGAGTTCGGCGCCGAGCAGGCCCGCGCGGTGGCCGGGTTCGCGGTGGCGGCGGGGGTGGCGCTGGCCAACGCCCAGCGCTACGCCCGGCAGGAAGAGGCGACCCGCGGCCTGGAGACGACGCTGCGCCCGATCGACCCGCCGGAGCTCGACGGCGCCCGGTTCGAGACGTGGTACGAGCCCGCGGGCGGGGTCCTCACCGTCGGCGGGGACTTCTTCGACGTGCTGCCCCACGACGACGGCAGCGCCTTCCTGGTGCTCGGCGACGTCTGCGGAAAGGGCCCGGAAGCGGCGGCGCTGACCGGCCGGGTCCGGCACGCGCTGACCGCGCTCGCCATGGTCGAGCGCGACGGCCGCACGCTGCTGCGGCTGCTCAACGAACTGCTCATCGCCGGCGGCAGCAGCCGCTTCGCCACGCTGGTGCTCGGCACGGCCCGGCCGTCCGACGGCGGCGTCGGCCTGACGCTGGCCTCCGGCGGCCACCCCGCGCCGCTGATCGTCCGCCGGTCCGGGGTGGTCGAGGAGGTCACCGTGCCGGGCACGCTGGTCGGCATCTCGCCGCAGGCCCGGTTCGCCGAGGCGGAGGTGCGGCTGGGGCCCGGCGACGTCTGCCTGCTCTACACCGACGGGATCACCGAGGCCCGCAACCGCCACGACCAGACGGAACTCTTCGGAGACGACCGGTTGCGCGCGGTGCTCACGGCGGCGGCGGGACAGCCGGCGCGCGAGGTCGTGCGGCGGCTGCGCCAAGCCGTGCGCGACTGGCTCGGCAACTCCGCGCACGACGACATCGCTGTGCTCGCCGTGGAATGTGAAGACTGATTGCATTGTCCACTGTGGACTTTGTTTGACGCCTGGCCGAGGGGGTAATTACCCCGGTGCATTCAGTTTCCGACGACAGGAGCCCCATGGCGAACGCACTGCAAGGACGCCGGGTCGCGATCCTGGCCGCGGACGGCGTCGAACAGGTCGAGCTGGAGAAGCCGCGGCAGGCCGTCCTCGACGAGGGCGCGACGGTCGAGCTGGTCTCGCTGGACACCGGGGAGATCCAGGCGATGAACGGCGACATCGACAAGGGCGACACGTTCCCGGTCGACCGGAAGGTCGCCGATGTCGAAATCGGCGATTTCGACGCGCTGCTGCTGCCCGGCGGCACGATGAACCCCGACAACCTGCGCACGGATCCCGCCGCGGTCAAGTTCGTCGGTGATTTCGTGCGCGCCGGCAAACCGGTCGGCGTGATCTGCCACGGACCGTGGACGCTCGTCGAAGCGGATGTCGTGCGTGGCCGCACGTTGACGTCGTACCCGAGCATCCGGACGGACCTGCGTAACGCCGGCGCCACGGTCGTCGACGAAGAGGTAGTGGTGGACAACGGACTGGTTTCCAGCCGCAACCCGGACGACCTGCCGGCTTTCTGCCGGGCGGTCGTCCAGGAATTCACCGCCTGAGTTTTCCACCCGTTCGTGTTCGTTAAGTCCGGCTTAAATCTGTTGGCTTCCCGCACCGCGGCGGAGGACGCTGAGGGTGTGCCGAGGACCGCCCGTGGAGAGGAGGTGAACGCGATGACTGTGCACGCCAGGCGCTACGGCCGCTGGTGCCGTGAACACTTCGACGCGACCGCCGCCGAGGGCGTTCCCGCACCCCGCGGCGGTGATCCCGCCGGCGCGGCGCTGCCGGAACCCGAGCCGGAACCCGTCCAACCGGTGGCCGAGCAGCAGCCCCAGCTCTGATGACGAAGAAGGACTCCCCGGGTGGGGAGGCCTTCTTCGTGTCCGGGAAGTCAGCGGTAGCTGCGCCGGTACCAGACCCGGCGCGGGCCGGGGACGCCGATGCGCGTGATGACGTCGGTCAGGATGGCGCCGATGACGAGCCAGATGACGGCGGCGAGGCCGTCGTTGAGGAACGTCCGCAGCCCCTCGGAGTCCGGCGTGAAGAGGTTCCGCAGGCCGAGCGAAACGCCCGCCGACCACTGCGAAATCAGGTGGGCGAAGCCGTTCGCCGAGTTCGCCCCGCCGAGCACCAGCACGATGTGCAGGGCCAGGACCAGCGCGAACACCGCGCAGACGAGGTGGATGAGGGCGTTGACCGTGCGCACGGCCCGGATGCGCGGGTGGGTGCGCTCCACGATCTCTTCGGCGGGTGCGGGCTCGTACGGCGTTTCGTACGGCTCCGGGGGCGGGGGATACGGCATCGTCGGCGCCGTCCTTTCGACTGTCCGATGTGGACGTATCTGGGCGAACAGGAACAACACGAGGAGTACCCGTCACCCGCCCGAGCGAACCGCGCACTCCGTAAACTTCCCTGCTAACACACGGACGGGGTAGTTTGCGGAATCATGAGGCCGGATGTGCTCTCCGTCGAGCAGGTCGCCGCGAAGCTCGGCCTGCACGTCCGGACGGTCCGGAACTACGTGCGGGACGGGCGGCTGAAGGCGGTCCGGATCGGCAAGCAGTACCGCATCACGGCCGCGGACCTGGCGGCCTTCACCGGCCTGCCGGCCGCCGAGCGGACCGCCGAGCTGTCGGCGGTCGCGGAGATCGCCGGTGCCGACCGCGCGACGGCCGACCGGATCGCGGCCGTGGCCGCGGCCTCGGCGAACGGGCGGCTGCGCGTCGAGACCATCCACGACGGCGAGCGCGCCACGGTGAAGATCATCGTGCTCGGTGACCTGGCCGCGGCCGCCGACCTGCTGCGCCGGATCGCCTCGGTCGCGGAGGGTCCGGGCTGATCGTGCTCCCGGCCGGGCCGCCGGGCACCCACACCGGGACGCGCCGAGCGGTCGACGTCCTCGGCGGTGCCGGACCGCTCCTCGATCGGGCGGCCTCGCCGACGCGGGACCGGCCGATGCGGGAAAAGGACGTGGCCGGTTCCGCCACCCGGCCGGGCGCACGGCGCTGAGCCGGGCGGCGCAACCGGTGTCCGGGTGGGCAACCCCCGCACCCCGCGGGGCGTCAGGTGATCATGACAACTCCCCGGCGCTGTGCGCTGCTGGTGTCCGTCCTCGCCCTCCTGGCCGCGTTCGCCTCGCCCGCGACCGCTTCGACCGTGGTCCCGTCCGGGTTCCGGCCCGCGTCGACGAGCTGGACCGGGCCGGAGACCGGGTACGTCCTCGGGTACCGGCCGTGCGCCGGGACGTGGTGCCCGGTGCTGCTGGGCACCACCGACGCCGGCCGCCACTGGCGGCGGCTGGGCGCGCCGCCGGTGTCGCTGCCGGACAACCACAACCACGTCGCCCTGCGGGTCTTCGGCGACGGCCTCGCCTACGTCAGCGACGGCGTCCACGTGCGCGTGACGCGCGACGGCGGGACGACCTGGCAGCCGGTCGCACTGACCGGGGCCCGGGAGCCCTACTACCTGTCGAAGATCGCCGAGACCGGCGGCCGCGTCTTCGCCGTGCTGACCACCTACGGCGACGGCCGCGGCTCGACCCTGCTGTATTCGGGCACCGCCGGCTCGCCGGCGCTGGCCCCGGTGCCCGGGTTCGCGGTCACCGGCGGGCTCACCTACGGCGACCTGGCCGTCGGCGGCGGCCTGCAGGTCGCGCTCGGCGCGGACTACGGCACCGAGCAGTACTGGACCTCCCGCGACGGTGCCCGGTTCACCCCGGCCGATCCGCCGTGCCCGGAGGGTTCGGTCGCCTCGCTCGCCGGCGTGCGCGAACGCCAGGTCGTGGCGTTGTGCAGCGGCAGTCCCGGCTCGCCGCAGCCCGGCTCGACCGAGCGGCAGCTGCGGCACGCGGCGCAGCTCGGCGCGCGGTTCAGCGAGGACGGCCCGGCGCCGTTCGACGGCATCAACCAGGGCTTCGACGCGGCCTCGCCGACGTCGGCGACGGTCGCGGCCGTGGGCGGCGGTGTCGGCTTCCTGCACCACACGGCCGACGGCGGGCGCACCTGGACGACGCTCGCGCTGTCCGAGCGCGGCTTGGCGCTGACCGATCTCGACTTCCCCGGCGGTGGCACCGGCGTCGTCGTCGACGGGCAGCCGGACGCGGACGGTGGCTCCGCCGTGTACCGGACCACGGACGGGGGAAGCACCTGGCGTGCCCTCCTGTTCGGGTAGTTCTCCCTGGCAGGTAAGGCCCTCGTGCCCGGTTCACTTGGTGCACCGCATGTCGTAATCTGAGCACTGTCCGTCGCCGGACACGGTGAGCGCACCCGGGCAGGGGTGTCGTCACCACGCGCAGAGTGGGAGAGCAGCCGATGACGCCTGGCGACCTGCGGTCCGGAACCGGGGGCGGTGCGGCCGCGCTCGATTTCAGCAAGGCGAGCCTGGCCCGGCTGTCCGACGCGCTCCTCGGCGGGCACGACCACTACGAGGTGGACCGCGAAGCGATGCGGCGGCTGCTGGCCATCGCGCCGGGTGCCCGCGCGATGGCGAAGGAACACCGCGACTGGCTCGTGCGCGCGGTGCGGTTCCTGGCCGGCAAACGCGGCATCGACCAGTTCCTCGACCTGGGTTCCGGCATGCCGACGTCGGAGAACACCCACGAGGTGGCGCAGCGGTACAACCCGGACGCGCAGGTGGTGTACGTCGACAACGACCCGGTCGTGCAGGTGCACGGCCGGGCCCTGCTCGAAGAGAACTACCTGACCCACGTGTCGGGCGCGGACCTGACGCGGCCGGCCGAAGTCCTGGCCGACGACGTCGTCCAGGAGCACCTCGACTTCTCGCGGCCGGTGGCGCTGATCCTCACCTCGATCGTGCACCACATCGACGACTACGACCGCGCGAAGGGGATCGTCGCCCAGTACGTCGACGCGCTCGCCCCCGGGTCGTTCCTGCTGCTCACGCACAACTTCGACCCGGAAGAGGACTCCCCGCGCCAGGAACTGGCGCGGCTGCTGGAGACCAGCTTCCAGGGCACCGGGCTGGGCAGCGTCCACCGCACGCGCGAGCAGATCGCCGGGTTCTTCGACGGCACCGAGCTGCTCCGGCCGGGGCTGGTCTACCTGCACGAATGGTGGCCGGACGGTCCGCGCCTGCACCAGCTGGGCGAACTGAACTTCCTGACGCTGGGCGGAGTCGCCCGCAAGCGCTGAGCCCTGCCGGAGCGCCCCAAGGCCGCCTTGGGGCGCTCCGGTCCGGGTCCGGGTCAGGCGGCGTTGAAGGTGTCCGGGTCGGGGCCGGTGCGCTCGCCGCGGTCCAGCGGCGTCAGCGACTCCATCTCCTCCTCCGTCAGGGTGAACCCGAACAGGTCGAAGTTCTCCTCGATCCGGGACGGCGTGACGGACTTCGGGATCACGACGTTGCCCAGCTGCAGGTGCCAGCGCAGCACGATCTGCGCGGGCGTGCGGCTGTGCTGCACCGCCAGCTCGGCCACGATCGGGTCGCCCAGCAGGCTGCCGCCCTTGGCCAGCGGGCTCCACGCCTCGGTCGCGATGCCGTGCTTCGCGTCGAACTCGCGGAGTTCGCGCTGCTGCAGGTACGGGTGCAGCTCGACCTGGTTGACGGCGGGCGCGACCTCGGCGGCGTCGAGCAGGCGCTCGAGGTGCGCGGGCTGGAAGTTGGAGACGCCGATCGCGCGGACGCGGCCGTCCTGGTGCAGCTTCTCGAACGCCTTCCAGGTGTCGAGGTACTTCTCGCGCGCCGGGGTCGGCCAGTGGATCAGGTAGAGGTCCAGCTGCTCCAGGCCCAGCTTCCGCATGCTCTCGTCGAACGCCTTGAGCGTCGAGTCGTAGCCCTGGGCCGAGTTCCACAGCTTCGTGGTGACGAACAGCTCGTCGCGGGCGATGCCGGACTCGGCGATCGCCTGGCCGACACCCTTTTCGTTGCCGTAGACGGCGGCGGTGTCGATGCTGCGGTAGCCCGCTTCCAGTGCGGCCTTCACGGCGGTGGCGGTCTCGTCGTCCGGGACCTGGAACACGCCGTAGCCGAGTTGCGGCATCCGGACGCCGTTGTTGAGTTCGATCACGGGCACGCTGGTCACGAGGGGTCCTTTCGGTGGGTGGTTCATCGGGCGAGTACCCGTTCCCCGGCGTCGAAACTTGCCGGGGCCTTGCGGTCGAGCAGGCCGGAGAAGAGCGCCACGGCGAGGCCCGCCGCGGCGAGCCCGGCGCCGATCCAGTTGGGGGCGGTGTAGCCGAAGCCGGCGTCGATGGCCTGGCCGCCGAGCCACGCGCCGCCGGCGTTGCCGAGGTTGAACGCGGCGATGTTCGCCGCCGAGGCCAGCGCCGGGGCGCCTTCGGCCTTGGCCAGCACGCGGGCCTGCAGCGGCGGCACGGTGGCGAACCCGGCCGCGCCGAACAACACGATGGTGATCGCGGCGGACACCTTCGCGTGCGCGGTGAACACGAACACCACCAGCACGAGCGCCAGCGCGGCGAGGATGACGTAGAGGCTGGGCATCAGCCTGCGGTCCGCAGCCTTGCCGCCGAGCAGGTTACCCGCGAACAACCCGGCGCCGAACAGCACGAGCAGCCAGGTGACGGCGCCGCTCGAGAAGCCGGCGACCTCGGTCATCATCGGGGCGATGTAGGTGAAGGACGCGAACACCCCGGCGAAGCCGAGCGCGGTCATCACCAGCGCGAGCCACACCTGCGGGCGGCGGAACACCGCGAGTTCGCCGCGCAGGCCGGCGCCCGGCTCGGGGTCCTGGCGCGGCACCAGTGCGAGGATGCCGATCGCCCCGGCGACGCCGAGGGCGCTGACCACCCAGAACGTCGAGCGCCAGCCGAAGGCCTGGCCGAGCGCGGTGCCGGCGGGCACGCCGAGCACGTTCGCCACGGTCAGCCCGGTGAACATCAGCGCGATGGCGCCGGCCCGCTTGGCCGGGGCGACCAGCGCCGCGGCGACGACCGAGCCGACGCCGAAGAACGCGCCGTGGCTCAGCGCCGCGACGACCCGGCCGGTCATCAGCAGGCCGTAGCTCGGCGCGAGGGCCGAGAGCACGTTGCCCGCGATGAACAGGCCCATCAGCGCGACCAGCACGGTCTTGCGCGGCACCCGCGAGGCGAGGGCGGTGAGCACGGGCGCCCCGACGACGACGCCGAGCGCGTAGCCGGAGATGAGCAGGCCTGCGGACGGGATCGAGACGCCGAAGTCGGCCGCGACCTCGGGCAGCAGGCCCATGATCACGAACTCGGTGGTGCCGATCCCGAAAGCGCTGATCGCCAGTGCGAGCAGGGCGGCGGGCATGGACTTCCTTCTTCCCGGAGTAGACTGATTACGGGCGTTGGCAACTACGAGCGTCCGAGATAGTTGCAGGCGCCGTATATTGCACACGCTTGATAGTGCCGCGCCGCGAGTGGCGGCCGCAAGCCGGGGAGTGGTGAACCGTGTCACTGGACGACGACGCCGTCGAAGCCCGCGCGCAGGGTTGGCGGACGCTGGCCGCGCTGCACGCGCGGATCGAAGACCGGCTGCAGCGCGCCCTCGAGCGCGACCACGAGCTCTCGGTCAGCGAGTTCACGGTCCTGGACGTGCTGGCCCGCCAGGACGGCTTCCACCTGCGGATGAACCAGCTCGCGAACGCCGTCGTGCTGAGCCAGTCCGCGACGACGAGGCTGGTCACGCGGCTGGAGAGCCGCGGGCTCCTGGCCCGCTACCTGTGCGCGGACGACCGCCGGGGGATCTACACCGAGGTGACGCCGGCGGGACAGGCGTTGCTGACGGTGGCGCGCCCGACGCACGACGCTGCGCTGGCCGAGGCGCTGGCGGAGGCGGAGGCGCTGCCGGAGCTGGCTCCGCTGGTCGGGGCGCTCGGCGCGCTCAGCTTCCGCGGGACGGCCCCGGCGTGACCGGCGTGCCGGGACCTCCCGTGCGGGTGCTGGTGTTCTCCAAGACGGCCGGGTACCGGCACGACTCGATCCCGGCCGGCGTCGAAGCGATCCGCGAACTGGGGTCGGCGCACGGGTTCGAGGTCACGGCGACCGAGGACGCGTCGGTGTTCACGACGCTCTCCGCGACCGCGGTCGTGTTCCTGTCGACCAGCGGCGAGGTGCTGGACGCGGCGCAGCAGGCGGCGTTCGAGTCCTATGTGGAGGGTGGCGGCGGTTACGTCGGCGTCCACGGCGCCGCCGACACCGGGTACGACTGGCCCTGGTACGGACAGCTGGTGGGCGCCTGGTTCGACCGCCACCCGGAAATCCAGCCGGCCCGGTTCGTCACCGAGGACGCCACCCATCCGGCGACCGCGCACCTGCCGCCCGTGTGGACCCGCACCGACGAGCTGTACGACTTCCGCGCCAACCCGCGTGGCCGGGTGCGGGTGCTGCAGTCGCTGGACGAATCCAGCTACACCGGCGGCGGGATGGGCGCGGACCACCCCATCACGTGGTGCCACCCGCAGGGCCGCGGCCGGGCGTTCTACACCGGGCTCGGCCACCCGCCCGAGTCCTACGCCGACCCGGCCTTCCGCGCCCTCTTGCTGGGCGCGATCCGCTACGCCGCGGGAGAAGTCCCCGCGGCGTAGCGGAGGCCGGTCAGCGGACGCCGAGCAGGTGCTCCAGGGCGAGCTGGTTCAGCCGGGTGAAGTGGTAGCCGCGCGCGGCCGCCGCGTCGAGGTCGAACTCGTCGTTCAGGACGTCGTCGAACGTCTCGCCCGGGGCCAGCGTCGGCGTCGACAGGTCGGGGACTCGCGAGGCCGCCAGCGCCTCGACGACCTCCGGGTCCGACCGGAACCTCGCCGACTTCTCCTTGAGGATCAGGTACGTCCGCATGTTCGCCGCGGCCGACACCCAGACGTCCTCGGCGTCCTCGGTGCGCAGCGGCTTGTAGTCGAAGTGCCGCGGGCCGTCGTAGCCGCCGTTCTCCAGCAGGTCGACCAGGAAGAACGCGCTCTTCAGGTCGCCGTGGCCGAAGATCAGGTCCTGGTCGTACTTCGGGCCGTGCTGGCCGTTGAGGTCGATGTGGAACAGCTTGCCCTGCCAGAGGGCCTGCGAGATGCCGTGCACGAAGTTCAGCCCGGCCATCTGCTCGTGCCCGACCTCGGGGTTGAGCCCGAACAGCTCCGGGCGCGCGAGCTGCGAGATGAAGCCCAGCGCGTGCCCGATCGTCGGCAGCAGGATGTCACCGCGCGGCTCGTTCGGCTTCGGCTCCAGCGCGAAGCGCAGCGAGTAGCCCTTCTCGACGACGTAGTCGGCGAGCAGGTCGAGGCCTTCCTTGTAGCGGTCCAGCGCCGCGCGGACGTCCTTCGCCGCGTCCGACTCGGCGCCTTCGCGGCCGCCCCAGACGACGTAGGTCTCCGCACCCAGCTCGGCGGCCAGGTCGACGTTCCGGCGCACCTTCCGCAGCGCGTACCGGCGGACGTCACGGTCGTTGCTGGTCAGGCCGCCGTCCTTGAACACCGGGTGGGTGAACAGGTTCGTCGTCGCCATCGGGACCTTGAGGCCGGTCTCGGCGAGCGCCTTGCGGAACCGCTCGATCGCCTTTTCGCGGTCCGGCTCGGTGGCCAGGAGGTCGTCGTCGTGGAAGGTCACGCCGTAGGCGCCGAGCTCCGCGAGCCGGTGCACGCTCTCGACCGGGTCCAGCGCGGCCCGCGTCGCGACCCCGAACGGATCGTTGGCGGGCCAGCCCACGGTCCAGAGGCCGAAGGTGAACTTGTCGGCCGGCTGGGGAGCGTAGTCGCTCATGACTGTCCCTTCATTTAGTTCACGTTGTAGACTAAATATGCGCCGCGGTGGTCCCGGGCGTCAAGAGGGCCCGGTTACAGTCTTCGCGGGAGGACACGATGACGCAGGCCGTGCGGCACGAGGGAATGCGCGCCCGCAACCTCGAGGTCGTGCTGGGGGCGGTCAGCCGCGGCGGCCCGCTCACCCGGGCCGCGCTCGCCGAGGTCACCGGCCTGACCAAGTCGACCGTGAGCAAGCTCGTCGGCGACCTGGTGGACGCCGGCCTGCTCGCCGAGACCGGCCCGGCGCGGGCGGGCGAACGCGGGCGCCCGGGCGTGGAAGTCGTGCTCAGCGGGGCCCGCGTGGCGGCCCTGGGCCTGGAAATCAACGTCGCCTACCTCGCCGCGCGCGTGCTCGACCTCACCGGCGAGGTCCGCGTCGCCGCCCGCCGCGAACGCGACAACCGCGGATCGCGGCCCAAGAAGGTCATGGGGGAGTTGCAGGAGCTGGCCGCCGACGCGCTCGCCGAGGCCCACCGGCTGGGGCTCGAGGCCGCGGGCGCGGTGCTGGCGGTGTCCGGCCCGGTCGGCGACGGCGTGCTGTTCAGCGCCCCCAACCTCGGCTGGCAGGACGTCCGCCCGGCCGACCTGCTGCGCCTGCCGGTCGCGGTCGAGCTGGACAACGAAGCGAACCTCGCCGCGCTCGGCGAGCTCTGGTACGGCGACGGCGAACGCGACTTCCTCTACGTCTCCGGCGAAATCGGCATCGGTGCCGGCCTGGTGGTGAACGGCGTGCTGTACGCCGGCGCGACGGGCCTGGCCGGTGAACTGGGGCACGTCGTGGTGGCCCCGGACGGCTCGCCGTGCCGCTGCGGCGGCGCCGGCTGCCTGGAGACCTACGCCGGGCAGGAAGCGTTGCTGGCGGCGGGAAAAGCCGTCTCGGTGCCGGCGCTGCTGGCCGCGCTGGAACGCGGCGACGAGACGGCGCTGGCGGCGTGCACGGCGGCCGGGCGCGCCCTCGGCATCGCCCTGACCTCGGCGGTGAACCTGCTGGACCTGGACCGCATCGTGCTGGGCGGGGTGTTCACGCAGCTGTACCCGTGGCTGTCCGGCCCGGTGTCCGAGGTGCTGGCCAAGCGCCTCGGCGGCCTGCGGGGAACGCCCCCGGTCCTGACGGCCTCCCGCCTGGGCGGCGACGCGGCCACCCTCGGCGCGGCCGGCCGGGTCATCCACCGCGTCCTGGCCGATCCGGCCCCGTTCGTCACCCGGGCCCAGGAAGCCTAGACAGCGTGAAGGCCGCCTCGAAGGTTCTCGAGGCGGCCTTCACGGACTTGCCGGACTAGCTCACCGCGGTGATCTGCACCAGCGACGAGCCGACCGTGACACCGGTGTCGGTCTGCACGGTCAGCTGACCGCGCAGGGTCCGGCCCGCGGCCGGGGCGGCGGTGGCCGTCACCGTCGCCGGCACGGTCCACGAGCTGCCCGACGCGCGCGGGGCGTTGGCGTCGGTCACGGCGATCGAACCGAACGCCGGGTTGGTGAACACGTCGAGGTAGTCGTAGGCCGTGGTGCCGCCCGGCACCGCGTACCCGTCGACCAGCGCGACCCACACACCCGGCGCCGGGTTGGGCACGGTCACCGACTCCTCGGAGTCACCGTCCGCGCTGACGCCCGCCTGCACGCAGGAACCGGTCGTGCAGTTGTACAGCACCAGGTCGAGGTCCGTGCCCACCACGGCGGGGCTGCCGATCGTGGCGGTCAGCGACGTCGAGCCCGGCGTCACCGCGATCTGGTACTGCTGCTGCGTGCCTTCGGTGATCGTCGGCCGCTGCGTCTTCGCGCTGCCCAGCGTGGCGCCGGTCAGCTTGCCGGTGAACGTGCCGAGCGTGTTCTGCACGGTGTAGGACCGCGAGATCGGCGTGCCCAGCGTGGCCGAGGCGATGGTGTCCGGGTTCGGCGAGATCGCCGTGCCCAGCACCGAAGCCGACAGCTTGTACGGCGCTTCGTCCACATCGGACGTCCGCCGCGCTTCGACGACGATCTCCCACACGCCCGGCAGCGGGTTGGCGATGGTCCGGCTGGTCGGCGTGCCGCCGGCGCAGCCCGCACCCGCGTCGGGCAGGTAGCACGCGGTCGTCGCGGTGCTGGCCTCGGCCGGGACACCGGTCGGGTCGTACCGCAGGAACCGCACCTGGCCCTTGCCCGGGGCGCCGGCGCCGGCGTCCAGGTCCACCTTCAGCGCGCTGGCGCCCTGCGGCACCCGCACGAAGTAGCTGGTCGCCTGGTTGCGGGCGGCCTTGCCCGCGTTGTCGACCTGGAAACCCTGGCCGGCCACGAACTCCTGCGGCGCGAAGACCGTGTTGAGCGTCTGCACGTCGATGCCGATGGTCAGCGGGTTGTCCAGGTAGAGCAGGGCCGAGTGGACCCCGGCGCTCTTCGGGTTCACCTTCACGTCGAACTTCACCGGCGTGTTGAGCGGCAGCACGACCGTCGAGCCGGAGGAGTACGTGCCGTCGTTGCCGACCCACCGCGCGAAGTACGGCACCGGGTGCGCCGAGCCCGTGGTGCGGGTGATCGTGTACGTGCGGGTGTAGGCCTTGCCGACCGTCACGCCCTCGCGGTCGTGGATGCCCACGCCCGTGTTCGGCTTGGCCAGCAGGCCCGACAGCGCGGTGTGCACCTCGACCGACGTCGAAACGGCGTCCGGCTTCGGGTTCAGTGAAAGCGCCACGAACGCGGCGGGAACGTTGAACAGGCCGGCACCCTGGGCGTACGCGCCGATGCCCGGCACGAACCGCGCGGTCGACTTGATCGCCGCGCGCAGCTGCGCCACCGGCGGCCGCTGGCCGTTGTGCGTCGCCTTGTACGCGCTCACCAGCAGCGCCGCCGCGCCGGTCGCCTGCGGCGCCGCCATCGACGTGCCCTGCAGCATCGCGTAGCCGGCGGGCAGGGTGTAGGTGCCGGGCACCGGGCTCGGCGCCTCCCACCGCGGGACGGTGGCGATGGCCGCGCCGGGCGCGATGATGTCCGGCTTGAAGCCGCCGTCTTCACGCGGGCCGCGCGAGGAGAACGGGTGCAGCGACTCGGCGTTCTTGGTGACCGAGCCGTAGTTCGACAGCCAGGTCTCCTTGGTGATGTAGGAGCCGACCGAGATCGCGTCCGTGGCCACCGACGGGTCGCCGACGGTGTTCGCCCCGGCGCCGCTGTTGCCGGCCGAGATGAAGATCTGGACGTTGTACTCGGCGATCGTGCGGTTGTAGAGCTCCGCACGGGCGTTGTTGCCGTCGTTGAGGGCCGGCAGGCCGCCGATCGAGATGTTGATGACGTCGGCGCCGTGGCTGGCCGCGTAGACGACGCCGTCGATCAGGCCGGAGGAGGTGCAGCCGGAGCTGGTGAGGCAGACCTTGACGGCCAGGACCTTCGCGCCCGGAGCCGCGCCGTCCATCTTGCCGCCGAACAGGTCGTTGCCCGCGGCGATGCCGGCGACGTGCGAGCCGTGCTCGGCACCGGCGATGCCGATGCCGACGTAGCCCGGCTTGTCGGTCTGGACCACGAAGGCCATCCGCTCGGCGATGTCGGTCGCCGGGTTGTCGGTGCCGAAGAAGCCGACGTCGTACTTCTTGTTGTAGTCGGTCATCGGCTTTTCGTCGGTGAAGTCGCCGTTGCCGTTGAGGTCGACGCGGACCTCCTTGGTGGCGCTGTCGAGCAGCACGCCCCAGGAGTCGGCGCGGTCGCCGTCGCGGTTGACGTCACCGCCGGTCTCGCTGTCGGCGGCCCCCAGGTCGCCGGCGGTCTCGCTGAAGAGGCCGAAGGTGTACGGGCCGCCGGTCGCCGGGGCCGTCCACGTCTTGCCGTTCGCGGTGAAGGTGCCGGTGTAGGTCTCGGTGGACTGCTTCACCCAGGTGCCGTCACCGGAGTTGGTGGCGTTGGCGTTGTACCAGTCGACGATCTTGCGTTCGCCGTGGCTGGTGGTGGCCAGCGCGGGGGAGTCGAGGTCGACGCCGGAGTCGAGCACCGCGACCGTGGTGTCCTTGCCGTCCCAGTTGGGCAGGACCTGGCCGAACTGCGCCGCGTAGGTGTCCCCGGTCGGCAGGTACGGGTTGACGCGCGGGGTGTTCTTGCCCGGGGCCGGCTGCGGCAGCGGGGTGGTCGCGCCGTCGGGCTTCGGGTCGTCGCGCTGGATGAGCCCGTCGACGTCGACGGCGTTGACGGACTTGAGCTTCGCGGCCTTTTCGGCCTTGTCCGGCGGGATGCTGACCTTGACGTAGTCGAGCTTCGTGTCGGTGGACTGGACGACCCCACCGAGGGCCTTGAGCTCGTTCACGGCCGTGCCGGTCTGGCCCTTTTCCGCGGCGATCAGCAGCGTGACGTCGGGCTTCCCGGCCTTCTCGGCTTCGGCGACGAGCGCGCGGTCGTGCTCGTCGAGGGTCTTGCCGTCGGCCGCGCCGCTGGTCGGCGGGGCCTGCTGGGCGGAGGCCACCGGGACGGCGACGCCGAGGACGGAGGCGCCGAGTGCGGTGGCGAGGACGGTGATCCCGGCCCGCCGTCTCCAGCGCGATCTGTGCTGTGTCACTGAAACGACCCTTCGTGAAGATGTGCGTCCGAGCAGTACACAGGCCGGGATCTTCGGTAGCAATCAGACAGTTAGCCCATAGACCGCAATTGGTTGCGAGCCAAATGGAGTAATGCACTGCCCGGTTAGGAGGCCACCCGAACCGCGGCTTTCGCGTGAAAGCTGCGCCTTGCTATACGTGCGTGCAGCGGACTATATTCACGTGTAGTCGACTACACGTACGTATAGGACGCTGATGAACGCCGAAGACCTGACCGCGCGGGCCCGGATCCGCGACGCCGCCATCGACCTCTTCACCGAGCGCGGCATGGAGAAGACGTCGATCCTCGACATCGCCCGGGAAGCCGGGGTGTCCGGCGGCCTGATCCGGCACCACTTCGGCTCCAAGGAAGGCCTGCGCCAGGCGTGCGACACGTACGTCTTCGACGAGCTGGTGAAGTTCAAGGAGGAAGTGCTCGCGAAGGGCGCCGCGAACCCGGGGTTCCTGCCGTCGTTCGACGCCCGCCAGCTGCGCTACCGCCGCTACCTGGGCCGCGCGCTGATCGACGGGTCCGAAGCCGCTGCCGCGCAGTTCACCGAGATCGTCGACAGCACCGAGCGCTACTTCCGCGAGGAGGGCTTGGAGATGCCCGATCCACGCGGCGTCGCCGCCGCGCTCGCCGCGATGACCGGCGGGCTGATGATCCTGCAGGACCACGTCGCCCGGGCGCTCGGCGAGGAACCGGGCACGAACGAGGCGATGCTGCGGATGTCGGCGGCCGCCGGGCACCTGTTCCTCAACCCGCTCGCCACCTCCGAAGTCCTCGAAAAGGCCCGCGAAGCGCTGGCCGCCTACCAACGGGAGGAATGAGATGGCCGACGCGATCACCGCCGAAGGCCTCACCAAAGCGTTCGGCCGGACCCGGGCCCTCGACGGGCTCGAGCTGACCGTCCACACCGGCGAGGTGCACGGGTTCCTCGGGCCGAACGGCGCCGGCAAGACCACCACGATCCGCGTGCTGCTGGGGCTGATGCGGGCCGACGGCGGCCGCGCCACCCTGCTCGGCGGGAACCCCTGGACCGACGCCACCGAGCTGCACCGCCGGCTCGCGTACGTCCCCGGCGACGTCACGCTCTGGCCGAACCTCACCGGCGGCGAGGTCATCGACCTGCTCGGCCGGCTGCGCGGCGGCCTCGACACCGCTCGCCGCGCGGAGCTCGTCGAGCGCTTCGACCTCGACCCGCGGAAGAAGGGCCGGACGTACTCGAAGGGCAACCGGCAGAAGGTCGCGCTCGTCGCCGCGCTGGCGTCCGATGTGGAGCTGCTGGTCCTCGACGAACCGACGTCCGGGCTGGATCCGCTGATGGAGGAGGTGTTCCGGCAGGTCGTCGCCGAAGAGCGCGAACGCGGCGACCGCACGGTGCTGCTGTCGTCGCACATCCTTTCCGAGGTCGAGGCGCTGTGCGACCGCGTCACGATCGTCCGGGCCGGGCGCACGGTCGAATCCGGGACCCTGGACGAACTGCGGCACCTGGGCCGGATCACCATCGACGCGTCGCTCGCGCACGTCCCGGCGGGACTCGAAGCCTTGCCGGGTGTGCACGACCTGAGCCGGTACGGCTCGCACGTGCACCTGTCGGTCGACCAGCCCGCGCTCGACGACGTCATGCGGCACCTCGCCGAGGCGGGGCTGCGGAGCCTGGTGAGCCGTCCGCCGACGCTCGAAGAGCTGTTCCTGCGGCACTACCGCCACGACGAGCCGGCCGGAGCGGCGCGGTGACCGGGACCGGGGCGCTGCTGCGGCTGATCCTGCGCCGGGACCGGTTCCTGGTGCCGGTCTGGATCCTGGGTCTCACGCTCGCGCCCGTCGGCTACCTGTCGTCGATCAAGGCGGCGTACCCGGATGCCGCGGCGCGGCAGCACTTCTTCGACGTCAACGCTTCGAGCGCGACCTTCGTCGTGCGAAACGGCCCGCTCTACGGCTCGTCGACCGGCAACCTGCTGGCGTGGCAGTGCGGGTTCGTCCCGGTCGTCGCGGCGTTGATCGCGCTGCTCACCGTGGTGCGGCACACCAGGACCGAGGAGGAAGCGGGCCGCCGTGAGCTCACCGGGGCGACGGTCGTCGGCCGCCACGCCGGGCTGGTCGCGGCGGTGCTCGCCGCCTGCGGTGCGTGCCTGGCGTTCGGCTTGCTCGCCGCGGCCGGCCTCGCCGCGCAAGGCGTCCCGGTGGCGGGCGCGCTGGCGCTCGGGGCCGGCTTCGCCGTGGCGGGCTGGGTGTTCGCGGGGGTGGGTGCCGTCGCCGCGCAGCTCACCTGGGGTGCGGGCGGCGCACGGGGGTTCGGCATCGGGGCGCTGGTGCTGGCGTTCCTGCTGCGCGCGGCGGGTGACAGCAGCGGCTCGGCGGCGTGGCTCGCGTGGCTGTCGCCGATCGGCTGGGCGCACCGGCTGCGGCCGTTCGCCGGGGAACAGTGGTGGGTCCTGGCGTTGGGTGTCTTCGCCACCGGCTTCCTGGTTGCCGTGGGGGTGGCGCTCTCCGCTCGTCGCGACCTGGGGGCGGCGCTGCTGCCGGCGCGTCCCGGGCGGCCGGCGGCGAAGGCGTCGCTGCGCTCGCCGTTGACGCTGGCCTGGCGGCTGCAGCGGGGTTCTCTGCTGGTCTGGACCGCGTGCCTGGCGCTCGTCGGGCTGCTGATGGGCGGCGTCGCGCAGAACGTCGCGGACGTGCTGCGGGACAACCGGAAGATCGCGGACGTGTTCTCGCGCGTGGGCGGCGGCGGTGCGGTGGTGGACGCGTACCTGGCGGGCACGATGACGTTGTTCGGCCTGGCCGCGGCGAGTTATGCGGTGCAGGCGACGCTGAAGCTGCGTGCGGAGGAGGCGGCGGGCCGCGCGGAACCCCTGCTGGCGACGGCGGTCGGCCGCATCGGCTGGGCACTGGCGCACCTGACGTTCGCCTTCGCCGGCTCGGCGTTCGTGCTGGCGGTGACGGGCTGGGCGACGGGCCTGGCGTACGGGAGCGGTTTCGGCCTGGTGCCCGCGGCACTGGCCCAGCTGCCGGCGGTGTGGGTCCTGACGGGCCTGGCGGTGTTGCTGACCGGCTGCTTCCCGCGCTTCGCGGCGGCGGCTTGGGGGCTGCTGGCGGCGTTTTTGGTGCTGTCGCTGGTGGGTTCGGCGCTGCAGTGGAACGACGTGGTGCTGGGGATCTCGCCGTTCCAGCACCTGCCGCGGCTGCCGGGCGGAACGTTCACGGCGGCCCCGGCCCTGTGGCTGGCGGCGATCGCGGCGGCGACCGGAGCGGCAGGCCTGTTCGCTTTGCGGCGCAGGGACATCCCGGTGGGATGAGACTCGCACGCGACCACGGCGGGGGTCCAGGGGGCTTGCCCCCTGGCGGGGGTGCGGGGGTTCGACCCCCGGAAACACCGCGAGGCGAGGCCGGTGCGCGCTTTTCGCGCACAGGCCTCGCCCCGAGGCTCGCGTGGCAACCGAGGGAGTCGAACCCTGCGCGGCTTGTGAAGGCGGCGCTCCTGACCGGCCCTGACCCTTCGGCGGGCGACGGCTGCCTTGTATTTCAACAGTAACCGGTACCCGGATATTTCCCATCTCAAGCCGTGCTTCACCCGGACGGGTCGGGCTGGCAAGGTGGTCCGCATGGATGATCTCCTGCTGCGCCGCGTCCGGCCGGGGCTCGGCGGCGACCTCGCCGACGTCCGCGTGAACGACGGGCGGATCACCTCGATCACCGAGCCGGGGTCGACCGGGTTCGCCGCGCGGGTCGTCGACGGGCACGGCGGGACGCTGCTGCCGGGACTGGTCGACGCGCACGTCCACCTCGTGCAGTGGGCGACGTCCCGGCGGCGCATCCCCCTGGACGCGGCGCGCTCGGCGGGGGAGGCGATCGAGCTGCTGCTCGCGCACCTGCTGGCGACGCCGGCGCCGCAGACGGAACTCGTCGTGGGCGCGGGGTTCCGCGACGCGCTGTGGCCCGACCGGCCGCACAAGGACCTCCTGCAGCGGGCGCTGCCCGGGCGTGCGGTGGCGTTGTTCGCCGCGGACCTGCACACGCTGTGGCTGAGCCCGGCGGCGCTGAAGCTGATCGGCCGCGACCACCCGACGGGCGTGCTGCTGGAGGGCGACTGCATGAGCGCGACGGCCCAGCTCCCGACGGCGGCGATCGACGTCCAGGACCGCTGGGTCGCGGAAGCGGTTTCCGCGGCGGCCGCGCGCGGCGTGACGCAGCTCGTGGACTACGAGTACGCGGACACAGTGGCGGACTGGACCCGCCGCGGCGCCCCGGCGGCGCGGATCTCGTGCGTGATCGCCAAGCACCTGCTGGACCGGACCATCGAACGCGGCCTCCGCACCGGCGACGTCCTCCCGGATTCGGGCGGGCGGCTGACAGTGGGGCCGTTCAAGCTCTTCGTGGACGGCTCGCTCAACACCCGCACGGCCTACTGCCACGACCCGTACCCCGGCGTCGATTCGCCGGGCTCGCTGGAACTGCCGCCGTCGGAGCTGATCCCGTTGATGCAGCGCGCGTTCGACCACGGGCTCCTGCCGGCGGTGCACGCGATCGGCGACCGGGCGAACACGATCGCGCTGGACGCGTTCGAGGAGATCGGCTGCCCGGGCCGCATCGAGCACGCACAGCTGCTGTCATCGGCGGACGTCCCGCGGTTCGCCGAGCTGGGCGTGATCGCGGCGGTCCAGCCGTCCCACCAGCCCGACGACCGCGACGTCGCGGACCGCCACTGGCACGGCCGCACGGAGCGGGCGTTCCCGTACCGGTCGCTGCTGGAGTCGGGCGCCCGCCTGGAGTTCGGCTCGGACGCCCCGGTGGCCCCGCTGGACCCGTGGGACGGAATGGCATCGGCGATTTCCCGGACGGACGACGACCGCCCGCCGTGGCACCCGGAACAGGCGATCCCGTTCACCGACGCACTGGCGTCGTCATCCGGCGGCCGCCGCGGCGTGGTGGTGGGCGACGTGGCGGACCTGGTGGTGACGGCGACGGACCCGTCGGCGCTGTCCCCGGCGGACCTGCGCAACATCCCGGTGACGGCCACGATCGTCGACGGCCACGTGACCCACCAGGTCTGATCCACACCCGCCCCAAGCGCCCCAAAGTGGCCTTCGGTGCGTGAGACGCACCCAAGGCGGCCTTCGGTGCGTCTGACGCACCGAAGGCCGCCTTGGGGCGCTTGAGTCCGGGCACCGCGAACGGAGGATTCCGGACGAAAATGACCGGAATCCTCCGTTCGCGGGGGACCGCGGCAAGAATTTGTCGGACGTGGTGGCCATCATCGCCGGCATGCAAAGACCAACCTGGACCAAACACCCGCTTGTCACGGGCCGCTCGGACAGCCCGGACGTCGTGCGAGTCGCCGAACTCGAAGAGATCGGCATGCCCCGCAGCAGCATCTACCGGCGATGTCTACCCGGCGGGCCATGGCGTCGGCTGTTGCCTGGCGTGATCCTGCTGCACCCGTCGGAACCCACTGATGAGCAACGGCTGAGAGCCGGTCTGTTGCGAGGCGGTGAGGACTCCATGATCACGGGCCTTTGGGCTCTGCGCCGGCATGGCCTGCGTGAAGTGCCTGCTCCGAGCGATGTCCACCTTCTGGTGCCGCATGAACGCGAGGTCACCAGTGCGGGCTTCGCTGTCGTGGAGCGCACTACCCGGCTACCGAACGCCGTAAGTCGCGACGGCTTGCCGATCGCGCCCGTCCACCGGGCCGTGCTGGACGGCGCCCGTCGTATCCGGGACTTCGACACCGTGCAGGGAATGCTCGCCGAAGCGGTGCAGCGACGGAAGTGCACTCCGGAACAACTCGATCGTGAGCTGTGTCGTGGCAGCCAGCGCGGTTCCGCGATCCCGCGGCGGGCACTCCAAGCGCTCCTTGCCGGCGCGGAATCGGTGGCCGAAGGTGACGCCTGGGAGATCTGGAAGCTTTCGGGTCTGCCGCCGGCCGAATGGAACGTCAACGTCTTCGATCAGCACGGCCGCTTCGTCTCGAAGCCGGACGCATGGTGTGAAGACGTGGCGTTCGCCTGGGAGATCGACTCGCGCAAGTATCACGAGGGCGGGAATCACTACGCGTCGACGCTGGCCCGCAACGCGCGATATTCGGCGGCGGGGATCGTGTGTCTGCAGACGCTTCCGAGTCGCCTCCGGACCGAACCCCGGGCGGTGATCGCCGAACTGCGCGACACGTACGCCGCAGCCTGCGCTCGCCCACGTCCGCCGGTCACCTCCCGTCCCTGACCCCGAGCGCCCCAATGTGGCCTTCGGTGCGTCTGACGCAACCAAGGCCACATTGGGGCGCTTGCGGCCGGGGGCTTGATTTGTCCACCGGACAACGGAAAAGATCCCACCGTGCATGTGACAACGTTGTCAGGAGGACACGGATGAGGCGGTTCACCTCACCAGCGAGGACGCGCGTCCTGGCCACCCTGCTCGCCGCGGCCACCACGATGGCCCTCGCGACGCCGGCCGAAGCGGAAGCCCGGTTCGCCGGCGATCCCACCACCCTCGTCGACACCTCGATCGGCAACAACGGCGACGGCACCACCTTCCCCGGCGCCACCACGCCCTTCGGGATGGTCCAGCTCAGCCCGGACACCCAGCTCAAGAAGTACGCGTCCTACGACTACGCGCAGGACACCACGCTCGGCTTCAGCCACACCCACCTCTCCGGCGTCGGCTGCCAGACCATGGGCAACTTCCGGTTCATGCCGACCACCGGCGCCGTCACCACGAGCGATCCCGCGAAGTACGGCGCCAAGTTCAGTCACGCCGACGAAGTCCGCCAGCCCGGGTACTACGGCGTCAAGCTCGCCAACGGCATCGAAGCCGAGCTCACCGCCACCCAGCGCACCGGCCAGCACCGCTACACCTTCCCGGCCAGTACCAGCGAAAACGTCCTCATCGAGGTCGGTGAGAGCAACGGCTACACCTACGCCGGCGACGTCCACGTCGTCGGGGACGACACCGTCGAAGGCTGGCTGCAGGGCGGCAACTTCTGCTGGGAGACGCAGAAGGAGCGGTACAAGGACTTCTTCAGCGCCAAGTTCGACCGCAAGTTCACGAGCTTCGGCACCTGGACCGACGACACGCTGACGCCGAACCGGCGTGACGCGAAGCTCGGCTCGCAGCGCACCGGCGCCTGGCTCACCTTCGGAACGGACAAGAACCAGGTCGGTGCCTCCGTCGGCCTCTCCTACACCTCCGTCGACGGCGCCCGGCTCAACCGGACCGCCGAGCAGCCGAAGTCGTTCGACAAGGCGCGCAAAGCCGCCCGCGACACGTGGCGCGACGAGCTCGACCGGATGCGCGTCGCCGGCGGGACCACCGCCGACCAGCGGACGTACTACAGCGCGCTCTACCGGTCGCTCCTGCACCCGTCCGTCGGGTCCGATGTGGACGGCGCGTACCGCGGCTTCGACGACGCCGTGCACCGCAGCCGCGACACCTACTACCAGATGTTCTCGCTGTGGGACACCTACCGCTCGCAGAACCAGCTGGTCGCGCTGCTGCACCCGGACAAGGCCGCGGACATGACCAAGTCCGTCCTCAAGATCTACCAGGACGGCGGCTGGGTCCCGCGCTGGGCGCTGGCCGGCGGCGAAACGAACGTGATGAGCGGCGACCCCGTCACGCCGTGGGTGGTCGACAACTACCGCCGCGGCCTGCTCGACGACAAGACCGCGCGTCAGCTGTTCGACGCGCTGTGGCGCAACGCCAACGAGGTGCCGGCGGACCAGTCGGTCTTCCGCGGCCGCGACGGCAACCCGACCTACGTGCAGAACGGCTGGATCGGCTACCAGGACCTGCCGGGCTACACCTACGGCGACACGCGCCAGGCCGGTTCGGCGACCCTCGAGTACGCCCTCGCCGACTGCGCCCTGTCGACCATGGCGTCCGGCCTCGGCTACCGCGAAAAGGCGGCGACGCTGCGGGCCCGCTGCGGCAACTTTGCCAAGCTGTGGGACACGAGTGTCGAATCCCACGGGTTCACCGGCTTCCCGCGCACCCGCGCGGCGGACGGCACGGGCGTCGGCGACCCCGATCCCGCGCAGTCCGTCGGCTTCCACGAGGGCACGCCGTGGCAGTACCAGTGGCTGGCCCAGCAGGACACCGCGAAGCTGTTCGGCCTGATGGGCGGCCCGGCGCAGGCGGAGAAGCGGCTCGACACGTTCTTCGACACGCCGCTGCTGCTCACCGACCCGGCGAAGGCGGCCAAAGACTCCTGGGTCCACGGCGCGTACGACTACCACAACAACTTCGCGTTCAACCCGAACAACGAGCCCGACCTGCACGCGCCCTGGATGTACAGCTGGACGGGTGCGCCGTGGAAGACGTCGGCCGTACTGCGGGCGGCGCGCACGCTGTTCACGGACACGCCGTACGGCATGCCGGGCAACGACGACCTCGGTACCATCTCGTCATGGCTCGTCTTCGGCATGACGGGCGTCTTCGAAGCCCAGCCGGGATCGGGGACGTACCTGCTCAGCACGCCGATGTTCGAGAAGGTCGAGATCCACCCGGACGGCGGCCGCAAGATCGAGATCGAGGCCCCGGGCGCGAGCGCGGCGAAGCTGCAGTACACAAAGGACGTCCGGATCGGACACGGGAGCTACGGCCGCAGCTGGATCTCCCACGCGGATCTGTTGCGCGCGGGGAAGATCCGCTTCTCCTTGAGTGACACGCCCACGGCGTGGGGCACGCAGGCGGCGCCGCCCGCGGTGTAGCCCGAGGTGACCTTCCCGCCGCCCCCGGCGAATTCCTGACCCGGCCGGACACCGACCTTTCGCGTGTTGGTGTCCGCCGGGCGGGACAGTTTCAATGGAACTCATGTTGAGGTGGCAGCAAGCGGAGGGAAAGCGGCACGCGCTCGACGGCGTGTTCCCGCCGCGTCCGGAGGAACGGTTCGTGGCTTTGTGCGGGGAAGAAGTGACCGTCGCGGTGCGCGACGTTCCGCAGCTCGGCGGTCATTGGTTCGACCCGACCTGCACCGAATGCGAGGCGGCGTGGCTCGCGCGGTGCTGACCGATGCCGATCGGGACCTGCGGCTGCTGGAGCGCATCCGCGACCTGCACGCCTCGCTCGCCCCCGACGTGGCGTGGCTGGCCAGGACGGTCGGGGAGGAGGCGCCGCGGCCCGACATCCTCCGCGACCTCGGGGAGCGCCTCGCCGACCTCGGCGCGGACCTCATCGCCCGAGCTGACGAGCTCGACGCCGAGGTCCGCGCCGGCCTCCCGGAGGACGGCTAGCTCCCCGAAGCGGGCGCGCGGCGGCGCGCCCTCGCCGTCGCCCACCAGGTCGGCCCGCACCCCCTCCGGTGCGGGCCGATCTTCCTCGCCCTCTGCGGCGCGGCTTGTTTCCCGTTCTACGGGAAGGACCCGACACTGCGGACAGTGCGCTACGAACGGTGCGAAAAGTGCCTCACGCGGTCAGCAACGCCGATAGCCGAGCTCGGTAACGCTGGGCCCGTGGGTCCGGGAACCGTCCGAACAGGGTGAGTGCCTCCCGGCGGCTCGCATCGGCTTCCGGCCGTTCGCCGACGTCGGCCAGCGCGGCGCCGAGATGGTCGAGAGCGAGCGCGAGCAGCCAGTTCTCGTCCAGCTCGCGCAGCATCGCAGCCGCCCGGCGACAGAACTGCACGGACTCTTCGGGTCGCCCCATCGCCCGGTACGCCACCCCGGTCGCATCCAGGGCTTCCGCCTCACGGGCGCGGTCACCGAGTTGCCGTTGGAGCGCTGCCGAACGCTGGAACGTCTCGAGGGCTTCGGCTGGTTGGCCGAGATCGATCTGCACGCGGCCCGCTTCGAGCAGCCAGAACGCTTCGCGCGCCGCGTTCTCGTCGGTTCGCGCGATCGTCACCGCGGCACGGATGTACTCGTCCGCCTGTGCGGGCTGGTCCAACTCGCGGTTCGCGCGGCTGAGACCCCGTAGAGCGTCGCCTTCGCCGCCGCGATCGCCCAGCCGGCGAAACCGGGTCAGCGCGGCAGTCAGCGCTTGCTGCGCCCGGTCGAACGATTCGAGTTCGAGATCGACGTTGGCGACGTTGTTGGTCGCCACGGCCAGCCAGTACGGCTCTTCGAGCGTCTCGGCCAGCGTCGCCACCCGGTCGAACAACTCGCGGGCGGCAAGCAAGTCACGCGCACGCAGCCGGGCGAGCCCGAGTGCGTTGGCCGAGTTCAATTCGCCGCGCGTGTCGCCGAGTTCGTGGCGCAAGCGCAACGCGGCCGACTGCAACCGGATCCCGTACTGCCGGTCGAAGTGCTGGGTGTGCGCTTTGCCCAGGCTCTCCAGCACTTCCGCTTCCGCGACGCGGTTCCCGAGCCGGCGGACGACCCGCAGCGCGGTGGTGCTGGTTTCGATCCAGTCGTCGAAGTGGTTGTGCTCGGCGTAGACCGGGTACAACGCGACGGGAAGCTGCCACGTGAGGTCGGACTGCTCCAGGTCGTCGGCCGTGCGCACGGCGCGGACGAGCGTCTCGCGCTCTTGCCGGTACCAGGCGAGCGCGCTCGCCCGGTCGGAGAACCGCGGCGGGATGACGTCCGGCTCGAGCGCGGCCGGGATCCACGGCAACGTGCCGGAGCCGACCTGGTCTCGCAGGCCGAGAGCGCCGTGGAGGTACCACAGCAGCACCCGGCGCGCGGCGGCCAACGTCGTGTCGGCGTCCTCGTCGGCGCGGGCCTGGTCACTGGCGTACATCCGGAGCAGGTCGTGGAACTCGTACTGATCGGCCTGGGGCTGTTCGAGCAGGTGCGCACCGACCAGGTTGTCCAGGATCCGCCGGGTGCCGGCGGGCGACCGGCCGGCGAGGGCGGCGGCGGCGCCGAGCGAAAACCCCGCGCCCGGGTGGAGACCGAGCAGGCGGAACATCCGGCTCGCTTCGGCGGTCAGCGCCCGGTACGACCAGGCGAAAACGGTGCGGATCGCGTCGGACTCGTCGTCGTCATCGGCCGTCAGTTCGTCCCACAGCGCGGATTCCTCACGCAGTTCCGAGATGAGATCCCGCAGCGGCAGCCACGGCCGGTTGATCGCTCGTTCGGCGGCGATCCGCAGCGCCAGGGGGAGCCGCGCGCACAACCCGGCCAGTTCGGCGACGTCCGCGGTGTCGTCCTGGTCGCGGTAGCCGGAGGTGATGCGCTGGATCAACTCGGTCGCCTCGGTCTCCGTGAGGACCCGCAAGCTGAGCCGGTGGGCGCCGTCACGGGCCACGAGCCCCGTCAGGCTGCTCCGGCTGGTCACGAGCACGAGGCACTCGCTGTTGCCGGGGAGCAACGGCCGGACCTGGCCGACCGTCGCGGCGTTGTCCAGCACCACGAGCACGCGCCGGCCGGACAGGAGCGACCGGAACAGCGCGCCTCGCGATTCGAGGTCGGCCGGCACCGCCGCGCCGGGGGTGCCGAGCGCGTGGAGGAAGCGCTCGAGCACCTCGTGGGGCGTGATCGGCGGCCCGGGGTCGTAGCCGCGGAGGTTGACGTACAGCTGGCCGTCCGGGAACCGGTCGCGGATCCGGTGGGCCCAGTGCACCGCCAGGGAGGTCTTGCCGACGCCCGCCGTGCCGACGACGACGATCGCCGCACCGGAGGCGGCGCTGTCGTCGACGAGCTGGTCGAGCCGCGCCAGGTCGTCGATCCGGTTCACGAAACCGCGCACGTCGGCGGGCAGCTGGCGGGGAACGGGGCCCGGCGGCTCGTCCCGGGCCGTCGGCGGGTTCACCACGCCGGGTCAGGTCGACGCCCGGCGACCTTCCTGGCGAAGAACGTGGCGAGGTCTTCGCCGTGGTCGTAGAGGTGCCGGACGGTCGCTGTCCAGCGGCGGATCAGCTCGCGGTCCTCGGATCTGAGCGCGCCCTCCAATTCACCGTTTTCGGAGTACAGGACCTGGTAAATGACCTTTCCGCCGAGGATGAACAGCTCCGGCAGCACTTCCTCGCGTTCGGCGTCCGCCACGGCGTCACCACCGATCACCCTGATCTTTCCGCCTACCTGCCGCCGCACGTGCAGCGAGTTCAGCTCCCAGAGCAAATACGGGCTGATCGGTTCTTCCACGACCCGCGCTCGCCGCACCGCGAACCCGTGCCGGGCGATGCGGTTTTCGTAGTCGGCGATTTTCTGCCTGCGCTCCTCCAAGAGCTGCAAGGCCCTGGGCCAATCGCCCGCGTTGAAGGCGTCCCAGCTCGTGTCGTCGCTCTCGACGAAGTGCTGTTGCCGCTCGAGCTTCCAGCACCCGCCGGCGTCGCTGCGCCAGAAGTTCTCGGCGTGGTCGGCGAGGTACTCGTCCGGTGTCAGCCGATCACCGGGCAGGGTGACGAGGGGTTTATGCATCGGGGATGTCCCCCTTGGCCGTGCGCATCATGATGCCCGGAATGACGACCAGCCGCTCGTCGGCACCGATGCTTACACCGTCGGGTAATCGCGTCGCATAGCCCGACGTGAGGTCGCGGCCGATGATCGCCACGTCCCCGTTCGAAAGTTCCCAGATATCCGGGCAGGTGGGGTCGTTGTTGGTCCGGTCGAGTTCGATCGCGGACTTCCCGAGACGACGTTTGAACGATGCGTTCGGATCGGCTTCCCACAGACGCGGCATCGCACGCTCCCCTTCTTTCGCCGGCGAACGGAAATTACAGCATAGAGATGATCTTGGTCCGTTGGCAATGAATTGGGCGCCAATTCGAGGCTCTGACCACTAAATGTCCCCTGTTCGGGCGGCTGTGCCCGGGCGTGCGAACGCTCCGTGGTTGGGGCAGAGTGGGCACCGGAAGGAGGGCCGAATGTCCGAGACGAAACCGACGGTGACCGAGCGGTTCTTCCGGATCGCGATCGCGATCAAGGGCCTCGACGGCGCCCTGCAGGTGGTCGGGGCCCTGATCCTCGCGTTCGTCCCGGCGGCGACCGTCAGCGGGTTCACCCACGCGGTCATCACCCGCGACCTGCTCGGCGACCCGTCGGGCACGCTGGCGCGCCACCTGGAGTTGGCCACGGAGAACTTCCTCCACGGCGACACGAAGACGTTCGCGGTGGCGTACCTGCTGGCCCACGGCCTGATCAAGCTCGGCCTGGTGTGGGCGCTGGCCCGCAAGATCGTCCGCGCCTACCCGGTCGCGGCGATCATCCTGGCCGCGTTCGTGGTGTACGAGATCTTCCGCGCGGTGCACACCCACTCGATCGCGCTGCCGTTCTTCGCCGCGCTCGACGTCGTGATCATCGTCCTCGTGCTGCGGGAGTACCGGCAGCTCAAGCGCGGTTAGGCCGCACGCCGAGGACGCACGCCACCGGCGGGTCGAGGTCGAGCAGCTCGGTCCGGAGATCTTCGAACCCGGCTTCGGTGAGCAACCCGGCCAGCTCGGCGCCGGCGCGGCCGCGGAAGTGGCCGCGGACGCGCCGGGGCAGCGGGGCTGCGACACCAGCGCGATCCGGCCACCGGGCCGTAGCAGCCGGGCGATATCGCGAAGCCGGGCCGCCGCGTCGGGCCACATGCCGACCGTGTTGACCGCCAGCGCGGCGTCAAACGGCTCAGTGCGGAGGGCCAGGTCTTCGACCGGCGTGCAGAACAGGTGCACCCGGCCGGCCCGGACGGCGGCCCGGTTGCGGCGGCGGGCCTGGCGGATCATGACCGGGGAGTGATCGACGCCGACCACCGTGCCCCGGGTTGCGCGGGCGGCCAAGGCGGCGAGCGCCACCCCCGGACCGCACCCGGCTTCGAGCACGCGGTCGGTCGGGCGGACATCGAGCAGCCCGGCTGCCCACCGGTTGCGCGCCACGTTGGACGAGCGGTGGCCCATGACCCAGCCGGCGACGTGCCCGGCGGCCCCCGTCGGCCGGTGGAACTGCGCCGGGCCGCCGTGCCGGCCCCACCATCGCAGGCCGCGGTCCAGCATCTTCTCCGTGATTCCCATGAAGGCAGCGAAGCACTTAAAGTCGGCATCAAGTCAAGACCGGAACGGCCGTCCTACCTCGGGCCGGGTTCACGCGGCGACGGGAAACCGGACCGTGGTGCTGTCGACCTCCAGGGGTTCGACGTAGAGGGCGGTCGCGTTGTCCGAGCCGCCGCGGGACAGGGCTGCGTCGACCAGTTCGGCCGCCCCCGTGCCCGGCTGGGCCAGTACCGCGCGGATGCCGCTGCCGGTGAGCGGTTTGTGGACGCCGTCGCTGGTCAGCAGCAGGCCCGTCGTGGCCGACTCAGTCGTGCCGATTTCGTGGACTCCGGCCGTGCGGACGCTCGTGGTGACGACGTGCTCCATCCGCGGCGTCACCGGCTGGTGGCGGGCGCGGAAGAACTCCGCGAGGGTGTGGTCGGTGGTCAGGCGGCTCAGCGTGGTGCCGTCCCAGGCGTACGCGCGGGCGTCGCCGACCCAGGCGATGCGGTACCCGCCGGGCCCGGCCGGCATGGCGACGACGAGCACGGCGTCCCCGAGGGTCTGCTCGCGCACCGCCCGCTGGGCGGCGAGCACCGCCGCCACCGGTCCTTTGTGGACCGAGGTGCGCGCGGCGGCCGCGGCGGCGATCCGGGCGGCGCGCGCGGCGGCCGGATCGTCCCCGACTCCGTCGGCCAAGGCGAACGCGATGCCGGACCCACCGGCGGGGGCGTACGCCGCGACGGCGTCGGCGTTGAGCGAGCGCGGCCCCTGCGCGCTCGCGGTGTGCCAGCGCGGGTAACCCGGACGTGTCGTGATCATCGCGGCCTCCTCAGCACCTCTGCCACCCATGATCCGCGCCGAACCTAAGCGGCGGCTGAGACTTTCCGGTCGACGTAAGATCATTCGGTGGACGACAGCAAGGCGAGGACGGGACTCCGCGCACGAAACACGTCACGACGAACGTGGCGCTCGAGGTGTCCGGCTCGTCCGCGTCGGGCAGCGCGTACTTCACGGTGCTGCAAGCGGTTCCCGGGTTGCCGCTGCAGACGATCGCGGCGGGCCGGTACGAGGACCGCTTCACCCGAGACGAGGGCGGTTGGCGGTTCGCCGAACGCCGGGTGACGGTGGACCTCGTCGGGGACGTCAGTCACCACCTGCGCACCACGAAGAGGCCGTGAGCGAACCCACGGCCCCTTCGCGGAACTTTCAGCTCTGCAGGTCGTAAACCGTCTGCCCGTCGACCGTCGTCGCGGTGAAGGTGGCCGTCACCCACTCCGTGATGTCCGACGAACCGCCGCCGGGACCGCCGCCGCGGCCACCCTCGATGTAGTACTTCACCTCGCCGGCAGCCACGTACGCCTTGAACTCCGCCAGCGTCGGCGCCGGGTCCGAGCCGCTCCAGCCGCCGATGCCGATCACCGCCTTGCCGCTCGCCAGTTCCAGTGAAGCCGCGCTCTGCGAACCCGTGGTCGCCGCGGCCCACTTCGTCGTCGTCTTCGCCAGCAGCGAACCGATCGCGCCCGAAGCGGAATCGCCGCCACCGAAGCCGCCGCCAAAGCTGCCACCGAAACCGCCACCGAAACCGCCACCGAAACCGCCGCCGACGCCGCCACCGAAGCCGTCCGACGTCGGGCCGGAAGCCGGGATCGAGCCGCCGTGCGCCACCGAAGCCGTCTCGACGCCGTAAGCCGCCGACGACACGCCGATCGTCAAGACGACCGCCGTCGCCACGACCGCCACCACGCGGCGGGACGCCGGCACGCCCATCGCCAGCACCGTGCCCACCAGCACCCCGAGCACCGCGACGATCCAGCGCAACGCCGGGAACCACTCCGGTGTCCGGTCCAGCAGGATGAACGACCACACCGCCGTCACCACGACCATCCCGGCCAGCACCGCCCGCGGCGCCAGGTGCGCCCGGCCCTGCCACAGCGCGCGGCCGGAGATCGCGACCAGCGCGGCGATCGCCGGGGCCAGCGCCACCGAGTAGTACGGGTGCACGGTGCCGCTCATGAAGCTGAACACCAGCGCCGTCACCACCAGCCAGCCGCCCCACAGCACCAGCGCCGCCCGGGTGGGGTCCGTCCGCGGCGCCCGGCGCGTGAACCAGAGCCCGGCGACCAGACCGAGCAACGCCGCCGGCAGCAGCCACGAAATCTCCGTGCCGAAGCTGGCGCCGAACATCCGGAACAGGCCCGTCGACCCGCCGAAGCCGGTGTTGCCGCCCATGCCGCCGCCGTTGCCTTCGCCGCCGAAGATGCGACCCAAACCGTTGTAGCCCAACGCGAGTTCGAGCAGGCTGTTCCCCTCGGACCCGCCGATGTAGGGCCGCGACGACGCCGGCCACAGGTCCACCAGCGCGATGAACCAGCCCGCCGAGACGACCAGCGCCACCACCGCGCCGCCGAGGTGCAGCAGCCGCTTGCCGAGCGACGCCGGCGCCGCGATCAGGTACACCAGGCCGAACGCCGGCAGCACCAGGAACGCCTGCAGCATCTTCGTCAGGAAGCCGAACCCGATCGCGACTCCGGCCAGCGCCAGCCACCGCGGGCTCGCCTTTTCCGTGGCGCGGACGACGAAGTACGCGCCCGCCACCATCAACAGCACCAGCAGCGCGTCCGGGTTGTCGAAGCGGAACATGAGCGCCGCGACCGGCGTCACGGCCAGCACCGCGCCGGCCAGCAGCCCGGCGGCCGGACCGGAAGCCCGCTTCACCGTCAGGTAGAGGATCCCGACGGACGCAACGCCCATCAGCGCTTGCGGCGCCAGCACGGTGAAGCTCGAAAAGCCGAAGATCCGGGCGAACGCCGTGTCCACCCACAGGGCCGCGGGCGGTTTGTCGACAGTCAGCACGTTGCCCGAGTCCAGCGACCCGAACAGCCACGCCTTCCAGCTCTGCGTCCCGGACTGGACGGCGGCGGCGTAGAACGAGTTGCCGTAGCCGGAGGCGGTCAGGTTCCAGAAGTACAGCACCGCGGTCGCGGCCAGCAGCCCGGACACCGCCGGACGCACCCAGCGCGGTGGTGCGTGCGCGGCGGACTCCTTGCGGTGCCGGGGTTCGGAAACCGAGGCGGGCAGGACGGCGGTCATCAGTACTCCTTCGGGGTGGTCGCCTGGCGGCGGGGGTGGAACACCCAGCCGCGCAGGAGCAGGAACCGGAGCACCGTGGCGGCGAGGTTCGCCAGCACGAGCACGGTGATCTCCAGGACCAGGCCGGGGGTGGTGGATCCGTTGAGCAGGGCCAGCGAGCCGCTGGTCAGCGCGAGCCCGAGGCCGAAGACGAGCAGCCCTTCGAACTGGTGCCGCCCGGCGCCGGCGCGGCCGCGGATGCCGAACGTGAGCCGCCGGTTCAGCGCCGTGTTCCCGATCGCCGTCACCAGCAGCGCGGCGAAGTTCGCCGGCTGCGCGCCGACGACCGTGCGCAGCAGCAGGAACAGCACGAGGTAGGCGAGGGTGCTGCTGACGCCGATCGCGGCGAACCGCACCAGCTGCGTCACCAGCCGCGGCGGCACACCCGGCGCGTCCACCCCGATCGGCTGCCTGCCGAGCTGCTCGCGCAGCCGGCTGATCGGGATCTCCCCGGTGAACGTCGCTTTCGTGACGCGGGCGATGCCCTTGAGGTCCTCGGTGGCGGTGCGCACGATGTTGACCGACGAGTCCGGGTCGTCGACCCAGTCGACGGGCACCTCGTGGATCCGCAGTCCGGCGCGCTGGGCCAGGACGAGCAGCTCGGTGTCGAAGAACCAGCCGGTGTCCACGACGTGCGGCAGCAGCTCGCGGGCGACGTCGGCGCGGATGGCCTTGAAGCCGCACTGCGCGTCGCTGAACTTCGCGGCGAGCGTCGAGCGCAGGATCAGGTTGTAGCAACGGGAAATGAACTCGCGCTTCGGCCCGCGCACCACTCGCGCCCCCCGGGCGAGCCTGCTGCCGATGGCCAGATCGGAGTGCCCGGACAGCAGCGGCGCGACGAGCGGGCCGAGCGCCGCGAGATCGGTCGAGAGGTCGACGTCCATGTAGGCGAGCACGGCGGCGTCGGAGGCCCGCCAGACGGTGTTGAGCGCCCGGCCGCGGCCCTTCTCGTCGAGGTGGTGAACGGCCACCTCGGGGAACTCCCGGGCGAGCCGTTCGGCCACCTGCAGCGTCGCATCGGTGCTCGCGTTGTCGGCGACGGTGATCCGGTACGGGTAGGAGACGTGCGCGGCCAGGTGGGCGTGCAGCCGGCGGATGCACGGTTCGAGGTCGGCTTCTTCGTTGAACACCGGGATGACGACGTCGAGAACGGGCTGCGGACCGGCCAGGTCGACCGGGCCGGTCCCGGGCCGCGATGCGGGGGCGGTGGCTGTCATGCCCCCACGGTCGCGGCCGCCGCTTTGGTGATCGTGTGTTCTCTCTGTGCGGTTCCTGTGCAGCTCAGCTGTGCGCGCGCAGCGGCACGACGTTGCTCGGCAGGGACGCACGACCCGGCTCGCGCCGCGGAGCCGTCGGGCTGATCGTCAGCGTCACCAGGCTCGCGTACCTCGGGTGCCGGTCGACGTACACCTCGGGCACCGAGCAGGCCGCGGCCAGCACAGTGCGGTGGCGGTGCAGGTGCTCGAACGCCTCGCGGCCGTACAGCGAGACGACGATGTCCCCGCCGCGGGGGCGGCTCCACAGGATGGCCGGCAGGCGGCCGCCGGGCAGCCGCAGCCGGGGGAACACCGCCCGCAGCCGGTGCTGCAGCCGGATGGCGTGGACGCGGGCCCGCACCTGGCGGCGCCGCAGCACCGCCACGCCGAGCACGGCGACGAGGACCGCCGACGCCCACAGCGGACCGGCCCGGAGGGCGAAGGTCACCACGCCGTAGGGGAGCAGTGTCACGGCCAGGATTTCCCACCGCCAGTGGTAGATCCGCAACGGGAAGGTCGGTGGTGCGCTGGTCATTTCCGTGCTCCTTTCGGTCGGACGGCGGCGCAGGGAGCCGCCGAGGTGGCGCAGCAGCCGTCCGGCACCGGCGGCCAGCACGAGGGCGGCGACGATGACCGGCCCGGACGTCATGTCGGGATCCGGGTCTTCGGGGCGGGCTCGGGTTTGACGTCGCGGTCGCGGCCGAGCTGCCAGGTCCACCGCCAGCCGGCCCAGATCGCGACGGCGGAGCCGAGCAGCACGAGGACGAAGGCCTGCCCCACGAGCCCGTCGAGCGGGGCCAGGCGCAGCAGCACCAGCAGCGCCCACACCTGGGACGCGGTGAAGGGGATGACGATGCCGGCCGCGTAGACGCCGCGGCGCCAGCGGCTCCGGCCGGGAGCGGGGGTGTAGGGGTCCATGAAAGCCCTCCTCGAACATGCCGTGGATCCAGGAAACCGCCGGCTCGCCGAGTCCTGTGTGTCAGCTGACACAGAGCGCGGGATTCAGCTCGCCAGTCGTCGAAGTTCGGCCATGCGGTGGACGGTCACCCGTCTTCTGCCGGTGCTGATCACCCCGAGGCGCCGCAGCTCGCGCGTCGCGCGCGCCCAGGACTCCCGCGACATCGCCGCGGTCGTCGCCAGCTCGGCCTGGGTGGCGGGCACGGTGATCCGGATGTCGTCCCCGGACGGCACGCCGTGCTGGACGGCCAGCTGCATCAGCTGCGCGGCCACCCGCCGCGCGGCGGCGCCGCTGCCGACGTCCAGCCACTGGCGGGCCACCGACCGCAGGCGGTCGGAGAGCACGAGCAGCAGCGCCCAGGAGATCCGCGACCGCGTCCGGCACAGCGCGGCGAACCGGTCGCCGGGAACCTCCAGCACGTCGAGGTCGTCCAAGGCCTCGACGGTCGCCGAGCGGGGCAGATCGTCGATGGCGGCGAGCTCCCCGATGACGTCACCGGCCCCGCGCACGCCGACGACGACCTCGCGCCCGTCCGGCGTGCCGTGCACGATCCGCACGTGCCCGGACAGCAGCACGAGCGCGACCCGGGAGGGGTCGCCTTCCCGGCACACGATCTGCCCGCGCCGGTAGGAGCGCCGCGTGCCGGCCTCGGTCACCTCGCGGCGATCGGCCGGGGCGAGCTCGGCCCAGAAGCCGGTCGGTTCCACGGTCCCCACCTCGTTTCGCGCTACGCGGGCATGTCCTCCTGGCGGCGGGCGGCCGCCGGGATGTGGAGCCACCCGCGGAGCCGCTGGCTGCCGACCTTGATCGGCACGGTCTGGAAGTACGCCGTGTGGTCGATCCCCGGGTAGCCGTGCCGGACGACCGACCGGTGCATCTCCGGCGAAATGACGAGCACGAGGGGAGCGGCGGTGATACGCAGCTGCCGCCGGAGCTCGTTCGCGTCGACGAAGCGGCAGACGATGTCGACGTCTTCGCCGTACGGGCCGCGGCTGTCGTAGTGCACCTCGCCGGCGTGCACGGCGACCCGCAGCCGGAAGGCGAGCTCGGGATGGCTTTCGGCGTGCCGCCCGAGCAGCTCCGCCAGGGTCGGGACGACGGTGGTGAGCAGGACCGGTTTCGGCGCCTGGTCGACCGGCCGGACCAGGCACAGCGCGCCGTCGCCGCGGTCGACGAACCCGTCGCGGAACTTCTTGGTGATCCCGCCGGCCAGGAAGGCCTCGTCCAGCAGCTCGAACAGGACGGTGCGGAGCCGGGCCCGAGCCGGGTTGGTCCGCGTCGTCGAGCCTTCGATGTCGACCGCCACCATGGCCCGGTGGACGGGGACGTGTTGCGCTGGAGTATTCATGGCCCGCTCCTGCCTTCAGAATGAAACTGAAGTTCAGTCAAGGATACTGTAAGACGTGGAGCGTCGAGGGATCAACTGAGATGAATCGGTGTTATCTGTTCGGTGCGGGGATGTTCCGCTGAGCGTAACGTTTCAGTCCCAGCTTCGGTGGGCCGCCGATCAGGCCACTAGTGACGGGGAGTAGTATCGGTGCACTCATCGGGAGTACTGAAATTTCCTGAAGGGCGGCCCGCGTCGTGTCCCCAGCCCAGTCGCCCCGGCCCGCCCTCGCCCACCGCCTGCGCGCGCTCCGCGAGACACACTGGCCCGAGGCCGGGATCACCCAGGCTCAGCTCGCCCAGGCGCTCGGCGGGAGCAAACCGCTCAGCATCTCGCTCATCTCGTCGTGGGAGAACACCGACCGGCCGGTCGCACCGCCGAACCGGCGGCTCGAGGCCTACGCGACGCTGTTCGCGACCCGGCGGTCCCTGAGCGGCGCCACCCTGCGTGTCCTTCCCGTCGAGCAGCTGACGGACGAAGAGCGGGCCCAGCGCGACGAGCTCCTCCAGGAACTGATGTGGCTGCGTGAGGGCGGCGGCGGGTTCGTCCCGTCGGCGGCGGCGGACATCTGGACCTTCGACGCGGACCAGAACATCACCATCGTCTGCGCCCGGTTACCGGAGAAGTACCGCGCGCACCTGTCCTACGCGGACCCGGACAGCGCCGACTTCGTCTCGCTGTACACCTACGCCGACCCGGACGCGCTGATCGAGCTGTTCGGGCACATCCGCGCGCGCAACCCGGAGAACAACGTCAAGTTCTGCACCAGCGACGAGCTGGCGGCCGACGACTACACGAGCCACCTCGTCCTGCTCGGCGGCGTCGACTTCAACTCGGTGACCCGGACCGTCATCGAACGGGTGAAGCTTCCGGTGCAGCAGGTCCCCCGGGAGGCCGACGCGGAGCACGGCGGGTTTCTCGTGACGGAAAACGGTGACTCGAAGCTGTTCGAACCGAAGCTCGACAGCCAGGAGCACCTGTTGGAGGACGTCGCCCACTTCTACCGGGACGAAAGTCCGTTCAACCGGAAGCGCACCGTGACCGTGTGCAATGGTATGTACGGTCGTGGCACGCTGGGCGCGGTTCGCGCGCTGACGGACGCGCGTTTTCGCGACCGTAACACCGCGTATGTGCGTGAGCGCTTCGGCGATGTGGAATCCTTCAGCATCATCAGCCGCGTGCCCGTCGTCGGGGGACAGGGGCTGACCCCCGACTGGACCCTCGAGGAGAACCGGTTGCACGAGTGGCCCGAGGCTGCCGGGTGAGCCCGCGGCAGCACGAGTCGCACCAGGACCTCCTGGCGCACTTCGGCACCGAGGACGTTTCCCGCGCGGCGATGGACGCCATCATCATGCCCACCGCGCGTCCGGCTCCCTACCTGCGGCAGGCCATCGCGGCGGCCAAGGCCCAGGACGCGTTCCTGCTCTTCCTGTGCAGCAAGTTGTCGACGATCTCCGGCGCGGTCCTGGAGGCGAAGAACGCCGGGGTCCGCGCGCTCGCCATCGACACCGACCTGCTCAACCCGGGGCTGGTGCCCACCTTCGCCGCGGACGAGATCGTGCGCTTCACCCGGTTCCGGCGGCAGACCGACACGAGCTACAAGCGCAACCTGGGGCTGCTCATCGCGGTGCTCGCCGGCTGGAAGCGAATCCTGTTCCTCGACGACGACATCGAACTGCCGAACCCCGCCGACCTCGGCGTCGCGGCCGGTCTGCTCGGCGAATACCCCGTGGTCGGGCTGGCCAACGCGGGCATGCCGGACAACTCCGTCGTCTGCCACGCGATCCGGGACGCCGGGCAGAAGCAGGACACCTTCATCGGCGGCGGCGCGCTGGCGGTCGGTGAAGCCGCGTTCAGCTCGTTCTTCCCGAACATCTACAACGAAGACTGGTTCTTCCTGCTGGACGGCATGAAACTGCGGCCGTCCGCGACCACGGGCACGGCGATCCAGAAGGACTACGACCCCTACCGGGACGTCCGCCGCGCCCGCGGCGAGGAACTGGGTGACACGCTGGCCGAAGGCGTGTTCGGCCTCTTCGACAGCCACCTGGGCCTGGCCCACGCCGACCGGGCGTACTGGCGGGAGTTCCTCGCCGACCGCCGCCGGATCATCCGGGACACCATCAAGCTGGTGCAGGCCGCGCCGATCGAGGCGGGCCAGCGGACGCGGATGGTCGACTCGCTCAAGGCCGCGATCGGCCGCAGCGAACTGATCAGCCCCCAGCTGTGCGTGCGGTACCTCCGGGCCTGGCAGGAGGACTGCGTGCGCTGGCGGCAGCGGATCACCGACCTCCGGCGCGATCACCACGGCGGTGCCGGGGTCGAGCACGCCGTCGCCGCGCTGGGGATCCCGCTGGAGGCTCAGGCCGGGGTCGACGTCCGGCTCAGCACCGGCGCGAAGCGGCGACCGAGTCTGCCTCGGTCCGCGGCACGGGTGTGATCGGCACCAGGTCCCTGACCAGCACGTAACACGCTTCCTCCTCGGTCAGGACCGTGCCGTCCGGCGTGGTCGTCCGCGCCAGGCAGATGACCTCGCCGTGGCCCCAGTCGCGGTAGCCGAGGTGCTTGTACAGGCGGGCGGCGTCGTGGTTGTCCGTCCGCACCGCGAGCGCGACGCGGTAGCGGCCCTTCTCGAGGAGGCGGCACTCGGCCGCGCGGACCAGTGCCGTGCCGACACCCCGCCGCCGCAGGTCCGGGTGGACCTGCAGGTGCGTGATCAGCGGAACGCCCGGCAGGTGCCGGGAGATGTCGGCCTCTTCCGCCTCCTCCAGCCACAGGTAGACGACGCCGGCGGCCCGGTTCCCCAGCCAGCCCAGGAACAGCACGCCGTCGTTTTTCCGCTGCCGTTCGAAGCGATCGCCGAAGAAAGCGCGGTCACCGAGCGCGGTGGCGAACGGTTCCAGGTCTGCCGAACCGGCCGGCCGTACGTGAGGCTCGGTCATCAGCAGGAACTCCTGTTCGCCTGGGCACCACCAGTGTGCCGGAGTGAGCCGGTTCTTGACCAGGTTGCCCGGGCCCGGACCGGCGTCACACCCTGCTTTCGTCGTGTCTCAGACGGTCGCAGTCAGGTCGTACACCGTTACGCCGTCCACAGTGGACGACTGGTAGTGCCCCGATACCCACTCCGCGATCTGCTCGGCCGCGTCCGAGCCGCTGTTGCCGGCCATCGACACGCCTTCGCCCAGGAAGTAGTGGATCCGGCCGCTCGCCACGTACTGCCGGAACTGCTCCAGCGTCGGGTAGGGGTCGGTGCCGTTGAAGCCGCCCACGGCCAGCACCGGGGCTCCGCTCGCGAGCTGGTAGCCCGCTGCCGCGTTGGACAGCACCGTCGCCGCCGTCCACGTGTACTTCGACGCGTCCTGCTTCAGCAACGCCGTCAGTTCGGCGCCCGGGGTCGTCGTGCTCAGGAGCGCGCCCGGGCCGCCGCCGCGGCCGCCGCCGAAGCCGCCGCGGGGGCCGCCCGGGCCTCCGAAGCGGCCGCCGAAGCCGGATGACGGCCCGGCCGACGGGATTGCTCCGCTGTGCGTCGTGGCCGCCGTCGCCAGCGTGTACGCCCCGGTGCCCGCGAGCACCACGACCAGCGAAAACGCGGCCACGAGCGAAGCCGCCGAGCGGGTCAGGTGCGGGGCGAAGAACAGCGCCACCGCCGCCAGCAGACCGGCCACCAGGACCGTCGGGGCCAGCCACGGGCGCCACGACGAGCCCAGCAGCAGGTACGCCGTCAGCGCCGTCACCGCCACCCCGCCGCTGAGCAGGCCCGCCGCCGCCGGGTGGGCGCGCAGGCGCCACAGCTGGACCGCCGCCGTGCCGGTCAGCGCCGCCACCGCCGGGGCCAGCGCGACCGTGTAGTACGGGTGGATGATCCCGCCCATGTAGCTGAACACCAGCGCCGTCACCAGCAGCCAGCCGCCCCACAGGAGCAACGCCGCCCGGGAGGCGTCCGTGCGCGGGGCCCGGCGGGTGAACCACAGCCCGGCGCCCAGCGCCAGCAGCGCGGCCGGCAGCAGCCAGGCGATCCCGCCCGCCATCTCGCTGCCGAACAGCCGGGTCAGGCCCGTCGAACCCCAGCCGCGCCCGGCGCCGCCGCCGACGCTGCCGACCTCGTCGCCGGTGAGGCGGCCGAAGCCGTTGTAGCCGAAGACCAGCTCCCACAGCGAGTTCGTCTGCGAGCCGCCGATGTACGGCCGGTCCGCGGCCGGCCACAGGGCCACGACGACGAGGTACCAGCCCGCGGCGGCGATCGTCGCGGCGAGCGCGCCGAGCAGGTGCAGCAGCCGTTTGCCGAGCGCCACGGGGGCCGCGACGAGGTAGGCGAGCGCGAACGCGGGCAGCACGAGGAACGCCTGCAGCATCTTCGCCAGGAACCCGAAGCCGACCGCGACCCCGGCCAGCGCCAGCCAGCGCGGGCTCGCCTTCTCGCAGGCGCGCACCACGCAGTACGCCGCCGCCACCAGGAGCAGCACGAGCAGGGCGTCCGGGTTGTCGAACCGGAACATCAGCGCCGCGGCGGGCGTGAGAGCCAGCACCAGGCCCGCGACGAGCCCGGCCGCCGGGCCGGAAGAGCGGCGGACGGTCGCGTACAGCAGCCAGACCGAGCCGACGCCCATCAGCGCCTGCGGCACCAGGATGCTCCACGCGTTCACGCCGAACAGCCGGGCCGACAGGCTCATCACCCACAGGGCGGCCGGGGTCTTGTCGACGGTGATCGCGTTGGCCGCGTCGCTCGAGCCGAAGAACAGCGCCTTCCAGCTCTGCGATCCCGCCTGCGCGGCCGCGGAGTAGAACGCGTTCGCCCAGCCGGAGGCGCCGAGGTCCCAGAGGTAGAGCGCGGCCGTCCCCAGCAGGAGGACGGCCAGGAGCGGGCGGTGCCAGTAACGACGAGCTGGTGCGGTCGGGGATGCGGCGGTCTCGCGGGACGCGAGATCGGCTTCTTTTCGGGGGCTCCGGGTGGCGGAGCCCCCGGCCCGGGGCGAAGCCCCGGATGTCACAGCGCTCATGCCGTCAGCTTCCGGTGCCCAGCTGGGGCCGGCTTGTGTCGATGCTGTGCACGCGCTGTGCGGGCACGGCCACCGGCAGGCGCACGGCGAACTCCGTCCGGCCGGGCCTGCTGTGCACCTCGATCGTGCCGTGGTGGGCCACCACGACGGCGGACGCGATCGCCATCCCCAGCCCGGTGCTGCCGGCGTTGCGCGACCGCGAGGAGTCGCCGCGGGCGAACCGCTCGAAGACGTCCGGCAGCAGGTCCGGCGCGATGCCCGGGCCGTCGTCGGTCACCGTGAGCACGGCGCTGCCGTCGACCGAGCGGGCCAGCGCCGTCACGACCGTGGTGCCCGGCGGGGTGTGCGTGCGGGCGTTCGCCAGCAGGTTGGCCAGCACCTGGTGCAGCCGCTGGACGTCGCCGAACACGAGCACCGGGTCCGGTGGCAGCTCCAGCAGCCAGCGGTGCTGCTGCCCGGCGGCCCTGGCGTCCCCGACGGTGTCGGCGACCAGGCGCGTGAGGTCGACGTCCCGCACGTCCAGCGGCCGGCCCGTGTCGAGGCGGGCGAGCAGCAGCAGGTCCTCGACCAGGGCCGTCATCCGGACGGCCTCGGACTGGATCCGGCCCATCGAGTGGGCGACGTCCGGCGGGACCAGCGCGCTGCCGCGGGCGGCCAGCTCGGCGTAGCCGCGGATCGCGGCCAGCGGCGTGCGCAGCTCGTGGCTGGCGTCCGCGACGAACTGCCGCACCCGGATCTCGCTCTCGTGGCGCGCTTCGAGCGCTTGGGCGACGTGCCCGAGCATCAGGTTCAGGGCCGAGCCGACCTGGCCGACCTCCGTGCGCGGATCGGTGTCGCCCGCCGGGACGCGGATGGACAGCGCCACCTGGCCGCGGTCGAGCGGCAGTTCGCTGACGCGCCCGGCGGTGGCCGCGACGCGGTCGAGCGGGCGCAGCGTGCGGCGGACCGCGAACGCGCCGAGGAAGGCCGCGCCGAGCACGCCCGCCGCGGCGACGCCGAACAGGATCAGCCCGACGGTGAGCAGCGTGTCGGTCACCGGTTTCAGCGGCAGGCCGGTGACCACGACTTCGGACGTCCCGGCGACCGGCAGCGCCATCAGGCGGTACTCGCCGAGGTCGGCGAAGGACAGCGTGTGCGGCCTGCCGTCGGTGGGCACCGAAAGCATGACGGCCTGCTGCTCGGCGGTCAGGTACAGCCGTCCGCCGTGCTCGGCGATGCTGTCGTCGTGGACGAGTTCCCGCCCCGCGAAGGTGGCGCTCACCGTGCCGACGTTCTGCCCGAGCGGGTGCTGGCCCTGGTTCTCCGGCGGCGGACCGCCGTCCAGCGGCGGGGCGTTGCTCGCGAACACCAGGGAGCGGTTCGCCGCGGCCGAGAGCTGCTGGTCGACCTGGCGGGTGAGGAACAGGTCGAGCGCGAACTCGCTGACCACGCCGACGATCAGGCACACCACGGTGAGCAGCACGACCATCGAGCCGGTCAGTTTCGCGCGCAGCGAAAGCCGCCCCCGGCGGGGACGTGACGGGACGGTTCGCGCGGCCATGGACCCAGCGTCCGTCCGCGCGGTGTGTGCCGGTTGTGCGCTGCCTGTGAAGCGGCTGTGGGGGTGCGCCCGCGGTCACAGCGACGGCTGACGGCGGGCACAGTCCGCGCACAGCGAGCGGCTCCACCGTGGATCTCATCCGAACAAGACGTCCAGGAGCGAAACCATGACGACACCGCAGGCACCGTCCACACCGGACCAGACGTGGGGCGCGGCACCCGCACCGGCCCCGAAGCCGGCTCGGTCGCCGGGCCGCAAGATCGCGGCGGGCGCCGTCGCCGCGGTGATCGTGGCCGGCGGGGGAGCGGCGATCTGGGCCGCGTCTTCGTCGGCGGCCACCGGCACGCAGGCCGGACCGGGCGCCCCCGGCGGCACGCCGGGCGGCGGCCTCGGCGCGGCGCTGCACGGCGAGTACGTGTCGTCCGACGGCAACGGCGGCTACGTCACGAAGATCATGCAGACGGGTGAGGTGACGGCGCTGAGCGCGACGTCGCTGACCGCGAAGAGCGACGACGGCTTCTCGAAGACGTACACGATCACGTCCGCCCAGGCGACCGGCCTGGCCACGGGCGACACGGTCACGGTGGTGGCCACGGAGTCCGGCAGCACGGCGACCGCGACGTCGGTGACGGACGGCGAGGCGGGACCGCAAGGCCAGGGCAACCCGCCTTCCGGTGCCCCCACCCGGACCGGCTGACCCGGCGGCCCCGGGGGTCAGCGGCGGTCGTAGTCGACCGCGACCTCCGGGGTCGTCGCGCGCGAGCGGCACGTCAGGATCCGGTTCGCCGCGACGTCGTCCTCGGTCAATGCGTACCGGACGTCCATGTCGACCTGGCCGTGCAGCAGCGTCGCCCGGCACGTGCCGCACGCGCCGCCCGTGCACGAGTACGGCACCTCGTACCCGGCCCGCAGCGCCGCGTCCAGCACCGTCTCCCCGGCCTTGGCCGTGACGCACGTCGTCGTGCCGCCCAGCGTCAGCGCCACCTGCGCCGGCGTGCCCGCCGGGTCGTGCAGGGGTGCCGCGCCGCGGAACAGTTCGAAGTGGACGTTCTCCTCCGGGACGTCCGCGTCGGCCAGGGTCCGGCGGGCCAGCTCCAGCAGGCCGCGCGGCCCGCACAGGAACCACTCGTCGACCTTCGCCGGGTGCAGCCGGTTCTGCAGCAGCGCGCGCAGCCGCGTGCCGTCGAGCCGCCCGCGCTGGTAGCGCACGTGCGAGATCGCCAGCGCCTCGCCGACGGTGTCGAAGTGCCGGGGCCGGTGCGCGTGCAGGTCCGGGTCGCGCTCGTCGGTGCGGTAGTGGACGACGTGCAGCCGTCCGCCGAACCCCTCGGCGAGCGCGCTCAGCTCCGCGGCGAACAACGTCGTCGCACCCGAGGTGTTGACGTACAGCAGCGTCGCCCGGCTGTGCGGCTCGGCCGTCAGCGTGCTGACCAGGATGGACAGCACCGGCGTGATGCCGCTGCCGGCGGCCAGCGCCACGTAGTGCCCGGTCCGCGACGGATCCGGGGTGAGCGTGAACGCGCCCGACGGCGGCAGGACGTCGAGGTGGTCGCCCGCGGCCAGCGCCGTCGTCGCGAAGCCGGAGAACGCGCCGCCGGGCCGCCGCTTCACCGCGATCCGCAGCTCGCCCGTGTCCGCCGGCGCGCAGATCGAGTACGTCCGCCGCACGGAACGGCCGTCGACCACCGCCCGGACCGCCACGTGCTGGCCGGGGGAGAACCGGAACTCCGGCGCCAGGTGCGGCGGGACGTCGAAGGTGATCGCGACGGCGTCCGCGGTCAGCGGCCGGACCTCCCGCACCCGCAGGCGGTGGAACCGGCTCGGGCGCGTGCGGTCCGGTGGCTCGGGGCCGGGCTCGCGGTCGCCGAGGTCGTCGGCCAGCCGCCGCCACGCGCGGTACTCCGCCGGCGTCAGCTCGCGGCCCCACGCCGTGATGATGGGGACGTCGCGGGCGAGGTAGGCGTCCCGGTTGTCCCGCCACGCCCGCAGGTAGCGGTAGAACGGCACGGCGGGGTGCAGGTGGTGCACCAGGTGGTAGTTCTGGAACAGCATCATCGGCGTCATCAGCCACTCCAGCCCCACCCGCACCCGCGTGGTGCCGAACTTGTCGCGCGGCTTCGCGGCGGGCAGGCCGTGGTGCGGCAGCCAGTCGAACCACCACGCGAGCACGGCGAGCCCGATCCGCTGCGGCAGCAGGTAGCCCAGCAGCAGTTCCCGGCCGTGGCCGCAGGCGATCAGCATCGCGGCCGTGGCGGACGCCAGCGACAGCAGCACGATCGTCTCCGCCCGTTCCGGTGCCGGGCGGGTGCGCACGCGGGCGGTGTAGAACCGCGCGTACCAGAGGTCGATGGTGAGCCAGCGGAACGGCAGCGACCACCAGGCTCCCTGCGACGTCCAGGCGTCGGGATCGGTGTGCGAGTCCGCATTCGTGTTGCGGTGGTGTTCACTGTGGATGAACCGGAGCAGCGGAAAGGACGCGTACGCCGCGACGAACGGCATCGCCAGCCGGCCGAGCAGCTCGTTGACCCATGTCAGCTTCCCTGCGGCGTGGTGCGCGGATTCGTGCACCACGGTGAACATGGTGAAGGTGACGATCGCGTGCAGCGGCACGGTGTACACCGGCGGCGCGATCCCGGCCAGCAGGAGCCACGTCGCGGTGGCCCAGAGCGCGGCACCGCCGGTGAACAACAGGAGGGTGGGCACCGAGAGGCGCGGCAGCGGGATGCGGGGCGAGGGCACCGAGCGCGGCGCGGGCACGCCGGCCGACGGCGAGGTTCCGGACGTCCGGGAGCCACGCGGCGAGGTATCCACGACGGGCATCGAGCGGTCTCCTCGGTCGAGAAGCTCCTGGCGAGGCGGGAGTCACCGTAGACAACGCGACGGGGTTTGTAAACGTCGCACCACGCTTCGAAAAAAGGTCTGGGCCAGCCGAACGCAAGCGGCAGGTAAGCTGCGCCTGTGAAGGCCGTCACCCCACCCGCACCCGCGCGCACCCGGGAGCGGCTGCTCGACGCGGCGGCCGAACTCACCGCCGGCGACGGCTGGGCCGCGGTGACGATGGGCAAACTGGCCGCGCACGTCGGCGTCAGCAGGCAGACCGTCTACAACGAACTCGGCTCCAAGGCCGAGCTGGCGGAGGCGTTGCTGCTACGGGAAACCGAGCGCTTCGCCGAGCGCGTGGCCGAGGGCGTCGCCGCCCACCCGGGCCGCCCGGCCGACGGCGTCACCGCCGCGTTCCGCGGAAGCCTCGAAGCGGCCAGGACCAACCCCCTCCTCCTGATCGCCCTCGGCGTCCGGCAGGCCGGCCGCGACGACTTCCTCCCGCTGCTGACCACCCGGCCCGAAGCCGTGCTCGAGCGTTCGGTCGACGCGGTGGCGGCCCTGTTCGCGGGGTCCTATCCGGACGTGGGCCTGACGCGGTCGGAGTGGACGGTGGCGGTCGAGGTCTTCGTCCGGCTGCTGCTGTCCCACCTGGTGCAGCCGAGCGGCTCGGTGGCGCAGGCGAGCGGTCAGCTGCGCTGGGTGATCGGCCGGATCCTGGGAGCCTGACTCCGCGCGGTTCGGCCGGGCTGCCGGGGCCCGGTCCCGCGGGCGGTTCCTCCGCCTGAGCCACGCATCCGGGCCGCCGGAACCGCCGGGCGATCGGCCCGCCGCCGGGGCGCCTGACCTCGCAGGTGGCCCCCGGCCCGGTCACGAACGCCACTGGCCTAGACTCGGATGTCCCGGTCTGCAGGTGACCGGGGGCATTTCCGCAGGATTGCCCACCACCTTCGTTACCGCTCGAGGAGAAGACCTTGAAGAGCACCGTCGAGCAGCTGAGCCCGACGCGAGTCAAGATCAATGTCGAGGTGCCGTTCGACGAGCTCAAGCCGAACTTCGACCGCGCCTACCGCAAGATCGCCCAGCAGGTGCGCATCCCGGGCTTCCGGCCCGGCAAGGCGCCCGCTCGCGTCCTGGAAAGCCGGATCGGGCGTGGCCCGGTGCTCGACGAGGTCGTCAACGAGGCCATCCCGGCCAAGTACATCGAGGCCGTCCGCGCCAACGAGGTCCGCACGCTCGGCAACCCCGAGTTCGACGTGACCAAGCTCGAGGACCGCGACGTCCTCGAGTTCACCGCCGAGGTCGACGTGCGCCCGGAGATCGAGCTGCCCGACCTGGACGGCTTCGCCGTCACCGTCGACGACGTCGAGCTGACCGACGCGGAGGTCGACGAGCAGCTCGACGAGCTGCGCGCCCGCTTCGGCACGCTGACCGGCGTCGAGCGCCCGGCCGAGAACGGCGACTTCGTCTCGATCGACCTGTCCGCCGCCGTCGACGGCGAGGCCGTCGAGGAGGCGAGCACCTCCGGGCTGTCCTACGAGATCGGCTCCGGCCAGCTCGTCGACGGCATCGACGAGGCCATCGTCGGCGCGAACGCCGGCGAGACGAAGACGTTCACCACCCAGCTCGTCGCCGGGGAGCACGCCGGCAAGGACGCCGAGGTGACCGTGACCGTCCAGTCGGTCAAGACGCGCGAGCTGCCCGAGGCCGACGACGAGTTCGCCCAGATGGCCAGCGAGTTCGACACGATCGAAGAGCTGAAGAACGACCTGCGCGAGCGGCTCGGCCGCGTCAAGAAGATGCAGCAGGGCGTCCAGGCCCGCGACAAGGTGCTCGACGAGCTCCTGGAGCGCACCGAGGTCCCGATCCCGGAGAAGGTCCTCGACGCCGAGATCGAGAACCGCAAGCACGACGCGATCCACCCGTTCGACCACGACGAGGCCCAGTTCGCGAAGGCCCTCGAGGCCGAGGGCCGCACGCTCGAGGAGTTCGACGCGGAGACCCGCACCGAGTCGGAGAAGGCCGTCCGCACGCAGCTGCTGCTGGACACCATCGCCGACAAGGAAGAGGTGTCGGTCAACGACGGCGAGCTCACCGAGCGGATCATCTACCAGGCCCAGCGCTTCGGGATCAGCCCGGACGAGTACGTCCAGCGCGCCCAGCAGTCGGGTCAGCTGACCGCGATCTACGCCGACGTGCGCCGCGGCAAGGCCCTCGCCTCGGTCGTCCGCAAGGCCACCGTCACCGACGGCTCCGGCGCCGAGGTCGACCTTTCGGAGCTCTTCGGCACCGACGAGCCGGCAAGCGAGGAGACGCAGGCCACCGACGAGACGGCGAAGACTCCGGCGGAGTGAAGCTGTGAGCGAACTTGGGCGGTGTCAGGCATTCTGCACCGCCCGAGTTCGTTAGGGTCGGATACAAGATCTCAAGCATCTGAAACGACAGCGGCGGCCGTCAGCACCGGGCCGCCGCCGGCGAAAAGGCAGGCAGACGTGACGCAGCACACGCCCGAGGCGCGGACCGGCACCGCAGGGCTCACCCTCACCGACTCGGTGTTCGAGCGGTTGCTCCAGGAGCGCATCGTCGTCCTCGGTTCCGAGGTCAACGACGAGATCGCCAACCGGATCACCGCGCAGCTGTTGCTGCTCGACGCGGACGACGCCGAGTCCGACATCCGCTTCTACATCAACTCGCCGGGTGGTTCGGTCACCGCCGGGTTCGCCATCTACGACACCATGCAGCTGATCCGCCCGGACGTGGCGACCTACGCGATGGGCATGGCGGCTTCGATGGGGCAGTTCCTGCTGTCCTCGGGCACCCCGGGCAAGCGGTACGCCCTCCCGCACGCGCGCATCCTGATGCACCAGCCCTCGGCCGGTGTCGGCGGCACGGCGTCGGACATCGCGATCCAGGCGGACCTGTTCAACAAGTGGAAGCGGGAGCTGGCGCAGATCACCGCGGACCAGACCGGCCAGACGGTCGAGCAGATCATCAAGGACGGCGACCGCGACCGCTGGTTCACCGCGCAGGAGGCGAAGGACTACGGCTTCGTGGACCACGTCCTCACCGCCGACATCGCCCGTCCGGGCTCCCGCTGAGCCCGAAGCACCAAGGAGACTTTCGATGAGCAACTTCAGGCTCCCGGGTGATGACTTCCGGGCTCCGAACATCCCCCAGTCGCGGTACATCCTGCCGTCCTACGTCGAGCGCACCAGCTACGGCGTCAAGGAGTCGAACCCGTACAACAAGCTGTACGAAGAGCGGGTCATCTTCCTCGGCGTGCAGGTGGACGACGCGTCGGCCAACGACGTGATGGCCCAGCTGCTGCACCTCGAGCACGAGGACCCGGACCGCGACATCCTGGTCTACATCAACTCGCCGGGTGGTTCGTTCACCTCGCTGATGGCGATCTACGACACCATGCAGTTCGTCCGCCCGGACATCCAGACGTACTGCCTCGGCCAGGCCGCCTCGGCCGCCGCGGTGCTGCTGGCGGCCGGCACGCCGGGCAAGCGCTACGCGCTGCCGAACTCGCGCGTGCTGATCCACCAGCCGGCCACCGAGGGCACGTACGGCCAGGTCTCGGACCTGGAGATCCAGGCGAACGAGATCCAGCGGGTGCGGCGCCAGATGGAGGTCATCCTGGCCAAGCACACGAACAAGGACCCGGACCAGATCCGGACCGACATCGAGCGCGACAAGATCCTGACGGCCGAGGAGGCCAAGGCGTACGGCATCATCGACGAGGTGCTGCCGTACCGCAAGGCGTCGGCTCTTTGAGATCCGCCAGGCCGGTGTGTGTCGAGAAGACGACACACACCGGCATCCTGGTTTAGGGTCGCCCTCTGACGTGCTCCCGACAGCTCGTGGGTGTTCCCGCTCGCGGCATCGGACGGGTACCGTCAGTGGCAATGCGTGAGGCTCCGCTCGGTCACCCCGTGACCGCGGGTCGCACCGTCGCAACACACGTCAGGCGCGGAAACCCGCGCCGGAGGGGACGAGGTCAACGGCCATGGCACGGATCGGTGACGGCGGAGACCTGCTGAAGTGTTCTTTCTGCGGGAAGAGCCAGAAGCAGGTGAAGAAGCTCATTGCCGGCCCCGGGGTCTACATCTGCGATGAGTGCATCGACCTCTGCAATGAGATCATCGAGGAGGAGCTGGCCGAGGCCGGCGACGTCAAGCTCGACGAGCTGCCCAAGCCCGCCGACATCCACGAGTTCCTCGAGCAGTACATCATCGGGCAGGAAGACGCCAAGCGGACGCTCGCGGTGGCGGTGTACAACCACTACAAGCGCATCCAGGCGGACGACAAGGCCGGGCCGAAGGACTCCAAGGAAGAGTCGGTCGAGCTCGCCAAGTCGAACATCCTGATGCTCGGCCCCACCGGGTGCGGCAAGACCTACCTGGCGCAGACGCTCGCGAAGCTGCTGAACGTGCCGTTCGCCATCGCGGACGCCACGGCGCTGACCGAGGCCGGGTACGTCGGCGAGGACGTCGAAAACATCCTGCTCAAGCTCATCCAGGCGGCGGACTACGACGTCAAGCGGGCCGAGACCGGGATCATCTACATCGACGAGGTCGACAAGATCGCCCGCAAGAGCGAGAACCCGTCGATCACCCGGGACGTCTCCGGCGAGGGTGTGCAGCAGGCGCTGCTGAAGATCCTCGAGGGCACCACCGCCTCGGTGCCGCCGCAGGGCGGCCGCAAGCACCCGCACCAGGAGTTCATCCAGATCGACACGACGAACGTGCTGTTCATCGTGGCCGGCGCGTTCGCCGGGCTGGAGAAGATCATCAACGAGCGGGTCGGCAAGCGCGGCCTCGGCTTCGGCGCGGAGATCCGCACGAAGTCCGAGATCGAGGAGAGCGACGTCTTCTCCGACACGATGCCCGAGGACCTGATCAAGTTCGGGCTGATCCCGGAGTTCATCGGCCGGCTGCCGGTCGTGGCGACGGTGAACCACCTGGACAAGGACTCGCTGGTCAACATCCTGACCCAGCCCCGCAACGCCCTGGTGAAGCAGTACAAGAAGCTCTTCGAGATGGACAACGTCGAGCTGGAGTTCACCAAGACCGCGCTCGAGGCCATCGCCGACCAGGCGGTCCTGCGCGGAACCGGCGCCCGCGGGCTGCGTGCCATCATGGAAGAAGTGCTCCAGCCGGTCATGTACGACATCCCGAGCCGCGACGACGTGGCGAAGGTCGTCATCACCGAGCAGACCGTCCGGGAGAACGTGAACCCGACGATCGTCGCCCGGCAGCCGACGCGGCGCGCGCGCAGCGAGCGCGGCGAGAAGTCCGCCTGAGCCGGGCGTCTCCGGGCCGCCCGGCCCGGAGACCCGACAGGAAAGCTGAATGACTGCTGATTCCTTCCCGGGTTCCGGGGCCGCTCCGGGCGGCGGCGTCCAAGCGCCGCCGCCGCCGGCCCCGGAGCCCGCCGGAACCGCCCCGGCCGCGCCGGTCCTGGGGTTCCGCGAGCTGAGCGAACGCGTGATCGCGTCCGTCGCCGGCCGGTACCCGTGGCTCAACCGCGTCCTGATGGGCGTGCTGGCCGTGTTCACCGGCACCTGCGTCGTCGCTGTCGTGGCCCGGCTGTCGCCGTTGCCGCTGATCCCCGTGCCGCTGTTCGTCGTCGCGGCGTACGCCCTGCGCCAGGCCCGCGGCGTGACCGAGCGCCGTCAGCTGTTCAACTGGGTCCTGCTGTTCGCACTGGCGACCATGGTCGGCTTCTGGCTGATTTCGGTCGTCGGCCGCTGGGTGGAGTGACTTCCCGGCGTTCGCCGCGTTTGGCGTGGGAACCGGCTGGGTAAGCCCACACTGTGGAAGATGCCCTCAGACCGTTTCGGCATCCGGCACTCTTCTATCGCGGCGACACCGAATACCTCGACGGTGTCCTCCCGTTCCTGCTCGAAGGTCTCGACCGGGGTGAACCCGCGGCGGTGGCCGTTCCCGGCCGCAACCTGCTGCTGATCGAGAAGGCCCTGGAAGACCGGGCCGGCGACGTCCGCTTGATCGACATGCACCAGGCGGGGCGCAATCCCGGCGCGATCCTCCCGTCGGTGCTGCACGCCTTCGCCGCCGAGCACGACGGCCCGGTGCGCATCGTCGGCGAGCCGATCTGGGCCGGGCGCACGGACGCGGAGTACCCGGCGTGCGTGGTGCACGAAGCCCTCATCAACACCGCTTTCGCGGGACGTGACCTGGCGGTTCTCTGCCCGTACGACGTCGGGGCGCTGCCCTTGCCGGTGCTGGCCGACGCCGAGCGCACCCACCCCGAGCTGTGGGGCCTGGCCGGTCCGTTCGACAGCCCGCGGTTCGACCCCGACGGCGTCCGAGCGGACTTCACGCGGCCGCTGGAGCCGCCGCCCGCCGCGGTCGAGCGCCGCTTCGACATCGGGCAGCTGGCGTCGCTGCGCGGCTTCACGGAGATCTGGGCGGCCCGGCACGGTCTGCGCCGGCCCCGCCGCGACGACTTCGCGCTGGCGATCGCCGAACTGACGACGAACAGCGTCCTCTACGGCGGCGGCGCCGGCGTGCTGCGCCTGTGGACGGAGGCGGCGGAAGTGGTCGCCGAGGTGAGCGACGACGGCACGATCGCCGAGCCACTGGCCGGCCGCATCCCCCCGGCGGCCACCACCCCGGGCGGCCGCGGTCTCCTGCTGGTCAACCGCCTGTCCGACCTGGTCCGCACGTACTGGGTCCCGGGCCGCACGACCACCCGCATCCACTTCGCCCGCTGACCGACGTCCCCGGAGGGTCGGCCCGCGTACCCGAGGGGTCGGCTTGCGTACCTGGAGGGTCGGCCTGCGTACCTGGAGGGTCGGCCGGTCAGCCGACCGTCCAGGTACGCGAACCGACCCTTCCGGTACGCAAGCCGACCGTCTGGGTACGCGAACCGACCCTTCCGGTACGCGGGCCGACTGTCTGGGTACGCGGGGCGACCGGCTGGGTGCGGGTCAGTCCGTGCGGGGGACGTGCTTGCCGAGGAAGCTCACCAGGCTGGGCACCACCGTGCGGTTGAACGGGTCACCGTGCTTGCCGTGGGCGGTGTGCGCGACCGCCGGGTGCGCCGCCGCGATGTAGCGGCGGGCGCCGGTGATGAACGAGTCCTCCGTGCCGCACCAGATGGCGTTGGCGACGCCCTTGGTCTCGTCGATGTGGCGCAGCGGGTCCAGCGCCGTCCAGTCCTGGATGCCGGTGAAGATGTGGCGCTTGGCCATCTCCGGCCACGACGTGATCAGCGCCGGGGCCAGCGTCGCGACGGCGTCGGGCGGCTGGCGCCGCTCGACCCGGCGGCGCGTGTACACCAGCGCGCCGAACCCGCCCATCGACACGCCCGTACAGGCGAACGGCAGCCCGCTCGGCCCCGCGAAGCCACGGGCCCGCAGCCACTGCGGGACCTCCTCCAGCAGCATCGCCAGCGGGTCGTCGCCCGGGTGCACCTGGTGCCAGTAGTTGTCGCCGCCGTCGACGGCCACGAAGCCGTACGCCGGCACCGCCTTGCGGGCGACGTCGCTGGCGAGCTGCTTCATCGTGCCGGTCGGGGCCGCGCTGCGGGCGTTGCCGTGCAGGCCGTGCAGCATCAGCGACATCGGCAGCCCCTTGGGCGGGGTCTTCGACGGCAGGATGAACACGAGGTCGACCATCCGGCCGCGCGCCGCGGAGTACACCCGCTCGACGCGCGTGCTGCCCAGCTGGGTCGTCGGGTTGGACGACGTCACGCCGAGCGTCCGCTGCATGGCCGGGCTGAACGGGAGCTTGCCGGTCGCGGTGCCGACGGCGAGGCCGGTCACGGCCAGCCCGGACGCGCCCGCGATCAGCACCGACCGGCGGCCGATCCACCGGCGGGCGCCCTGGACCGCGTCGGCGACCCCGCCGGCCGGCTCCGCGTCCTCGTGTTCCTCGTTCATCCCGTTCTCCATCCCCCTGCCCCCTCATCAAGGACGCCGCGCAGCCGCTCCGCGTTCCCTCGCGCCCTCGTTCACCGGGTTATTCGTTCTCACCCTGCCCGGCGTTTCCGGTCCTCGCCCGCCAGGCCGCCCGCGCGGCCTCGGCCGAGCGCCCGGCCTCCTCCACAGTGTCCCCGAGACCCACCGCCATGGTGATCCCGAGGGGGATCAAAATGTGGTCTATGCCCTGTTCACCGGGGCCGAAGTGCCCCGACGCCTCCAGTGTGACGAATCCGTGCAGCGCACTCCAGAGCTGGGCGGCGGCCTGGTACTCGTCGGCGGGCCGGAACCGGCCGGCCGCGATGGCCCGCTCGGTCGCCCGGACGATGTGGGCGAACGCCTCCAGCCCCTCCTGAGCGGCTTCGCGACCCTCCTCGGTCGTCAGGTCCGACAGCGTCGCCCGCTTGCCGCCGGGTGCGGACTGGCCGAACGTCACGGCGAACAGCTGCGGCTGCTCGGCGACCGCCTGCCGGTAGGTGCGGGCCAGGCTGAAGATGTCCGCCACCGGGTCGCCGGTTTCCCCGACCTCGGCCAGCCAGCCGCTGAGCCGCACGAAGCCGGCCCGCGCGACCTCGTCGACGAGCGCGGCCATCCCGCCGAAGTGCGTGTACACCGCCATCGTCGAGACGCCGACCTCCGCGGCCAGCTTGCGGGCCTGCAGGGCCTCGGGCCCGTTCTCGTCGAGCAGCCGGATGGCGGCTTCCACGAGCCGGGCCTTGACGTCGGTCGCGCGCGGTTTGGGGCTCATGCTTGCCAGTATCCCATAACCCTGTTATACCTGGTTCTATAACCGAGTTATGGAAACCGTGGAGGGGTCACATGGGCAACAAGTTCCTCGAGGGCAACTTCGCCCCGGTCAGCCGGGAGCACACGAGCACCGACCTGGCCGTCACGGGCGCGATCCCGGAGTTCCTCGACGGCCGGTACCTGCGCAACGGCCCCAACCCGCTGTCCGAGGTGGACCCGGCGGCCTACCACTGGTTCATGGGCGACGGCATGGTCCACGGCGTGCGGCTGCGCGACGGGAAGGCCGAGTGGTACCGCAACCGGTGGGTCCGCAACCCCGCCGTCGCGGCGGCGCTGGACGGCGAGGACGCGAGCCGGTTCTGCGGGCTGGACGCGCTCGGCGCCAACACGAACGTCATCGGCCACGCGGGGAAGACCCTCGCCCTGGTCGAGGCGGGCGCGCCGATCTACGAGCTGACCGACGAGCTCGACACCGTCGGCCGCTGCGACTTCGACGGCACGCTGCCCGGCGGCTACACCGCGCACCCGAAGCGCGACCCGCGCACCGGCGAGCTGCACGCGGTCTCGTACTTCTTCGGCATGGGGAACAAGGTCCAGTACTCGGTGATCGACGCCGAGGGGCGAGCCCGCCGCACGGTCGACGTCGAGGTCACCGGGTCGCCCATGATGCACGACTTCTCGCTGACCGAGCGCCACGTCGTGTTCTACGACCTGCCGGTCACGTTCGACGCCGAGTCGGCGGTCGCGGCCAGCGTGCCGGCCGCCCTGCGGACGCCGGCGAAGCTCGTCGTCTCGGCCATGGTCGGCAAGGTCCGCGTGCCCGACCCGGTGACCGCGATGATGGCCCGCAAGATCGGCGCGAACGGCGGCCTGCCGTACCGCTGGAACCCGAAGTACCCCGCCCGGATCGGCGTCATGCCGCGCGAGGGCGGCAACGGCGACGTGCGCTGGTTCGAGGTCGAGCCGTGCTACGTCTTCCACCCGCTCAACGCCTACGACGACGGCGACGGCATCGTGCTCGACGTCGTCCGCCACCCGCGGATGTTCGACACGGAACTGCACGGCCCGGGCGAAGGCGGCCCCACGCTGGACCGCTGGACGGTCGACCTGGCCGCGGGCAAGGTGCTGGAGGAACGCCTCGACGACCGCGGCCAGGAGTTCCCGCGCGTCGACGAGCGCCTGGTCGGCCGCCGCCACCGCTACGGCTACGCGATGTCGGCCGACGGCGGCGCGGAACCCGGTGGCTCGCTGTACAAGCACGATTTCCACACGGGCTCCCGCGCCGAGCGCGCGTTCGGCGCGGGCAAGCAGCCGGGCGAATTCGTGTTCGTCCCGCGCCACGACGACGCGCCCGAAGACGACGGCGTCCTGCTGGGGTTCGTGTTCGACCCGGCAACGCGGCGCAGCGACCTGACCATCCTGGACGCGGGCACGCTGGAGACGGTGGCGGCGGTCCACCTCCCGGACCGCGTGCCGAACGGCTTCCACGGCAACTGGGTCGCCTCTGCCTAGGTGCGCTGCCCGGGTGTGCTGCTCAGGTCAGGATGCGGTGGTCGCCGGTGTAGAGGTTCATCGAGTCGCCGCGCAGGAAGCCGACCAGGGTCATGCCGTTCTCCTCGGCCAGCTCCACCGCCAGCGACGACGGCGCCGAGACCGCCGCCAGCAGGCCGATGCCCGCCATCGCGGCCTTCTGCACCAGCTCGAACGACGCGCGCCCGGACACCAGGAGGCCGTGGCCGGGCGCCGGGATGCGGCCTTCGAGGACCGCCCAGCCGAGGACCTTGTCCACCGCGTTGTGCCGGCCGACGTCTTCGCGGACGACCGCCAGCGAACCGTCCGGGGTGAACAGTGCGGCCGCGTGGAGGCCGCCGGTGCTGGCGAACACCTTCTGGCGGGCGCGCAGTGCGTCCGGCAGGCCGGCCAGGGTTTCGCTCTTCACGGTGAAGGCCGCCGAAGCGGGGGAGAAGCGGGTGCGGAGCTTGACCGCGTCGAGCGCGGCCTTGCCGCAGACGCCGCACGACGACGTCGTGTAGAAGTTGCGCTCGACGCCGGTGTCCGGCGGCGGCACGCCGTCCGCCAGCGCGATGTCCAGAACGTTGTAGATGTTGCGGCCCTGGTCGTCGACGCCGTCGCAGTAGCGGGCGACCGCGATGTCCTCGCGGCCGCCGATCACGCCTTCGGACAGCAGGAACCCGTGCGCCAGTTCGACGTCGTGCCCCGGCGTGCGCATCGTGACGGCCAGCGCCCGGCCGCCGACGCGCAGTTCCAGCGGCTCCTCGGCGGCCAGCGCGTCCGGGCGGCGCCGGTCCCCGGTCGCGGAGATCCGCCGCACCGGCCTGCGCACGGTCACCCTGCCCATCGTCCACGCCTTCCGCTGCCGGTGAGTTTGACACTCGCATAGTGCAACACCGGGTATTTAGTAATACATTCCCTCCATCATCCCCACTCTAGGAGAGGGTTCCGATGGCTGTCGGCTTCCTGGACCGTTCCCGGATCGTCGCACCCCCGGGCTGGACGCGCTGGCTGGTTCCGCCGGCGGCCCTTTCGGTACACCTGTCGATCGGGCAGGCCTACGCGTGGAGCGTGTTCAAGACCCCGCTCGAGAAGACGATGCACCTCAACGGGACGCAGAGCTCGCTGCCGTTCCAGCTCGGCATCGTCATGCTCGGGCTGTCCGCCGCGTTCGGCGGCACCCTCGTCGAGAAGAACGGCCCGCGCTGGGCGATGTTCGTGTCGACGTGCTGCTTCGCCAGCGGATTCCTCATCGCGGCCCTCGGCGTGGCGACCGGCCAGTTCTGGCTGGTCGTGCTCGGCTACGGCGGGATCGGCGGGATCGGGCTCGGCATCGGCTACATCTCGCCGGTGTCCACGCTGATCAAGTGGTTCCCGGACCGGCCGGGGATGGCCACCGGCATCGCCATCATGGGCTTCGGCGGCGGCGCGCTGATCGCCTCGCCGTGGTCGTCGTCGATGCTCGGCACCAACCCCACCGCGAGCACCATCGCGACGGCGTTCCTGGTCCACGGCGTCGTCTACGCGGTGTTCATGTCGATGGGCTGGCTGCTCGTGCGCGTGCCGGCCGACGACTGGAAGCCCGCGGGCTGGGAGCCGAAGACCGACCACGGCCGGGCGATGATCAGCACCGCGAACGTCTCGGCCGCCAACGCCATCAAGACGCCGCAGTTCTGGTGCCTGTGGGTCGTCCTGTGCTTCAACGTGACCGCGGGCATCGGCATCCTGGAGAAGGCGTCGCCGATGATCCAGGACTTCTTCAAGGGCACACCGACGCCGGTGGGCGTGGCCGCGGCGGCGGGGTTCGTCGCGCTGCTGTCGCTGTGCAACATGCTCGGCCGGTTCGTCTGGTCGTCCACTTCGGACCTGGTCGGCCGGAAGAACATCTACCGGACGTACCTCGGCGTCGGCGCGGTGCTGTACCTGGTGATCGCGCTGACGCAGAACTCGTCGAAGCTCGTGTTCATCCTGTGCGCGATGGTGATCCTGTCGTTCTACGGCGGCGGCTTCGCCACGGTCCCGGCGTACCTCAAGGACCTGTTCGGCACCTACCAGGTCGGCGCGATCCACGGACGGCTGCTCACCGCGTGGTCGGTGGCCGGCGTGCTCGGCCCGCTGATCGTCAACCGGATCGCGGACACCGAGAAGGCGGCGGGCAAGTCCGGGCCGGACCTCTACCAGCTGTCCTTCTACATCATGATCGGCCTGCTCGTGGTCGGGTTCGTGGCCAACGAACTGGTCCGCCCGGTCAAGGAGAAGTACCACGAGCCGGTTCCCGAGGCCGCGAGGAGTGAGGCGTGATGACCGAACCGTCGGCTAAGACCAACCGGGTCCCGCTGATCGTGCTGGCCTGGGCGTGGGTGGTGATCCCCTTCGGGTACGGCGTCTACCAGCTGTTCCTGAAGCTGGTCCAGCTGTTCGGATGAGCCGGGGAGTGCTCGTCACCGGCGCGTCCCGCGGCATCGGGCGCGCCGTGGCCGAGGCCTTCGCGGCGCGGGGCGACCGGGTCGCCGTCCACTATGGACAGCGAGCCGCGGACGCCGAGGCCACGCTCGGCGCGCTGCCCGGCGACGGGCACCTGCTGATCGGCGGGGACCTCGCCGACCCCGAGGCCGCGCGGCGCATCGCCGACGCGGCCGAAGCCGGGCTCGGCGGGGTCGACGTGCTGGTCAACAACGCCGCCGTCGCGACGTCGGCCGAGACCGCGCACCGCGTCGCCGACGTGTCCTACGCGGACTGGCAGCGGATCTGGCGGCGCACCGTCGACGTCAACCTCCTGGGCGCCGCGAACCTCAGCTACTGCGTGGCCCGGCACCTCATCGGGCGCGGGGCGCCGGGCCGGATCGTCAACGTCGGGTCGCGCGGGGCGTTCAAGGGCGAGCCGGACCACCCCGCGTACGGCGCCAGCAAGGCCGCGCTGCACGCGTTGGGCCAGTCGCTCGCCGTCGCGCTGGCCCCGCACGGGATCGCCGTGACGTCGGTGGCGCCCGGCTTCACCGCCACCGAACGGGTGGCGGACCGGATCGACGACACGTTGCGCGCGCAGAGCCCGTTCGGCCGGGTCGGCACGCCGGCGGAGGTCGCCGCGGCCGTCGTCTACCTGGCTTCGGCGGAAGCCACCTGGGCTTCCGGCGCGATCCTCGACCTCAACGGAGCCTCGCACCTGCGGATGTGACCCGGCTCACCCGTGCAGCGGATCGGCGTGCGCTCGCGTCGAGGGAGCGTGCACGTTCTGGGCAAGATCGCCGTCGCCGGGCTGGCCGTGGTCGTCTTCGGCGGCACGGCGTACGGCTACGCGAACCTCCACGCCCTCGACCAGGTGTCGCGCGACAGCGTCATCGACGCCGGCGGCGAGACGAAGCCGGGCGAGCAGCCGGCCGACGGCTCGCTCGACATCCTGCTCGTCGGCCGGGATTCGCGCGCCGACCAGCAGGGCAACCCGCTGCCCGCGGACGTGCTGCGCGAACTGCGGGTGGGGGCCAACGGCGACGACCTGACCGACACCCTGATCGTGCTGCGCATCCCGAACGGCACCAAGGAGGTGAAGGCGTTCTCCATCCCGCGCGACAGCTACGTTTCGATGCCGGGCGGCGGCCGGGACAAGATCAACGCCGCCTTCGCGCGCGGAAAGGCCGCGGAAGCGCGGCGGCTGCGCAACGCGGGCGAAACCGACAAGGCGAAGATCAACCAGAGCGCGCTCACGGCCGGGCGGCGTGCGACGCGGCAGGCGGTCGAGGACCTCACCGGCGTGAAGATCGACCACTTCGCCGAGGTCAACCTGCTCAGCTTCTACGAGATCAGCAAGGCCGTCGGCGGCGTCGACGTCTGCCTGAAGCGGGCCACGAAGGACGAGAACTCGGGCGCCGACTTCCAGGCCGGGCCGCAGCGCGTCTCGGGCGCGGACGCGCTCGCCTTCGTCCGGCAGCGCGACGGCCTCCCGGGCACCGATCTCGCGCGCGTCCGCCGCCAGCAGGTGTTCCTCGCCGGGCTGGCCCGGCAGGTGCTCTCGGCGGGCACGCTGGCCGATCCGGGGAAGCTGTCGGACCTGATCGACGCGGTCAAGCGCTCGGTCGTGCTGGACGACTCGTGGAACCTCCTCGACTTCGTCGCGCAGATGCGCGGGATCAGCGGCGGCGGGATCCGGTTCGCGACGATCCCGGTCGGCAACGTCGACTACCGGTACGACCCGGCGAACCCCAAGGCGACGGCGGTGCAGGTCGATCCGGCCGCGGTGAAGGCGTTCGCGGCGAGCCTGATCGGGACCGCGGCCCCGGCCCCGGCTCCGGGCCCGAGCCCGGCCGCGTCGGCCGGCGCGGTCAGCGTCGACGTCTCCAACGCGAGCCCGAAGGAAGGTCTCGCGGTCCGCGTGGCGGGTGTCCTGCGGGACAAGGGGTTCACCTCCCGGGCCGCGGGCAACGCGGCCCCGCGGCGGACGTCGGTGGTCCGGTTCGGCCCCGGCCTGGCCGAGCGCGGCGCCGAGGTGGCGAAGCTGCTGGGCGGCTTGGCCACGCAGCAGTCGGCGTCGGTGCCGGCCGGGCACATCGAGGTGGTGCTCGGGACGGTCTACTCCGGCCCCGGTGTGGCGAGCGGCGGCGGCGCTCCCGCGGGTGCCGCGGACGACCCGATCACGTCGAACGGCGTCGTCTGCGTGGACTGACCCCGGCCGCGAATTGCTCGCGGGCGAAGTGTCGGATTTTCCGTCGAATCGCGGAATTGCGCGAGAATTTCCCGCGACGCCGCCGAGACCGGACCACGGTGGACCACCCGGGTCAGTGGTCTTGACGCTGCCGCACTGGTGAGGCAGGGTGCGGTGACCGTCGGCGGATCAAGACCACGTCGCGGCCGGAAAGTTCACCCGATCGGTGCGCGATCCGGAAACTCAATTTCAGGGAATACGGAAAGTCCGGGAATTTATGCGCAGCAGCGTTGCCCGGGGTGGGTGGATCCTGCCCGTCCTCGCGTCAGCCGTTCTTTGTGCCGGGTGCCAGTCGGCGTCCGCTTCGGTGCACTACCCGGGCGCGATCGACGCCTGCCGGCTGCCCGGGCCGAACGCGCAGGCGCAGCTCGCGCCCGCGACCGTCGAGATCCCGCCCGACTCGGTGAAGACCGCCGAGCCGCGGGTCATCCCCGACGACCACGCCAGCGACGGCAACGAGGTCACCACCTGCCGCCGCCTGTTCGCGCGCGACCTCGGCGGCGGGAAGCCCGACCTGCAGGACTACCGGCTCGTCACGATCGCCGTCGTGCGGTTCACGCAGTCCGACGCCGACGAGGCCGCCACCAAGGCGACCCAGCTGATGACCGACGCGCTCGGCGACCACTCGGGCGTCCGGCTCGCCACCGGGGTCGGTGACGAGGCCGGGTTCTCCGAGCAGTGGGCCGCGGTCCGGACCGGGAACGTCGTGCTGGGCCTGGCCATCGCCGACGGCGGGACCGAGGCCGCGCTGATCCCGGCCGCGACGCTGGACAGCGTGCAGGCCGTGGTCACCGACATGACCGGCACCCTGCAGCGCGACTACCAGGGCTGAGGTTCCTCAGGCCCGGGCTTCGAGCCGCACGACGATCGCCTTCGACACCGGCGTGTTCGACCGGTCCGCCACCGAGTCCAGCGGCACCAGGGCGTTCGCCTCCGGGAAGTACGCCGCCGCGCAGCCGCGCGCGGTCGGGTACGCCACCACCCGGAACGCCGGGGCCCGGCGGTCGCCGTCGCGCCACTCCGAGACCAGGTCGACCAGGGCACCGTCGGCCAGGCCGAGCGCGGCGAGGTCGTCCGGGTGGACCAGCACCACGCGGCGGGCGTTCTCGATCCCGCGGTAGCGGTCCGAGAGCCCGTAGATCGTGGTGTTGTACTGGTCGTGGCTGCGCATCGTCTGCAGCAGCAGCCGGCCCTCGGGGACCCGCGGGTACGCCAGCTCCGACACCGTGAAGTTGCCCTTGCCGTTCGCGGTGCCGGTGAACTCGCGGGAGTCGCGCGGGGCGTGCGGCAGCACGAACCCGTCCGGCTCCCGGACGCGGCGGTTGTAGTCGTGGCAGCCCGGCACCACCCGCGAGATCCGGTCGCGGATCAGGTCGTAGTCGGTTTCGAAGGCCCGCCACGGGACGGCGTGGTCCGCGCCGAACAGCGCCCCGGCCAGCCGGCAGACGATGGCCACCTCGGAGAGCAGGTGCTCGCTCGCCGGCTTCAGGCGCCCGCGCGAGGTGTGCACCTGCGACATCGAGTCCTCGACCGTGACGAACTGCTCGCCGCTCGCCTGGACGTCCCGTTCGGTGCGGCCGAGCGTCGGCAGCACGAGCGCGGTACGGCCGTGGACGACGTGCGACCGGTTCAGCTTCGTGGACACGTGCACGGTCAGCGAGCACGAGCGCAGCGCCTTCTCGGTGAGCGCCGAGTCCGGCGTCGCCGCCGCGAAGTTGCCGCCGACGGCGAAGAACACCTTGCCGCGGCCGTCGCGCATCGCCCGGATCGCGTCCACGGTGTCGAAGCCGTGCTCGCGCGGGACCTCGATGCCGAACTCGGCCGCCAGTGCGTCCAGAAAGGACTGCGGCATCTTCTCCCAGATGCCCATCGTCCGGTCGCCCTGGACGTTCGAGTGCCCTCGCACCGGGCACAGGCCGGCGCCCGGCTTGCCGATCATGCCCCGCATCAGCGCGAGGTTCGCGATCTCGGAGATGGTCGGCACGGCGTGCTTGTGCTGCGTGAGCCCCATCGCCCAGCAGTAGATCGTGCGCTCGGAGGAGGCGATCATCCGCGCGACGCGTTCGATCTGCGGGCGCGGCAGGCCGGTCGCGCGCTCGACCTCGGGCCAGTCGATCTCCCGGAGGTGCCCGGCGTAGCCGTCGAAGCCCTCGGTGAGCCGCTCGACGAAGTCGCGGTCGACGATCGTGCCGGGCGCTTCGGCGTCCCAGGCCAGCAGCAGGTGCCCGACGGCCTGGAACAGCGCGAGGTCGCCGCCGAGGCGGATCTGCGCGAATTCGTCCGCCAGCGGCGTGCCCTTGCCGACGACGCCGCGGACGTTCTGCGGGTTCTTGAACCGCATCAGCCCGGCTTCGGGCAGCGGGTTGACGGCGATGACCTTCGCGCCGTTGCCCTTGGCTTCCTCGAGCGCCGAGAGCATCCGCGGGTGGTTGGTGCCCGGGTTCTGCCCGACCACGACGACGAGGTCGGCCCGGTGGATGTCGGCGAGGCTCACCGAGCCCTTGCCGACGCCGGTGGTGGCCGACAGCGCCGCACCCGAGGACTCGTGGCACATGTTGCTGCAGTCGGGCAGGTTGTTGGTGCCGAAGGAGCGCACGAGCAGCTGGTAGAGGAACGCGGCCTCGTTGCTGGTGCGGCCGGAGGTGTAGAAGATCGCTTCGTCCGGGTTACTCAGCGCCTTGAGCTCGCCGGCGACCAGCGCGAACGCGTCGTCCCAGGAGATCGGCTCGTAGTGCGACGCGCCCTCGCGCAGCACGAAGGGTTCGGTGATCCGGCCCTGCTGACCCAGCCAGTAGTCCGTCTTGGTTTCGAGCTCGCCGATCGGGTGTTTGGCGAAGAACTCGCGGTCGACCCGCCGTTTGGTGGCTTCCTCGGCGACGGCTTTGGCGCCGTTCTCGCAGAACTCGGCCAGCTTGCGCTTCTCGCCGTCGGCCTCGCGGGGTTCCGGCCACGCGCAGCCCGGGCAGTCGAAGCCTTCGCGCTGGTTCAGCAGCCGCAGCGCCTTGATCGTCCGCCCGGTGCCCAGCTGTTCGACACTGCGCGCGAGCGACACGGCCACCCCGGGGATCCCGGCGGCCCACCCCTTCGGCTTGCCCACTTCGAGGCGGGTTTCGTCGACGTCCGGCACCGGCGCTTCACGGGTCATGCGCCCATCGTCCGCCTCGAAGATCGCGGGACGCCGGCAGGGTCAGGGCTTCTCGGCCCGCAGCCCGCGGTCGGCGAGGGTGACCACCAGCAGCAGCCCGCTGATCACCACCAGCGCGACCGCCAGCCGGTGCAGACCCGCGGAGTCCGCGTGCGGCCCGTAGCACAGCGCGATCAGCGTCGAGGCCACGATCGCGCCCAGGTACTGGGCCGTGCGGAACAAACCGCTCGCCGTGCCCATCTGCTCCGCCGGGGCTTCGCGGTAGAGCGTCGTCTGGTTCGCGACGCTCGTCAGGCCCTGGGCCAGGCCGAACAGCGCCGCCAGGGCGAGCAGGGCGCCAGCCCAGGTGCCGTCGTGGACCAGCAGCAGCAGTGCCGAACCGCCGGTCAGAGCCACCGCGACCGTCACCAGCCGGGCCTTGATGCCGGACGCGCGACCGGAGAACGCCGCGGCGCAGACGGCCGTGCCCGACATCGGCAGCAGCATCAGCCCGGCGGCTTCCTCGGACAGCTGCCGCGCGGTCTCCAGCCACTGGACGTAGCCGAACATGATCGCGTAGATGGTCATGAAGCTCAGCGCCTGCCGCAGGTAGGTCCGCAGGATCGCGCGGTTGGCCGCGAGCATCCGCAGGTCGAGGAACGGCGTGTCGCGCCGCAGTTCCACCAGCGTGAAGGCGGTTCCGAACGCGGCGACCACGGCGAGCAGCCAGGCGTCGGCGCCGGGGTCCATCAGGAAGAACAGGAGCGCGAGCAGGGTCGCCGAGAACAGCGCGATGCCGAGCACGTCGATCCGGGTGGCGGTGCGGGCGCCGCGGTCGTCCTTCGGCACCCACAGCAGCGCCAGCACCAGCGACAGCCCGGCGAGCGGGATGTTCACCGCGAAGATCGCCGGCCAGCCGAACAGCCCGATCAGCAGCCCGCCCAGCGTCGGGCCGATCACCATCACCGTCTGGGCGGACATCGACAGCACCGACAGCACCCGCGCGGGCACGCCCTGGCCGTGCGCCTCGGCGTGGTGGCGCAGCACGGCCATCGCGGCCGGGAACCCGGCGCACGTGCCGAGGCCCAGCACCACGCGGACGCCGGTCAGCCAGCCGACGGAGATCGGGAGCATGCCCGCGACGCCGGCCACGATCACCAGCGAAGCCCCGCCGAGCAGGACCCGGCGGGCACCGTGGCGGTCCACCAGCAGGCCGACGACCGGCTGCCCGACCGCGGTGGCCAGGTACAGCGCCGAGATCAGCCAGGCGGTCTGGCCGGGGCCGGCGCCGAAGCTCCGCCCGATGGGCACGAGCGCGACGGCGATGAGCGTGGAGTTGATCGGGTTGAGCACCGCGCCGGCCACCAGCGGGGTGACCAGGCGGGCGCCGAACTTGGCGGGAGCGGTGACGGTGGTCGTGAGGAACTCCTTCAGCGTTGCGCGACGCGCTGCAGCAACGGCAGCGCGCGGGTGACGACGTCGAGCTCGGCGGGGGACAGCTCGTCCAGCAGCGCCTGCGCCAGCCATTCGTCGCGGTTGTGCTGGATGCCGCGCACGGTGTCGCGCCCGGCGTAGGACAGGCCGATGACCACCCGGCGCCGGTCGGCGGGGTCGGGTGTGCGGGTGAGGTAGCCCAGCTCGTCGAGGACGCCGAGGGTGGCGGCCATCGACTGCTGCCGCACGTGCTCGGCGGCGGCCAGCTCGCCCTGGGTGGCCGGGCCCTCGCGCAGCAGCCGGTTCAGCACCGCGGACTGCGACGGCGTCAGAATCCCGGCGTTGTCGACTTGGCGCAGCCGGCGGTGCAGCTGCCCGACGACCCCGCGGATCCAGCCGGCGCTCTCGGCGACGTGCGGAGGTACTTCGCCCATACACACAGTCTAACTGTGCAGTCCAGGCTGTGTATTGGGATGTGACCGAACGATCAGTTGCAGCCGTCGAGGGTCGGGACCGGGTACTTCGGGTCGTAGTAGCCCGGCGCGTCCTGATCGCCGGTCGGGGGCGTGGCCGACGGCGGGTTCGCGTAGCCGGGAGCCAGGTAGCCCTCCTTGGCGGCGGCGCAGCCCACCGACGAGAGCGCACTCTGCCCGCCGTCGAGCCACAGGCCCAGCCTGGACTTCGCGGTCCGGGAACCGGTGACCACCGCGTAGGTCTCGTCCACCCGCAGGAAGCTGACGATCTCGTTCGGGCTGGTCAGCGACTTGGGGTGGGGGCTGTCGAAGGCGTAGGCGATGACGTACTTCGCCTCCACGGCCAGTTCGCCGGGGTTGTCGCCGACGCGCGCCGTGAGCGTGCCGAACGTGCGAGGCCCCGCGTCGAGCAGGTGGTAGCCGTCGGCGATCTCGGTCACGTAGGTGTCGAAGCCGCCCTCCTTCGACGGCTTCTCGGTGAGCCGGGGCGCCAGCTGCTCACGCTGCTCGGGGGCGAAGGCGGCGAGGAAGGCGGTCGTGTCGTGGCGGTAGAGCACAGCCGGGTCGAGGTTTGCGGCGCTGATCGCCTGCCGGACCTTCGCGTAGGCCTCCGCGACCGCGTCGGCCTTGAAGGCACCGACGGCAGCCGCGGGTGGCGAGGTGATGCCGTCGAGACCCTTCGGCCAAGCGTCGGCGGGGGTGTGCGCGAACGGCCGGGTCAGGTCGACCGGAGCGACTTCCGGCACCGAAGTCGGGTTCGGCGGCGCGGCGTCCTGGGCGGGCCGCCGGCCGAGCAGCACGATCGCCGTCGTCGTCACCGCGAGGACCAGCAGGAAGGCGGCGAAGCCCCACCAGCGGCGGCCCGGGCGGCGCGCGGCGCGCCGCTGCTGCCTGCGGAACTGCTTGCGGTCCTGCTTCGAGCCCAGCCAGGCGTCGGTCCGCGCGTGCTTGCGCCACTCCGGGTCCGCCAGATCCGGGTGCGAGTCGAGCAGGTTCTCTTCGTCCACGTGCTTCCCCCCAAGGTCGACGCTTGATCATCGACGGTGGCGGGCGAGTGTTACCCGAAGTACGCGAACTCGTTGACGCCGACGCCCTGGAGCTGGTGCACGATGATCGCCGCGGCGACCAGCCCGATCACGACGAGCAGGGCCAGCACGCCCGGCCAGCGGCTCTGCCCCGGCCGCTGGAAGCCGCCCGCGCGGCGCTCGCGCTTGCGGCGCTTCTGCAGGTCCTTCTTCGCGCCCAGCCAGGCGTCCCGCTGGGCGTGCTTCTGCCAGTCCGGGTTCATCAGGTCCGGGTGCGTTTCGAGGCGCCGGTCGTCCGGATCCTGCGGCTGCTGAGGCTCTGCCATCGTCAGAGTGCCTTCCCCCTGGGTGACCCGCCGTGACGGGTTCGTAGACTTGTCCATTGTGACCGAGAACGCTCCGCAGCAGACCACCGACCTTCCGGGTGCCTGGGACCCGGCCGCCGAGGAAGCACCGATGTACGACCGCTGGGTAGCGGCCGGGTACTTCACGGCCGACGCCTCGTCGGGGAAGCCGCCGTTCTCGATCGTACTGCCGCCACCGAACGTCACCGGTTCGCTGCACATGGGCCACGCCCTCAACCACACGCTGATGGACGCGATGAGCCGCCGCCGTCGCATGCAGGGCTACGAGGTGCTGTGGCTGCCGGGCATGGACCACGCCGGCATCGCGACCCAGAACGTCGTCGAGCGCCAGCTGGCCGGCGAGGGCCTGTCGCGCCACGACCTGGGCCGCGAGAAGTTCGTCGAGCGCGTCTGGGAGTGGAAGGCCGAGTACGGCGGCAAGATCCTCGGCCAGATGAAGCGCCTCGGCGACGGCGTCGACTGGTCGCGCGAGCGCTTCACCATGGACGAGAACCTGTCGAAGGCCGTCCAGACGGTGTTCAAGAACTTCTACGACGAGGGCCTGATCTACCGGGCCGAGCGGATCATCAACTGGTGCCCGCGGTGCCAGACGGCGCTTTCGGACATCGAGGTCGACCACAACGACGACGACGGCGAGCTCGTCTCGATCCGCTACGGCGACGGCGACGGCGCGATCGTCGTGGCGACGACCCGCGCGGAGACGATGCTGGGCGACACCGCGGTCGCCGTCCACCCGGACGACGAGCGGTACGCGCACCTGGTCGGCACCGAGGTCGAGCTGCCGCTGACCGGCCGCCGCATCCCGATCGTGGCCGACAAGCACGTCGACCCGGAGTTCGGCACGGGTGCGGTGAAGGTCACCCCGGCGCACGACCCGAACGACTTCGAGATCGGCCGCCGCCACGACCTGCCGATGCTGACGATCATGAACGAGCGCGCGGAGATCACCGCGCCGGGGCCGTTCGAGGGTCTCGACCGCTTCGAGGCGCGTCCGGCGGTGGTCGCCGCCCTGCGCGAGGCCGGCCGGATCGTCGCCGAGAAGCGCCCGTACGTGCACGCGGTCGGGCACTGCTCGCGCTGCGACACGGTCGTCGAGCCGCGGCTGTCGCTGCAGTGGTGGGTCAAGGTCGAGGAGCTGGCCAAGCTGGCCGGCGACGCGGTCCGCGACGGCCGGACGAAGATCCACCCGCCGGAGCTGGGCAAGCGGTACTTCGACTGGGTCGACAACATGCACGACTGGACGATCTCGCGCCAGCTGTGGTGGGGCCACCGCATCCCGGTGTACTACGGCCCGGACGGTGAGGTCGTGTGCGTCGGCCCGGACGAGCAGCCGCCGTCCGGCGAGGGCTGGACGCAGGACCCGGACGTGCTGGACACGTGGTTCTCGTCGGGCCTGTGGCCGATGTCGACGCTGGGCTGGCCGTCGTCTTCTTCGGAAGACTTGGCCAAGTTCTACCCGACCAGCGTGCTCTCGACCGGCTACGACATCCTGTTCTTCTGGGTCGTCCGGATGATGATGTTCGGCGTGCACCAGATGGACGGCAAGCAGCCGTTCGACCACGTGTACCTGCACGGGCTGATCCGCGACGCGAACGGCAAGAAGATGTCGAAGTCGCGCGGCAACGTGATCGACCCGCTGGAGTGGATGGACGCGTACGGCGCGGACGCGACCCGGTTCACCCTGGCCCGCGGCGCGAACCCGGGCGCGGACATGGCACTGGCCGACGAGTGGGCGGCGGGCTCCCGCAACTTCTGCACGAAGCTGTGGAACGCGACGAAGTTCGCGATGATGAACGGCGCTTCGGTCGCTGATCCGTTGCCGCCTTCCGGTGAGCTGACCGAAGCCGACCGCTGGATCCTGGGCCGCCTGGGCGCGCTGGTGTCCGAAGTGGACGGCCTGTTCGAGGACTTCCAGTTCGCCAAGGTGGCCGGGGCGCTCTACCAGTTCACGTGGAACGAGCTGTGCGACTGGTACCTGGAGCTGGCGAAGGTCCAGCTGTACCAAGGGGATTCCTCGCGCGTCTCCGCCACCCGGTCGGTCCTGGGCCACGTGCTGGACACGGTGCTGCGGCTGCTGCACCCGTTCATCCCGTTCATCACGGAGAAGCTCTGGACGGCGTTGACCGGCGGCGCTTCGGTCGTGGTCGCGGCCTGGCCGGCGCCGGTCGAGGGGTACGCGGATGCCGCGGCGGACACCCGGATCGCGGACGTCCAGAAGCTGGTGACGGAGATCCGCCGCTTCCGCGCGGACCAGGGCCTGAAGCCGGGCCAGAAGGTGGCGGCCCGGTTGGCGGGTTACACGGGCGGCCACGAAGAGGCGGTCCGGTCGCTGGTCCGCTTGACGCCGCCTGGTGACGACTTCGCGGCGAGCGCGTCGCTGGAGGTGGCCCTGGCGGACGGCGTGGTGACGGTGGAGCTGGACCTGTCGGGAACGGTCGACGTGGCGGCGGAGCGCAAGAGGCTCCAGAAGGACCTCGCGGCGGCGGAGAAGGAGCTGTCGCAGACGGAGGCCAAGCTGGGCAACGAGGCGTTCATCGCGAAGGCACCCGAGCAGGTGGTGGCGAAGATCAAGACCCGCCGCGAGACGGCGGTGTCGGACATCGACCGCATCACGGCGCGCTTGGCGGCGCTCCCGGCTTCCTGAGGTCGTGGACAGCGGCCCGGGCACTTTCACGTGAAAGTGCCCGGGCTTCGTCGTACCCCTCGGGTAGCGTGGAAAACGGGGGCTGCTCAGCCGGTTTCCGTCTCCCGCGCCGCTTTGATCAACGCCACCAGTTCCGGCGTCAACCGCCGGTTCGAAGGGGTCGCCAGGTACGTCTGCATCCGCGGGGCCGGCTCCCGCAGCGGCCGGAACACCACGCCCGGCACCGGCAGCAGCTTCGCGTGCGCCCGGTAGAACACCGTCCAGTGTGGACGGCCGAATCCGAGCGTTCCCAGCGTGTCCTGCGCCGTCGTGAAGTCCGCGCCCAGCAGTGGCTCGAAGCCCGCTGAGCGGCAGCAGGACACCACCAGGTCGTACAGCGGCCGGTTCCGCGAAGGCGGGCTCAACCGCGCCGGAAGCGACGCCAGCGAAGCGAACGGAACTTCCGGTTCGGCCGCCAGTGGATGGGAAGCCGGCAGGGCGACCCAGACGTCGTCCATCCACAAAGGAGTGAAGTCCAGCCCGGCGGCCGGCTCGCAACCGCGCACGATGGTCGCGTCCAGCGAACCGTCCCGCACCCGCTGCAGCCGCTCGAGAGTCGGCGCGTGGACCAGCTCCAGCGACGCCGAAGGCGCCCGCCGGGCGAACGCGCGCAGGAGCGCGTCCAGCCGGTCGCCCAGACCCTCGCTGGTCCCCAGCCGGACCGGACCGACGGACGGTGCCACCGCTTCCCGGGCGCGCTCGGCCGCCGCCAGCACCGCCCGTGCTTCCGGTAGGAACCGGCGGCCCGCCTCCGTCAGCTCCACCGACCGCGTCGTCCGCGAAAACAACGGCACGCCCAGTGACCGCTCCAGCCGCCGGACCTGCTGGCTCACCGCCGGCTGGCCGATGTGCAGCCGCTCCGCCGCGCGGCCGAAGTGCAGCTCCTCCGTCACCGTCACGAAGTACTTCAGCTGACGCAGCTCCACCGGCCGACCCCATTCATCAGGCTTCGTGATCAGTGTAAGAGCGGATTGCCCATCGAAAGCGGCGGACCGGACGGCTTCCATGGACCCATGCCGATCATGGAAGTCAACGGAATCCGCCTCCACTACGAAGACGCCGGCACCGGCCCGGCCCTGCTGCTCCTGCACGGGTGGGGCACCAGCGGCCGCGTCTGGCAGTCGTGCCTGCCCGATCTCGTGCGCGACCACCGCGTCGTCACCCTCGACTGGCGCGGCTGCGGCCGCTCGGACCACCCCGCCGAGGGCAACACCATCGACGGCGTCACCGAGGACCTCGCGGCCGTGGTCAAGGCGCTGGCCATCAAGCCCACCGTCGTCGGGTCGAGCATCGGCGGCGTCTTCGCCACCGAGCTCGCCCTAGCCCACCCCGAGCTCGTCGAACGCGTCGTCGCCGTCGACAGCCCCGGGTACTGGCCCGGTACCGGCATGCGGGAACTCGTGCAGGACCTGCGGGTTCGGCTCGTCGACGACCGGGCCGGGACGCTGGCGGGCTGGGTGCCCGGCTGGTTCGCGCCGGGCGCCTCCCGCGAACTCGTCGGCTGGACCGTCCGCCAGCTGCTCGACTCGGGTGTCTACATCGACGCCCTGTTCACCGAATGCACCACCTACGACCCGCGGCCCCGGCTGAAGGACCTCGCCGTCCCGATCACCTACCTGCACGGAGAACTCGACGCCCAGATCCCGCTCGAAGTGCCGCGCGCCTGCGCCGCCGAGACGCCCGGCGCCCGCGTGCACGTCCTGGCCGGCTGCGGGCACCTGCCGCACCAGGAAAACCCGCGCGCGTTCACCGCCGCCCTCCGCGAAATCGCCTGAAGGAACCCCCGCCATGCCGAAAGTGACCCTCGACGACGCCGTCGTCCACTACGACCGGACCGGCGACGGTCCCGCCCTGCTCCTGCTGCACGGGACCGCCGCCTCCCGCGAACAGTGGGCACCGCTGACCGCGCAGGCGGCCGGCTTCACCGTCCTCGCCCCGGACTTCCCCGGCTCCGGCCTGACGACCGACGGCGGCGGCCCGCTCACCGTCGAAGTCCTCGCCGCCCAAGCCGAAGCCGTCCTCGACCACGCCGGGATCGAGAAAGCCCACGTCGTCGGGCACTCGCTCGGCGCGGTCGTGGCCGCCCACCTCACCGGCACCCGGCCGGACCGCGTCCGGACCGCGGTCCTGCACGCGGCCTGGCCCGTGACCGACGTCCGGCAGGACGCCGAGTTCCGCTACTGGCTGGACCTGCTCGAAACCGGGACCTTCGCCCGCATGCTCCCGCTGATGGCGTTCGGCCCGCGCTACTGGGCGCAGGCCACCGCGGAGAGCAACGAGCAGCTCGTCAAGACGCTGGAGTCGGTGCTCCAGCCCGGCGCGGACCGCCAGATCGGCGCCGACCGCGCGGTCGACCTGCGGCCGGTGCTCGGCCGGATCACCGCGCCGGTGCTGGTGCTCGGCAGCGCGCACGACCGGATCGTCACCGCCGGCCAGCAGCGCGAGCTGGCGGCGGCCATCCCAGGCGCGCGCGCCGCCGAGATCGACGCGGGGCACGGCGCCCCGGCCGAACTGCCGGGCGAGTTCGCCCGGCTCGTGCTGGACTTCGTCAGCGCAGCGTCTTGAGCACCACCGCGGCCATGCCCGCCATCCCGGCCTGCAGCGGGTGGTAGGCGGCCGCGGCGAAGATGTTCAGGTTCTTGCCGTTGATCCACGCCGACCCGCCGCGGGCGCAGGCGTCGTGTCCGCGGGACGGGCCGAACGTGTCGACGTACTCGGCGTCCGCGCTCGCCGCCGCGTCTTCGAGGGCCGCGTTGAGGTCGCTCTGGACGCGGTTCAGCCAGGCGTAGTCGCCGTCGGCGAACGGGAGGGTGTCCGGGCAGTAGCCGCTCTCCGGCGCGATCCGCGGGTAGCCGACGACCAGCACCCGCGCGCCGGGCGAACGCTGGTGGATCGCGGCCAGCACGGCGCCGATCCGCGGCTGGATGCCGGTGATGGCCGTCGTCACCGTGTCGACGCCGTTGGTCGTGAAGTGCTTCTCGCAGGGGTTGCCCGTCGGGTCGCCGGTCCGCAGTCCCGGGCACGTCGCGAGCAGGCTGCCGAACAGGCCGTAGTCGTTGCCGCCGAGCCCCAGGGTGACCAGGTCGGTGTCGATCCGGAGGGCGTCCAGCTGCGGGGCGTTGGTGCCGTTGAACGGGACCTGCTGGGCCCGGGTCATCGAGCCCGTGTCGGCGCCGGCGCAGCTGACGTCGGTGAACGCGGCGGGCTTGAGCGCGGCCGCCACGACCGACGGGTAATTCGCCGTCGACCGCCCGCAGCCCAGCGGGTCGTACCGCTGGGCCGGGATGAACGGCCCCGAGGTGTACGAGTCGCCGAGCGCGACGTAGTGGTGGAGCTGCCCGGCGGCCGACGCGGCGGCGGTGGCGGTGGTGGCGGTCGTGGTGAGCAGGATGGCTGCCGAGGAGACGGCGACGAGCAGCCGGGTGGTGCGCATGGAGGCCCCGTTCTCGCTGGTGGAACTGCTGCCACCAGATCTAGCGAGCCCGGGCCGCCGACGGGACGGACTTCACCCGCCAGTCGGGTCACCGCCGCTCATGCTCACGGTAAGTGATCAGCGTGCGCCAGAAGAGCAGCGGCCGGACGGTGCTGCCGGGCAGCAGCCGCGCCGACTCGCGGCGCAGCTCGGCCAGCGTCGGGTAGTCGTCGACGACCGGGGCCTTCGGACCCTCTTCGGGGCCGCCGTTCAGCCGTTCGCCGGCGTAGACGACCAGCCGCGCGAGCGCGTTGACCGGGAACGCGGCGAGGGCGCGCGCCCAGTCCACCGGGGTGCTCGGCCGGGCCAGGCCGAGCACCACGAGCACCCCGCCCGGCACCAGCGCGCGGCGCAGCTTGGCGACCGTCTCGAACGGCATGTGGTGCAGCGACGCCAGGCACGAGATGTAGTCGTAGTGCGCCTCGGGCAGCGGGTCGGTGGCGATGTCGGCCTGCCGGTAGACGATCTCGCCGGGGCCCGGCGACCCCAGCCCGGAGGCGGCCTCGACCATCGCCGCCGAGACGTCGACCGCCTCCACCGCCATCCCGGTCGCGGCCAGCCGCCGGGCGAACCGCCCGGTGCCGCAGCCGACGTCCAGCGCGATCCCCGGGCCCGGCGGCAGCAGGTCCAGCAGCAGCGGGTGGTAGTGGTCGTTGTGGTTGAACGGCATGCGTCGAGAGTGCCACCCGGCACGCACGTAGACTCGGAAGGCAAGTGCGAAAACCCCAGGCCGGAGGAGATTCAGTGCCGCAGGATGAGACAGGTCGCAAGCCGGACCTGTCGGATCTCGACAGCTTCGCGGGCGTCGACGAACTGGGGACGTCGGGGTACGAGGAGTCCGACGACCACGACCCGGAACTGGACGTCCGCGACACCGCGTTCGAAGCCGGCGGCGGCTCGCGCGGCGGCATCGGCGGCGTCGGCCAGCTCGGGGACAACCTCGCCACCGGCCCGGTGCCCGACCTCACCGTGCCCGAGGACACCGAGCTGCACGAGCTCGACGACCAGGGCGAGCAGGCCGAGTACGGCGATCCGAACGGCCCCGAAGCCCGGCGCGAGCTGCTGGCCGTCGAGGCCGAGCTGAACCAGCGGTGGCCGGAGACGAAGATCGAGCCGTCGCTGACCCGGATTTCGGCGTTGACCCAGCTGCTGGGCGAGCCGAACCGCGGCTACCCGGTCCTGCACGTCGCCGGCACGAACGGCAAGGGCTCCACGGCCCGGATGATCGACGCGCTGCTGACCCGGATGGGCCTGCGCGTCGGCCGCTACACGAGCCCGCACCTGCAGCTGGTCACCGAGCGGATCGCGCTCGACGGCCGCCCGATCTCCGCCGCGCGCTACGCCGAGCTGTGGCACGACATCGCGCCCTACGTGTCCATGGTGGACGGTGCGTCCGCGGACGGCGTCGAGATGAGCAAGTTCGAAATCCTCACCGGCATGGCGTTCGCCGCCTTCGCCGACGCCCCGGTGGAGGCCGCGGTGCTCGAAGCGGGCCTCGGCGGGGCGTGGGACGCCACGAACGTCGCCGACGCCGACGTCGCCGTCATCACCCCGATCGGCCTCGACCACGTCGAGTACCTCGGGCCAGACGCGGTGAGCGCGGCGCGCGAAAAGGCGGGCATCATCAAGCCCGGCTCGGTCGCGGTGATCGCCGAGCAGGACCCCGACGTCCTGAAGGTGCTGCTGGAGCGCGCGGTCGAGGTCGACGCCGCGGTGGCGCGCGCGGGCAGTGAGTTCGGCGTGCTGGAGAAGGAGGTCGCCGTCGGCGGCCAGCTGCTGAAGCTGCAGGGCCTCGGCGGGGTGTACGACGAGATCTTCCTGCCGCTGCACGGCGCCCACCAGGCCGCGAACGCCGCGCTGGCGCTGGCCGCGGTCGAGGCGTTCTTCGGTGCGGGCAAGGACAGGCAGCTGGTCGTCGAGGCGGTGCGCGAGGCGTTCGCCGAGGTCGAGACGCCGGGACGGCTCGAGCGCGTCCGGTCGGCGCCGACGGTCCTGCTCGACGCGGCGCACAACCCGCACGGTGCTCGCGCGCTGGCGACGACGGTGTCCGAGGAGTTCGCCTTCCGCCGCCTGGTCGCGGTGGTCGGCGTGATGGCCGACAAGGACGCCCACGGCATCCTCGACGCGCTGGAGCCGGTGGTTTCCGACATCGTCGTGACGCGCAACGCGTCCCCGCGGTCGATGCCGCTGGAAGAGCTGAACCAGCTGGCGATCTCGGTGTTCGGCGAAGACCGCGTGGTCGCCGAAACGGACCTGGAGACGGCGATCGAGACGGCGATCGCGCTCGTCGAGACCAATGACGACCCCGAGGAGCCCCTGGCGGGCGGCGGCGTGCTCGTCACCGGCTCGGTGGTCACCGCGGGCGAGGCGCGCACGCTGTTCGGGAAGGAGCCGGCGTGACGTCGCAGCCCCAGGAGAAGCCCAAGCCCAAGCCCAAGGACCCGATGAAGGGGTTCCGGGGCGTGATGTCGGGGACGCTGATCATGGAGGCGATCACGGTCGCCCTCGCGCTGCCGGTGGTGAACAAGCTCGGCGGCGGCATCTCGACGGGCACCGGCTGGACGGTCATCGCGGTCGCGGTCCTGCTGGTCATGACGTGCGGGTTCGTGAAGCGCCCGTGGGCGGTGCCGGTGATCCTCGCGCTGCAGGTGGTGCTCATCGCGCTGGCGTTCTGGCTGCCGGCGATCGCGGTGCTGGGCGTCATCTTCCTGGCCGTCTGGCTGTGGTTGCTGTGGCTGCGCCGGGACGTCGCCCGCCGGATGGCGGCCGGGACGCTGGCCAGCCAGCAGCCCCAGCCGTGACCCGTCAGAGGTAGTCGCCGTCGGCCACGTCGTCGAGCAGTGACGGGTGGCGGGGTGACCAGCCGAGCAGCTCCCGCGTGAAGGCGCTGGAGACGGGCGCGTCGAAGCCGTAGACCGTGGCCATGAACGGGCTCGCGTAGTGCCCGGCGGCCTCCTCCGGCGTCAGGGAGACCACGGGCAGGTCCAGGCCGCGCCCGATCGTCTCGGCGATGCTCCGGAACGGGACGTTCTCCGCGGCCCCGTGCAGCACGCTCCCGGCCGGCGCCTGCTCCAGCGCCAGGCGGAACAACACCGCCGCGTCGAGCCGGTGCACCGCGGGCCACCGATTGCCGCCGTCGCCGACGTACGCGGACTTGCCGGTCTTGCGGGCGGTGTCGACGAGCATGCCGATGAAACCGAAGTCGCCGGGGCCGTGCACCGTGGGCGCGAGCCGGACGACGCTCGCCCGCACCCCGCGCTCGGCGAAGGACAGGCAGGCCCGCTCACCGGCGATCCGGAACGCGGCGAGCCCGGACGAATCGGGTTCGTCCCGCTCGGTGCTCTCCCGGCCGGCGGGCATGACCAGCGTGCCGGACGTGCTGACGAAGGGCTTGTCCGTGTGCTCCAGCGCGCTCCCGAGCGCTTCGATGGCGGCCGTGTCGCGCCGCATCATGTCGTCGGGATCGCTGAAATCGCCGCCGAAGGCCATGTGCAGGACGCCGTCCGCGGCTTCGGCGCCGCGGCGCAGGCTGTCCAGATCGTCGAGCGAGCCGGGGTGCGGGGTGGCGCCGAGCGCGGCCAGCCGGGCGGCGGCCGCCTCCGAGCGCGCCAGGCCGGTGACGGTGTGGCCGGCCGCGATCAGCTCGGCGACGACGGCGGGACCGGTCAGGCCGGAGCCGCCGGTGACGAACACGTGCATGGGACTCTCTCCGGGGTAGTGACAGTGACTGACGCTACTGACTCTACCGCGTAGTGTCAGCCGCTGTCGCTACCGGTAGGCTGACGCCGTGCCACGAAGCGGAGAAGAAGCGCGCCGCCGCCTGCAGCAGGCGGCGTTGGAGCTGTACGCGGAGCGGGGCTTCGACCGGACCACCACGGCCGAGATCGCCGCCCGGGCCGGTGTCACCGAACGCACCTTCTTCCGGCACTTCCCGGACAAGCGCGAGGTGCTGTTCGACGGCGAAGCCGACCTTCGCGCGGACTTGGTCCGGTCGGTGGCCGACGCGCCGGAAGGCCTGCCGCCACTGGAGGTCCTGCTCGGCGCCTTCCGGAAAGCCGGGCGGGTCCTCGCGGCGAACCGGCCGTTCGCGCAACCGCGGCTGGCGGTCATCGCCGCCACTCCGGCGCTGCGGGAGCGCGATCTGGCCAAGGCGGCCGCGATGGCCGACGCCCTCGCCGAGGCATTGCGCGCGCGAGGAGTCGGCGACCGGCTCGCCGCGCTGGCCGCCCACGTCGGCTGGACCACCTTCCACCACGCGGCCGGCGCCTGGATCGGGGAGTCCGCCCGCGGCCTGGACGAGCACCTCGACGAGGCGTTCGCCGCGCTGCGGGCGCTGGCGGCGGAGACGAGCGGCTGAGCGCCCGCCTCCGCCGGGCCGTCAACGCAGCACGACCACCCGCAGGGCGGGGGAGCGCAGGATGTCGGCCTCGCAGAACCGTTCCGCCACCCAGGCACCACGGCTGAAGAGCTTCGTCTGGTCACTGAAGTACGGCGAATTCGGATTGGCCGACTGCGAGTACGTCAGCAACGTCGAGGCGTCCGGGCACCCGCGCCCGCCGAACCCGACCACCTGGATGTAGCTGGAGCCGTGCGCCACCTCGGTGTTGCCGCGCGCGGTGTCCCACTGCGGTGTCACCACGTCGAGCACGCCGAGGAAACCCTGCGCGCCGTGGATCGGGATGCGGTCGCCGTTGCGGGTGACGGACTGGCCGTCGCGCAGCCGCGCGTCCGGGGCGAGTCCCGCCGTCCGCAGCTCCGTGATCGCGTCCCCGAACGCCTTCCGAACGTCGGCGTTCCCGACGTTCAGCGTGTTCGGCGTGGTCACCGGCGCCTTCGGGTCGAACGGCACGGTGAACCGGTCGAGCCCGCCGAGCCGGACGGCGAACCGCTGGAACAGCAGCGAGCCCCGGCTGTCGAGCGTGTACCGGTGGTCCCAGTCCGCCAGCGCGGTGCACGCCGGGCCGACCGGCACCGGACCGGCCGACGACGGCGCCTGCCCGTCCGGGAAGGACGCGCACAGCTTCGCCAGGTCCGCCGCCGCGAGGTCGGCGAACAGGCTGTGGTCGGCGAACAGCACCCGCTTCATCGAGTCCGTGGTGAAGCCGCCCTTTTCGGCCGTGAGCAACGCTTCCCGGGTGCGCGGGTTGCGCTCGGTGGCCTGGTCGCCGACGATCCGCGGGTAGCCGGTGATCGGCGCGCGGGCGTTCGCGAGCCACGCGCTGTCGTTCGTGTTCAGCTCGTAGTCCCGGCGCTGCTGCTGCGGCAGCCTCGACGGCGCGAAGAGCCCCGGCTCCAGCGCGCCCGGGTCGGAACCCCACTGGCACGCCGACTTCCCGCCGTCCAAAATGGCCAGTCCCTCGGCGGGGAACGTCTGCTGCCCCACGAGGGTGCTGCAGGCCGCTGCCTGCTCGTCGGTGACGTGCGGGACGACCTGGATGTCGGCGTAGAGCGCGTTGCCCGCCCGGTCGGCGGCGATGGTGTTGACCCACGGCACACCCTGGGTGCTGCTGAGCGTGCGGACGATGTCGGCCGTGCTGCGGGCCTGGTCGAGTTCGAACCACGTGTTCAACCCACGCAGGTTGGTCGCGTTGGCGTCTCGCAGCGCGTACGCCGACTTCGCCGTCCACGGCACCGCGAACCCGCCGACGTCGTTCAGCACCGGGCCGTACCGCGTCGCCCAGAAGGTCTGGTGGACCGGCTTCAGCGAGCCGTCGGCCTGGCGCACCTGGACCGTGACCTCGCGGGAGGTCATCTTTTCGGCCTTGCCGTCGACCAGGTACGTCGTCGGGTCCCCGGGGCTCAGCGGTACCTCGAACAGGCCGAAGGTGACCGGGGTGGACACGGTGTGCGTCCAGGCCGCGTCCGCGGTGTGCCCGATCATCACGAACGGCATCCCGAGCAGGCTCGCGCCGGCCACGTCGACGCGGCCCGGGATGGTCAGCTGGCTCTGCCAGAACCGCCGTCCGTCGTGCCACGGGTAGTGCGGGTTGCCGAGCAGCACGCTGCCCCGGCCCGCCGCCGTCCCGTCGCTGCCGATGGCGATGCCGTTGCTGCCGAGCCCGCCTTTGCCGAGCCCGTCACGCAGGCTCGCGGACAGCTGCGCGGGCGTGCCCGGGCTCGCGGCCGCCGTGCCGGACGGCGGCGTCGCGAAGAGGCCTTCGGTGACGAAGCCGAGGCCACCGGTGACGGCGATGGCGTAGAAGTGCCGGTAGAAGTCCTGTTCGGTGATCGGCCGGACCCAGTCCGCGCCGCGGCAGGCCGGATCGGTGATCCCGGCCCGGCCGGTGCGGGCCAGGAAGGCGTTGAACCCCTTGACGTAGCCCGAAACGACCTGCCGGACCTCGGGCCGCGGTCCCTGCGGCGCGGGCCGGGCGACCAGCCGGTCGACCACGCCGGAGTCGTTGAGCTGCTGGAAGAACAGGTCGCTGTGCAGGTTGGTCTTCGCCTCGGACAGCGACGGGTAGCCGCCGCCGTCCGGGCCGAAGTACCGCGACCGCTGCGCGCTCACCGTGACGTAGATCTTCGCGAGCTCGCAGACGTTGTCGGTCGCCGCCGCGAACCCGTACCCGTAGCCGAGGCCGGCGAAGTCCTTGGCGACGATGTGCGGGATGCCGTGTTCGGTGTAGCGGAGGACGGCTTTGGTGCCGTCCTCCCCGGCGTTCGCGACCCCCGCGCCGAGTGCCGTGACGGCGAGCGCGGCGGCGAAGACAGCCAGCCCCTTGCGGATCGATGGCATTCGAACCCCCTTGTCGTGATGGCCACGCTACCGACGGCGACGAAGTCCGGACATGGGGGAAACCCCCGGTATTCGTTCACCCGCGCGCAAACCGGCGTTGGCCGCGGCGGGATAGAAACCGCGCATGACCGAACCGACCCACCATTCCCGCCGCACGCTGCTCAAGGCCGGGCTCACCGGCGCTTCCGCCGTCGCGGCCGGTCTCGTCGTGCCCTCGACGGCTTTCGCCGCGGTCCCGCTCGTCCGCCGCGACCGCCCGGTGCTCACCCACGGCGTCCAGTCCGGCGACGTCACGCCCGGTTCGGCGATCGTCTGGTCCCGGGCGGACCGGCCCTCGCGCCTGGTCGTCGAGATCGCGCGCGACCCGTCGTTCCGGCACGCCCGCCGCGTGCCGGGCCCGCCGGCGGGTCCCGACAGCGGCGGCACCGGCCGCGTGCGCGTCCCCGCACTGGCACCGGGCACGGAGTACCACTACCGCGTGACCGCCGAGGCCCTCGACGGGCGCACCACGAGCGAGCCGCTGACCGGCCGGTTCGCCACCGCGCCGGTGGGCCGCCGCGACGCCCGCATCCTGTGGTCCGGTGACGTCGTCGGCCAGAACTGGGGCATCAACCCCGAGCTGGGCGGCATGACGATCTTCTCGGCGATGGCGGCCCGCCGCCCGGACCTGTTCCTGCACAGCGGCGACACGGTGTACTCCGACGGCCCGCTCACCGAAACCGTCGCGCTGCCAGGCGGCCGTACCTGGCGCAACGTCGTCACGCCCGAGAAGTCGAAGGTGGCCGAGACGCTGGACGAGTTCCGCGGCCAGCACGCCTACAACCGCCTCGACGAGAACTTCAAGCGCTTCGCGGCGCGGGTGCCCGCCTATGTCCAGTGGGACGACCACCAAGCGCGTCAACCAACAACACACTATCATCGACTGCCTGCGGGGCGGCAAGCCATCTCGGGCGTGATACTTGCGGGGTGACTGTCGACAACGAGGGCGCCGTCGAACGCGGCGAACCGCCGATCCCAACTAGTCCGCCAGTGATGTCCGCAGCGACGATCTGGATCGGTGGTATCATAGCTGCGCTCGTTGCGGCATTTGCCTTTTGGTTCCTGATTACAAAGTTTGGCGATGGAACGAATGCGCAAGCTGGAAAACTCGATGCTATAAAGACCGCAGGGTCGATTGTGCTTGGCACGGGCGGGTTCGTTGCTCTGCTGCTAGCGGCGCGGCGGCAACGCTACGCAGAAATTGCCGTTAAGCAAGCAAATGAAGTACTTGATCACCAACGCCGCGTCGCGGAGGATACAAGAGAGCATCAGCTTCGCGTCGCTGACGATGCACGTCATGACGCTACGCAGCGTCGTATAATCGAGCTGTATACAAAAGCTGCAGATCAACTAGGTTCAGAGAAGGCGGCGGTTCGGCTCGCAGGCGTTTATGCGCTCGAACGTCTAGGTCAAGAGAATGACGATGCCAGGCTGCGTCAGGCAATCATGAATGTGCTGTGCGCCTATCTTAGGATGCCGCACGAAGTAGTCAAATCCTCTGGCCCATCAATGCTTGGAAAGTGGCCGGCCACGGCTCCTGTGCGACTCGATTTCAAGGAGTTTAGTGTTCTAGAGGCGGTCGATGACGAATCCGCAGTCGAACCTGACGCGACACGGAGGGAGGAGCAGGAGGTTAGAAATGCGGTACAGCGGGTAATATGTTCACATTTGCGGCCAGGTGATAACCGTCAGGATCCAGTTTCGACATTCTGGCCTGATATCGACCTAGACCTATCTGGGGCCAGTCTCGCATCTCTTGACTTTGATGCACGCGTCGTGCGGAATATTGACTGCAGTGGCACGACATTTACTGCACGTGTCGGATTTGGGCGTGCGGTGATCGAGGGGGCTGCAACGTTCAATGGTGCGAAGTTCGCAGGGATTGCTGATTTCACTTCAACTACTTTCAAAGGTTCAGCTGCCTTTGTGGAGGCGAAGTTTGCGGATGTGGCGTTCTTCTTGTCTGCCCACTTTGACGGGCAGGCAAACTTTTATCGCGCGCAGTTCGCATCTCAAGCGACTCTTCAGGGCTGCAACTTCGGCGGTGTCACTTGGTTTGACTCTGTTCAATTTGGCGCGAAGGCGGACTTCATTAACGCAAGATTCTTGGATGACGCCTTTATTGGCGGTGTCGGGTTTCACGAGCTGGCATACTTTGATCGAGCGACTTTTGAAAAGCAAGCATTTTTTCGAGCTACGTTATTTCAAGCTAAAGCCTCTTTTGAAGGTGTAACTTTTAACGTTCCGCCAGAGTTTGAGAAGGCGTGCGCAAAGCTGCCCATCGGAAAGAGGCGGGGCGGTGCTGATGTTTGGCCACCGGGCTGGCGTCTGAGGGATGATGAGAGTTATGGCGTTACCGTCCCGACGTGGGATGGATCATGGGGCTTTTTAGTTCAGGACGAGAGCCGTGATGTGAATCCGGGCAAGATTTCCATGGAATCGCTCACATTCGAACAATGAGACGCTTCGCTTGGTGCCTTAGTCTGGTCCTGTGCTGTTGCTTGCTGGCGGCTGCATGGAACGCTTTCGTGACGTGCTTGGTGGAAAGACCACCAAGCGCGTCAAGCAACAACAGCATACCAGCGGCTACCAGGGAAGACGGTTTGAGAGCGAGGGACCGCCCGGACTCCAATCGTCAGAAGGCTGCCGCATGTCGCCATCTGAGGTAGGTCGACGAGATGTACGAGGTCACCCGCTAGTGGGTTTCCGTCCAACGCTCAGCATGGCGGCTTGTCATCCCCACCAATCGGCTTACGCTGGCACGCTGGAAACGCGCCTGCGAGCTGAGGAGGAGAGCGATGCCATGCCGCGTTCTACGATGCCAGCGGCCACCCGCTGAGATCATCAACCTTGGTCCGTCAGACGGCCCACTGGTAGAAGCAGTCGTCTGCTCAGAACATAAGGCGGCCATGGACGCGGGGGAGCCATGGCTCGTGACCAGCGGCGGACTTACTCCCAGCGACACCGGCGCACCCGACATGATCCTCATGGGCGCCGATCTGGCTGCGCGTGGGCTCTTGACGGTGACGAAAGTCGGGATGATTGGCGACCGCTCGTACTCGGCGACCTTCGGAGGCCACCTGCGGCGGCTGGTAGTTGAAACAAAAGTGTTCGGCGGCAATCAAGAGGAGAAGCTCGAACTGCTCTTGACCTCGGAGAACGTGCAGCATCTCCGCGATCTTCTGGATTGGTGGACGCCGCCCGGTACGTCGGAACCCGATGCCTAAGTCCGCGTCTCAAACAGGGCCGCCGGACCACGAAGTCCTGAACAACTGGTACCCGGGCAAAATCCTCGACAACCCGGCCTACACCGAGAAGCGCGTCGACGTCCTCGCGCCGCGGGCGTACCAGGCCTTCCACGAGTGGCACCCGATCGACTCCCGCCGGGCCGTCGACGGCCGCGTCTACCGCAGCTTCACCTACGGCTCCCGCGTCGAGATCTTCGTCCTCGACATGCGGACCTACCGCAACGCCAACACGGCGGACCAAACCAAGCCGGGCTACATCCTCGGCGACGCCCAGGCCCGCTGGCTGGCCGACGCGCTCGGCCGCAGCACGGCGACCTGGAAAATCGTCCAGGCCGACATGCCGCTGGGCCTGGTCGTCCCGGACGGCACGGCGATCGAAGCCGTGGCCAACAACCGGCCGGGCGCACCCGGCGGCCGCGAGACCGAACTGGCCTGGGTGCTGCGGGAGATCCAGCGCCGCCGCGTCCGCAACGTCGTCTGGCTGACCGCCGACGTCCACTACACCGCCGCCCACCACTACTCGCCCGACCGGGCCGCCTTCCAGGACTTCGACCCGTTCTGGGAGTTCGTGTCGGGCCCCCTGAACGCGGGCGCGTTCGGGCCCAACACCCTGGACCCGACGTTCGGCCCGCGGGCGGAGTTCGTGCACGCCCCACCGGCGGCGAACACGGCCCCGATCGACGGCTTCCAGCACTTCGGCGAGCTGAACGTCGACGGCGCGAGCGGTGACCTGACGGTGGACCTGCGCGACGCCACCGGCGCGTCGCTGTGGTCGAAGACACTGCACCCGCAAGGCCGCTGAGCGGGGTCGGCTAGGCTCGCGCGCACCGAAACCCACTGCCAGTGACATCCGGGGCTTCGCCCCGAGCCGGGGGCTTCGCCACCCGGACCCCCGAAAAAGTATTGAGGAGAAACACCGTCGTGACTGAACGCACGCTGGTCCTGGTCAAGCCCGATGGCGTCGCGCGCGGCCTCGTCGGCGAAGTCATCTCGCGGATCGAGCGCAAGGGCCTCAAGCTCGCCGCGCTCGAGCTGCGGACCGTTCCGCAGGCGCTGGCCGAAGAGCACTACGCCGAGCACAAGGAGCGGCCGTTCTTCGGCGACCTGCTGGAGTTCATCACCTCGGGGCCGCTGGTCGCGCTCGCCGTCGAGGGCCCGCGCGCCATCGCCGCGTTCCGCCAGCTGGCCGGCGGCACCGACCCGGTCGAGAAGGCCACCCCGGGCACCATCCGCGGCGACTTCGCGCTGGAGACCCAGTACAACCTGGTCCACGGTTCGGACTCGCCGGAGTCGGCCGAGCGCGAGCTGAAGCTCTGGTTCCCCGACCTGTGATGCTCGTGAACCGGGGCCACGTCCGCGTGGCCCCGGTTCCCCTTTTCCCGGAGCCTGCATGACGACGATGCCGTTCGCGCCGCGTGACTACCTGCCGGTGCTGGCCGAGCTGACCGGCGCCTTCACCGACAAGCTGCGCACCGCCGACCCGGCCGCCGCGGTGCCCGACTGCGCCGGCTGGAGCGTCGCCGACCTCGCGACGCACCTGGGCAACGTGCACCGCTGGGCGGCGACCGTCGTCCGCACCGGCGAGGTCCAGCCGCAGGACTTCGAACAGCCGGCGGGCGCCGACCTGCCGTCGTGGTACGCCGAAAGCGCACAGCTGCTGCTCGGCGAGCTCGAAGCCGCCGATCCCGCAGCGCCGTGCTGGCACTTCGGCGGCACCGGGAAGACCAAGGCGTTCTGGTTCCGCCGCCAGGTGCACGAAACCGCCGTCCACCTGGCCGACTCGGGGAGCGGGCACGTGCTCGACCCGGCCGTCGCCGCGGACGGGGTCGACGAGGTCCTGACAGTCTGGCTGCCGCGGGTCACCCGCTGGCACCCCGCGCCGTCGCTGGACGCGCCACTCGCGCTGCGCGCCACCGACACCGGCGATGCCTGGACGCTGCACCCGGGGCAGCCACCCGCACTCGGCCCGGCCGTCGAGCCCGCCGCGACCGCCGACGCGACGGCCCGTGATCTCCTGCTGCACCTGTGGAAGCGAACGGCCACCCCGCCGCGCCTGTCCGGCGACACCGCGCTGGCCGGACAGTTCCTCCGGGCGCCCTTCACGGCGTGAGCCGGTAGCTGTTCTAGACCATTCAGGCGGCGTTCACCGGGAAGCCTTCCCCCGGCCGTGCCGCTGCGCTGTGCTGGTGCGACTCGCTCTCACTCGATACTGGGGTACTCGGTGAAGAAGTCACACCTGGCGTTGCCGCTGCTCGCCCTGTTCGCGACGGCGTTCGCCGTCCCGGCCGATCCGCTGAAGGCACCGCTCGGCACGCCGCCGGTCGAGGCCGCGCCCGCCGCGTCCTCGGCCCACGAAGGCCCGAGTGCCTTCGCCGCCGCGGACCCCGACGACGGCCTGGTGACCGGCAGCGCGACCACCGAGGTCGCGCCCGGGCTGAACCTCACGCAGTTCGACCGCTTCGACCCGGCGGGCTGGATCCGCGGCGACACCCTGGCCGTCGACCTCGGCAGCAAGGTCCTGAAGCCGACGTACCTGAGCCCCGGCACGGTCTCCGCGCGCACGCCGCTCTCGCAGCAGCTCGCGCGGGCGGGCGCGGTGGCCGGCGTCAACGGCGACTTCTTCGACATCAGCGCCACCGGCGCGCCGATCGGCGTCGGCATCGACCGCGGGCAGCTGCAGACCGCGCCCGCCGCCGGCCACAACCTCACCGCGTCGATCACCGACGCGGGCAAGGCGCAGCTGGCTTCGGTCTTCCTCGAAGCGACCGTGACGCTGCCCGGTGGCGCGGTGAAGGCGACCAACTTCAACAGCCCGGTCCTCGACAAGGACGCGATCGGCGTCTACACGCCGTTGTGGGGTGCCTCAGGGCGTCAGACGTCGGTCGCCGGTGCTTCTCGCGTGCGCGAAGCCGAACTCCGCGACGGTGTGGTGACCGCCGTGCGCGAGCAGCCCGCGGCCGGTCCGATCGCGGCGGGCACGACGCTGCTGCTGGCTCGCGAAGCCGGTGCGGACGCCCTCGCCGCGCTCAAGCCGGGAGACGCGGTCGGCGTCGCGTACGCGCCGCGCTCGGACGCCGGGAAGATCGCGGTTGCCGTGGGCGGCAACGAAGTCCTCCTCCGCGACGGCGTCGTCCAGCCGGTCGACGACGTCGCGATGCACCCGCGGACCGCGGTCGGCTTTTCCGCCGACGGCCGGAAGATGTGGCTGGCCACGGTGGACGGGCGGCAGGCCGACAGCCGCGGGATGACCGAGCTCCAGCTCGCCCGGCACATGAAGAGCCTCGGCGCCGACGACGCGATCAACCTCGACGGCGGCGGTTCGTCGACGCTCCTGGCGCGCAACGAAGGCGAAGCAGCACCCAGCGTCCGGAATTCGCCGTCCGACGGCGGGGAACGCCTGGTGCCCAACGGGATCGGCTTCGCGACCGTGCCCGGCAGCGGCAGGCTCACCGGGTTCGCGCCGGCGCCCGCGGTGGCAGCCGACGGCGCGAACCGCGTGCTGTCCGGCCTGACCCGGCACCTGGTCCCCGACGGCCACGACGAAACCGGCGCCGCCGTGGCGGCCGAACCGCGCTGGAGCACGTCGGACGTCCGCCGGGCGACCGTGACCCGCGGCGTCGTCACCGGGCACAGCGCGGGCGCCGTCGACGTCGTCGCGCGGTCCGGGCGGGCGGCGGGGAAGACCGCGCTTTCGGTGCTGGGCCGTCCGGTCCGGCTCGGCACGAGCACCGAGCAGGTCGCGCTCTCGGGCGTCGGCGCGCGAAGCACCTTCAAGGTCTACGGCTACGACGCCGACGGTTACGGCACCTGGCTGGAGCCCGACGACGTCAAGCTCGACTACGACCATTCGGTCGTGCGGGTCGAACCGTCCGGCGACGGGTACGCGGTCACGGCGCTGACCTCGTCCGGCGCGTCGGCGATCACCGCGTCGGCGGCCGGTCTGACCACGCACCTGGCCACTTCGGTCGGCACGGTGGCGCAGGTGGCGTCCCCGTTGAACGGCCCGGCGGGCTGGAGCGCCACGGTGTTCCCGGCGGTCGTCGGCGCGGCGCTGTCCGCCGCGCCCGGCCGCGACGGCGGCACCGGGCTCGCGCTGGACTACCGGCTCACCGGCACGACGGCCACGCGCGCGGCCTACGTGACGCCGTCGGCCCCGCTGCCCGTCCCGGACGGCACGCAGAAGATCGGGCTGTGGGTGAACGGCGACGGCAAGGGGGCCTGGCTGCGGGCGGAACTGCGTGACGCGGCGAACGTGGCGTCCATTGTGGACCTTGCGCTCAGCGTGGACTGGACGGGCTGGCGGTACGTCACGGCGGCGGTCCCGGCGGGCCTGCCCGCCGGACAGCGCCTGGCGCGCTTCTACGCCGTCGAGAACGTGCCGGACCAGCAGTACGAGGGCCGGCTGGTGTTCGACGACCTGACCTTCGAGGTGGCGCCGACGACGACCGTGCCCGCCGACCCGGCCCCGCACGACCCGGCGCTGGTCACCGACGGCGTCCTGACCGGCGGCCTGCGGGTCGCGGTGGTCAGCGACGCCCAGTTCACTGCGGACGACCCGGCGGGCCCGCTGGTCGCCCAGGCGCGGCGGGCCCTGCGCGAAGCCGTCGCGGCGAAACCGGACCTGGTCCTGCTCAACGGCGACTTCGTCGACCGCGGCACGGCACCGGACTTCGCGCTGGCCCGGCGGGTGATCGCCGACGAGCTCGACGGCAAGGTGCCCTGGTACTACCTGCCGGGCAACCACGAGGCCGAAGCCGGCAACGGCCTCGCGAACTTCCAGGCCGTCTTCGGCGTGACGCACCGGGTCGTCGACGTCCGCGGCATCCGGCTGGTGCTGCTGGACTCCTCGCGCGGTTCGCTCCGGGCGGGCGGGTTCGACCAGGTCCGGGTGCTGCGTTCGGCGCTGGACTCCGCGGCGGCGGACCGGTTCGTGCGCGGGGTCGTCGTCGCGATGCACCACCCCGTCGAGGACCCGAGCCCGACCGGGAACTCCCAGCTCGGCGACCGCAAGGAAGCGACCCTGCTGACGCAGTGGCTCACCGGGTTCGAGCAGGCGTCCGGCAAGCCGGCCGCCGCCGTGGCCTCGCACGCCGGCGTGTTCTCGCTGTCCCGGGTCGACGGGGTGCCGTACCTGGTCAACGGCAACTCGGGCAAGGCGCCCGCGGCCGCACCGGGCGACGGCGGGTTCGTCGGCTGGACGCTGCTGCGCGTCGACCCGGCCGACCGCGCCCAGCCGGTGCGGTTCGAGACGCGCCCGAACGTCGACTCGCTGACGCTGACCGGGCCGTCGTCGATGGCGCCCGGTGACCGCGGGCAGGTGCGCGCCTCGGTCCGGCAGGGAACGCGGGACGTGCCGGTGGCGTACCCGGTGAGCGCCGACTGGACCGTCGGCCGGGGTGTCGTCTCGTTCGACTCCGCTTCGGGCGTGCTGACGGCGGTGCGCCCCGGGGTCGCGCGGCTGTCCGTGCTGGTCAACGGCGTCTCGCAGACCCTGGTGGTGACGGTCCGCGGCCACTGAGGTCGACGAGTTCGACGTCAGTGCCGTAGGGCGGCCGCGAGTGCTTCGGCCAGGGTCACCGGCGGGCGGCCGATCAGGCGGCGCAAGTCGCCGGAGCCGGTGTACATCTCGCCGCGGTTCATGCCGCGGTCGGCGTCGGCGAGGACCTCCGCCAGCTCGGCGGGCAGGCCCGCGGCGGCCAGCACCTCGGCGAGGCCGGCCACCGGGAGGTCGGCGTAGGTCACCTGCTTCCCGGCCGCAGCGGAGATCGCGGCGGCGAGCTCGGTCAGGGTGAATGATTCGTCGCCGCCGAGCTCGTACACGGCGCCGGTGTGGCCTTCGGTGGTGAGGACGACCGCGGCGGCCTCGGCGTAGTCGGCGCGGGACGCGGCGCTGATCCGCCCGTCGCCGGCGGCGCCGACGACCACGCCGTTCTGCAGGATCTGCGGCAGTTGGCCGGTGTAGTTCTCCAGGTACCAGCCGTTGCGCAGCAGCACGCTGGGGATTCCGCGGTCCCGCAGGTACGCCTCGGTCTCGCCGTGCGTGGCCCCGATGACGGTGGTGGCCGTGTCCGCGTGCGTCGTGCTCGTGTAGGCCACCAGCGACACGCCTGCGGATGCCGCGGCGTCGATCACGCGGCGGTGGTTGGCGACCCGCTCGCCCACGGGGACCGAGGCCGAGATGAGCAGCAGCCGGTCCGCCCCCGCGAATGCCCCGGCCAGGCCGTCGGTGTCCGCGAAGTCGGCGCGGCGCACCGTGATGCCCCGGTCGGCCAGATCCTTGATCCCGGCGGTGTCCCGGCCGGTCGCGATGATGTCCGCGGCCGGGGTCCCGCGCCGCAGCAGTGCCTCGACGGTGAGCCTGCCCAGCTGGCCGGTGGCTCCGGTGACGACGATCGGCATGATGGTCATTCCTTCCTTCCGCGCGTGCCTCGCACGCAGCCGCGGTCCGTCCGCTGCGGGGTGGAACATCAGGATGACCTGGACACTCTCTGCTGGGGAGTAGCCACTTGTTGGTAGGGTACTTACCGCAGCGAAAGCATTGAGGTGAGCCGGATGGCTGCTGTCGAGGATGTGACCGGGCCCATGCCGTCATTCGATCCGTACGAGCGCGGCTGCCCGTCGCGGGACCTGCTCGACCAGATCGGCAGCAAGTGGGCGGTCCTCGTGCTGGGCGAACTCGGCCGGAACGGGACCTCCCGGTTCAGTCGTCTCCGGCAGGCGCTGGCGGGCGTGAGCGAGAAGATGCTCACGCAGACCCTGCGCACCCTGGAACGCGACGGGCTGATCAGCCGGACCGTGTACCCGGAGGTGCCGCCGCACGTGGAGTACGAGCTGACCGCGCTCGGCCGGACGCTGCGGGAACCGCTGAAAGCGCTCACGGAGTGGTCCGTGCTGCACATCGGAGAAGTCATCACCGCTCGCGAACAGTACGACGACCGCACTGAGCGCACCCGGTAGCCGAACCTCGGTAATCCGCTCGGTTTTTGTCGGTGCCCGCTCGTATGGTCGGGGGGTGGACGAATCGGAGGACCGGGAACCGGCGCTGGTGCAGGCCAAAGCACTGGTGAAGCGCTTCGGCGGGTTCGAGGCCGTGCGCGGGATCGACGTCGAGGTGCGGCGCGGGGAGGCGTTCGGCTTCCTCGGCCCCAACGGCGCGGGCAAGTCGTCGACCATGCGGATGATCTCGTGCGTGTCGCCCCGCACCGACGGCGACCTCCGCGTGCTGGGGCTGGACCCGGAGGTGGCCGGGCCGCGGATCCGCGCGCGCCTGGGTGTCGTGCCGCAGCAGGACAACCTGGACGTCGAGCTGACGGTCCGGGAGAACCTGCTGATCTACGGCCGCTACTTCGGGCTGTCGCGGGCGGCGGCGCGGCGCAAGGCGGCCGAGCTGCTGGAGTTCGCCCATCTCACCGACCGGGCCGAAGACAAGGTGGACCCGCTGTCGGGCGGCATGAAACGGCGGCTGACGATCGCCCGCTCGCTGGTCAACGACCCGGAGCTGCTCCTGCTCGACGAGCCGACGACGGGCCTCGACCCGCAGGCGAGGCACCTGTTGTGGGACCGGCTGTTCCGGCTCAAGGCCCAGGGCACGACGCTGATCGTCACGACGCACTACATGGACGAAGCCGAGCAGCTGTGCGACAGGCTGGTGGTGATGGACCACGGCCGCATCGCGGCGGAGGGCTCGCCGGCCGACCTGATCCGGCGGTATTCGACGCGCGAGGTGGTCGAACTGCGGTTCGTGCCGGGGGAGCAGGTCTCGGCGGCGCAGCACGTGGACGGGCTGGCGGAGCGCGTGGAGGTGCTCCCCGACCGGGTCCTGCTGTACAGCGACGACGGCGAGGACACGTTGGAGCACGTCCATTCCCGCGGTGTCCGGCCGCTGTCGAGCCTGGTGCGCCGGAGTTCGCTGGAGGACGTGTTCCTCCGGTTGACCGGCCGGACGTTGGTGGACTGATGGCGACCGTCTCGACCGTTTCGACCGGCCGCGTGGTCGGCAAGTGGCAGGGCGCCTGGCTGCAGGTCGAAGGGCGCTGGACCTGGTACCGCCGCCACTGGGTGTCCACTTTGTACTCGACCGGCCTCCAGCCGGTGCTCTTCCTCGCCGCCATGGGCCTGGGTTTCGGCTCGCAGGTGCGGCCGGGCGCGGTCACCGGCGGCCTGTCGTACCTGCAGTACATCGCGCCCGCCCTGCTGGCCGCCGGGGCCGCGCAGCAGGCGGTCGGCGAGTCGAGCTACCCCGTCCTCTCCGGGTTCAAGTGGCAGAAGGACTACCTGGCCGTCACGGCCACCCCGGTGTCGCCGGGCCAGGTGTTCGGCGGCCACCTGATCTGGTCGGCCCTGCGCCTGACGCTGGCGGGCGCGATCTACGCGTTCGTCGCGCTGTTCTTCGGCGCCTGGACCGGGCCGGGAGTGTTGCTGGTGGTCCTGGCCGGCACGGTCACCGGGCTCGCCTGCACCACGCCGATGTCCGCCCTCGCCGCGCGGACGTTCGACGAAGGCCAGCGGTTCGGGCTGATCTTCCGGTTCGTCGTGATGCCGATGACGTTGTTCTCCGGCACGTTCTTCCCGATCTCCCAGCTGCCGGCCGCGATCCGCTGGCTGGCCTGGCTCTCGCCGCTGTGGCACGGCACCCAGCTGGCCCGCGGCGTGAGCATCGGCGGCGTCGGCGGCTGGACGATGCTCGGCCACTTCGCGGTGCTGACGGCGTTGTTCGCGGCCGGGTGGGTGCTCGCGCACCGGGCCTTCTACCGGAGGCTGGTGGTCTGAGGTGACGACCGTCGAGGCCCGCGCCGGGCTGTTCCTGCGCATCCTCCCGCCCGCGTTGTACGCGGGCCGCGCCCGCATGCTCGTCGAGCGCTCGGTCATGGTGTCCCGCGCCAACTGGCTGCTCTTCCTGGCCGGCGCGGTCGAGCCGTTCCTCTACCTGCTGGCGTTCCAGCTCGGGTTCGGCAAGCTGGTCACCGAGGTGACAGGCCCGGACGGGCACCCGATGGGCTACGTGGCGTTCGTGGCGCCGGCGCTGCTGGCGACGTCGGCGATGAACGGCGCCGTGTTCGAATCGACGTACAACCTGTTCTTCAAGCTGCGCTACGCGAAGCTGTACGACGCGATGCTGGCGACCCCGATCGGCCCGCTGGACGTGGCCCTGGGCGAAATCGGCTGGGCGATCACCCGCGGCGGCATCTACGCGGTGGCGTTCCTCGCGATCGCGGCGGCGATGGGACTGCTGGCGTCCTGGTGGGCCCTGCTGATGGTCCCGGCGGCCCTGCTGGTGGGCCTGGCGTTCTCGGCGATCGGCATGGCACTGGTGACGTTCCTGCGGTCGACGGCCCAGTTCGACTACATCCAGCTGGTCCTGACCCCGATGTTCCTCTTCGCGACGACGTTCTACCCGCTGTCGGTCTACCCGGAGCCGCTGCAGTGGGTGGTCCGCTGCCTCCCGCTGTACCACGCGATCGAGCTGATGCGCGGCCTGGCAACGGGCATCCTCTCGCCCAGCATGCTGGTCAACCTGGCTTACCTGCTGCTACTGGGAGCAGTGGGCCTGTGGGCCTCCACCCGCCGAATCGCCAAACTCCTCCTGACGTGACGTGATTCCTCCTGACGTGACGTGATGCCCCGCCAATCACGCGAGATGCCCCGCCAATCACGCGAGATGCCCCGCCAGTCACGCGAGATCCGCCTTCGATCACGCGAGTCCCGTCTCCAATCACGCGAGATCCGGCTTCGCGCACGGGACACCGCGGGTCAGCGAGCCGGGTCGGGTCCTCCGGCCGGGGCGGCGGGCGCCGGCACGGTCACCAACCCGTGCCCGTAGAACCCGTTGTACCCCTCGTACCCCGCGCAGTAGGCGTCCTGCAGCCCGTCCCCGGTCAGGTCGTAGTCGGCCGGGCACGCCATCGGCGCGGCCCCGGCCTCGAGCGTCCGCCGCAGCTGACGGGGCCCGGCCTCGGGAGCCGCGGACGCCAGCAGCGCCAGCGCCCCCGTGACGTGCGGGGCCGCCATCGACGTCCCGCACAGCGGCGCGTACCCGCCCGGCACCGTCGACAGCACGCACCCGCCGGCCTCGCCGCCCGGCGCCGTGACGTCGATCACGCCGAGCCCGTACGAGCTGTAGCCCGCCTTGACCCGGTCCGGGCCGACGGCCGACACGGCGACGACATCCCGCAGCCCGGCCGGGAGCGCCTCGCAGCCGTTGCCCGGCCCACGGGCTCCCGAACGCGCCGACGGCGTCAGGTCCACCGCTTCGTTCGTCGCCGCCGCGACGTTCAACGTCCCCGCCGAGGTGCTGTACTCCACCGCGCGGGCCAGGACCTCGCGCACCACTCCGCGGTCGTGGCCGCGGATGCACGACAGCGTCCACGGGTTGACGAAGAAACTGCTGTTCGTCAGCCGCATGTGCCGGGCCGCCGCCCACATCAGGCCGCAGACCGCGGCCTCCGGGTCGGCGTAACCCCGGTCGTCGATCACCTTCACCGACGCCACGCTGACCCCGGGCGCCACACCCGTCACGCCGTGCCCGTCGTCGGCCGCCGCGATGATCCCGGCCACGTGCGTGCCGTGCACGGACGTCGTCGGCGCCCACGCCGACGGCGACCGGTCGGGAGCGCCCGTCAGGCAGCCGGCGGAGTCGCCGCGGTCGAGCGCGCCGGTCAGGTCCGGGTGAGCGGGGTCGATGCCGGAGTCGAGGACCCCGACGACGACGTCCCGACGGCCCGCCGGGCTGTCGGGGCCGTGCGCCGCGCCGATCATCCGCATGTCCCACTGCTGCCCGCTCAGGTCCGCGGCGGGCACCTTCGCGGGGTCGGTCGCGGGCAGCGTCGCCCGCACCGGCTGCGGCTTGACGTCGGCGCGCTGCGCGGCCAGCCGCTCGGCCTGCGCGCTGAACGCCCGGTCGAGCCCGATCCGGCCGCCGAAACCCGGGTCGCCCGAGGTGGCGACGGCGACGGCGATCTGCGGGTAGTAGACGGTGGTGGTCCCGCAGGCGTCCTCGATCTCCGCACGGGCCGCGGCCTCGGGGGTGCCGCGGTCGAACGTGACGACGTAGCGCAGGGCCCGCCCGTGGGCGCAGCCGGACTCGCCTGCCGCCGCCGGACCGGCGACGAGGCACCCGGAAAGCAGCAGGACGGCGCACACGGCCGCCCGCAGCGGCCGCGCCAGCAGGGACACCGGACCTCCCACCGGATGCAGGAACCGCGGGTGCCGGTGCGCGAGATCCCGGTCACCCCGAGCCGCACCGTAGCCACCGCGTGCCCGGCGGACAAGCGCTGCGGCGAAGTTCCCCCGGCCGTGGGGTGCGCGGGGGCGGTACGGCGCGCCCGGGTGCCTGCCGTGAGGTACCGAGTACACCGGAGTGGTCACCCGGTGTGGGATACTCGGGGTGGCCGCTGGGCCGCGGGGCGCACGTGAGAGGTGCTGCCTGCGGCGTTGTGGCCCGGTGATGTGCGTGGACTCCCGCGGCGCGTCGCCGCCCGCGAACCGGGCGGCTGGACGACGTGGCGGGCGGCCCGGGGGCCGCGAGTGCCTTACGCACGCCGCCGAGCAGACCTTTGACCGGGTTGCGCGCCACCGGAAGCGGTGGTGCGGCGCCCGGTTGCCGGGCAAGGATTCCCGCCGCTGGTGACCACCACGGCGGAACGAACAGAAGAAAGGGGCCCCTGCGCGGCCGCGTCCCTGCCGGTGAGAACCGGCAGACGCGCCCGGGGGCGGAAGGTGCCACATGTCGAACGCGGAAACACCCGCCGAGCACACCGGCGGGAATCCCGCCACACCCACGAGCGGCCCGCTGGCCGACCTGCCCGCCCGGATCCGGGTGCACGCGCTGGCCAAGCTGCTCGAGTCGCACAGCCGGGACGTCCTCGCGAAGCTCGCCGAGCTGGGCGAAAGCGTCCGCAGCGCGCAGTCGAGCGTCACCAGGGACGTGGCGCTGAAGGTGGCCGAGGCCTTCGCGCCCGGTGAGGCGGAGGAGCCGGCCGCCGCGCCGGAGCCGGCGGCCCAGCAGCCCCAGGAGACCCGCCCGGCGGTGCCCGAGGTGCCGGTCGCCGAGGCCGAGAAGCCACGGCCGCGCCAGAAGACCCGCGCCCACCTGCCGGTGTTCGCCGCGCCGTCGCCGGTGTTCCTGCCGCCGGAGCCGCCCGAGCCCGCGGTCAAGCCGGCCCGCAAGCCCGCCGACCCGTTCGCCGAGCCGCCGTCGCGGCCCGAGCCGAAGGCCGTCGAGGAGGTCGAGGAAGAGGGCGAGGACACCACCCCGGGCCTCGACTCCGGCGCCGACGAAGACGGCGATGACGCCGGCAGCCGCCGTCGCCGTCGCCGGGGCCGTCGCGGCCGTGGCCGCGGCAAGGGCGCCGACGGTGCCGACGAGGCCGCCGAAAACGAGGACGACCAGGCCGAGGAGCAGCCGCGCCGCCGGGGTCGCAACGGCGACGAAAAGCCCGAAGCGGACACCGAAGAGGCCGAGGACGCCGCCGAGACGTCCGACTCGTCTTCCGCGTCCGAGTCCGAGTCCGAGAGCGACGCCGACGAGGGCGAAGGCGGCAGCCGCCGTCGCCGCCGCCGTCGCCGCCGCAAGGGCTCGGACGGCGAAGACGCCGAGACCACCGACGACCCGCCCAACACCGTCACGCACGTCCGCCAGGCGAAGGCCGAGCAGCCCGAGCGCCCGGCGCGCGACGAGGTCCGCAGCGTCCGCGGGTCGACGCGGCTGGAGGCCAAGCGCCAGCGCCGCCGTGACGGCCGCGAGGCGGGCCGCCGCCGCGCCCCGATCCTGTCCGAGGCCGAGTTCCTGGCCCGGCGCGAGTCGGTCGAGCGCACCATGGTCGTCGCCGAGCACGGCGACTCGACGCAGATCGCGGTGCTCGAGGACGGCGTCCTCGTGGAGCACTTCGTGACGCAGTCGGGCTCCGGCTCGATCGTCGGCAACGTCTACCTCGGCCGCGTCCAGAACGTGCTGCCGAGCATGGAGGCCGCGTTCATCGACATCGGCCGCGGCCGCAACGCCGTGCTCTACGCCGGCGAGGTCGACTGGGACGCCGCCGGTCTGGAGGGCAAGGCCCGCAAGATCGAGCAGGCGCTGTCCACCGGCGACTCCGTGCTGGTCCAGGTCACGAAGGACCCGGTCGGGCACAAGGGCGCCCGGCTGACCACGCAGATCTCGCTGCCCGGCCGCTTCCTGGTCTACGTCCCCGCGGGCGGCGCCACCGGCATCTCGCGCAAGCTGCCCGAGAACGAGCGCCGCCGGCTCAAGGACATCCTCAAGCGGATCGTCCCGGAGGACGCGGGCGTCATCATCCGCACCGCCTCCGAGGGCATCGGCGAGGAGGAGCTGGGCCGCGACGTCGACCGCCTGAAGGCGCAGTGGGACGTCATCAAGGAGAAGGCCGCCGCCGGTTCCGGCAAGAAGGGCGGCGCGCCGACCATGCTCTACGAAGAGCCGGACCTGCTGGTCAAGGTGGTGCGCGACCTCTTCACCGAGGACTTCACCAAGCTGGAGATCCAGGGCAACCGGTCCTGGGAGACGATCAACGGCTACGTCAGCCACGTCGCGCCGGAGCTCACCGAGCGCCTCAAGCGCTACACCGGCACCGGCGACGCGTTCGCCGACCACCGGATCGACGAGCAGATCACCAAGGCGCTCGACCGGAAGGTCTGGCTGCCCAGCGGCGGTTACCTGGTCATCGACCGCACCGAGGCGATGACGGTCATCGACGTCAACACAGGCAAGTTCACCGGATCGGGTGGCAACCTCGAGGAGACGGTGACCCGCAACAACCTGGAGTCGGCGGAGGAGATCGTCCGCCAGCTCCGGCTGCGGGACATCGGCGGCATCATCGTCATCGACTTCATCGACATGGTGCTCGAGTCCAACCGCGAGCTGGTGCTGCGCCGCCTCACCGAGTGCCTCGGCCGGGACCGCACGCGCCACCAGGTCGCCGAGGTCACCTCGCTCGGCCTGGTGCAGATGACCCGCAAGAAGATCGGCACGGGCCTGCTGGAGGCGTTCTCGACGCCGTGCGAGCACTGCAAGGGCCGGGGCGTGATCGTCTCGACCGAGGTGCAGCGCACGGCCGGTAACTCGGCGCAGTCGCACGGTGGGAACGGCAATGGCGGTAACAACGGCGGTAACGGCGGTAACGGCGGTGGCGCGGAGAAGAGTTCCCGCCGGTCGCGCGGCCGCGGCCGGGGTGATGAAGCCGCCAAGGTGGAGTCCGAGGGCGCCGCCAAGGCCGAGGTGCACGCGGTCCCGCCACCCGAGAAGCGCGAGTCCATCGCCTCCGCGGTGGCGGCGATGGCGAACGCCTCGAAGGTCGCCAAGGAGCACGACCACGGCGGGCTGAACGGCAACGGGGCCGCCCCGGAGCCGGCCAGGGAGGTCGCGGACGTCCCGGCGACCACGGAGGCCGACGAGACGCCGGTGGCGGCCGAGCCGCCCGTCGAGCCCGCCCAGGAGGTCGCCGGCACCCCGGTGACCACCGAGGCCGACGAGGTGCCGGTGCCGCAGGACGAGGAACCCGAGGTCGAGGTGTCCCCGGCGCCCGAACCGGCCGAGGAGCCGGTCACGGCCGCCGACCCCGAGGTCAGCGTGCCGGAACCGGCCGTGCGCTCCACCCGGCGCCGTCCGCGCCGGGCGGCGTCGCGGCCGGCGGGCCCGCCGGTGCACGCCTCCGACCAGAGCAAGTGAACGACTAGGGGGACCCCGGTGGTAACGCACCGGGGCACCCCACGTAACCTGTAGTACGGCCTGCCACCAGAGCAGGTTGTCTGCGCGAGTCCAGGACCGCCGTTTCCACCAGGCGGGCCGATCGCGTGGAGCCCCCACCCATTGTCGAGTAATGCAGGAGACTTCCGTGTCGGCGTACGCGATCGTCAAGACCGGCGGCAAGCAGTACAAGGTGGCCGTCGGCGACGTCGTCGAGGTCGAGAAGCTCGAGGGCGAGCCGGGCACCGAGCACATCCTCCCCGCCGTTTTGTACGTCGACGGTGGCGATGTCACCACGGACGCTGACGCGCTGGCGAAGGTCTCGGTCACCGGCAAGGTCGTCGAGCAGACCAAGGGTCCGAAGATCCGGATCCACAAGTTCAAGAACAAGACGGGCTACCACAAGCGCCAGGGTCACCGGCAGAAGCTGACCCGCGTCGAGGTCACCGCCATCTCCCTGTAAGGGCTTCTCCGGATCTTCGTTTCAGACTGAGACTTTTCAAAGAAGGGCATTCGCCATGGCTCACAAGAAGGGTGCGTCCAGCTCCCGCAACGGTCGTGACTCGAACGCGCAGCGCCTCGGCGTCAAGCGCTTCGGCGGCCAGGAAGTCAACGCGGGCGAGATCCTGATCCGCCAGCGCGGCACCAAGTTCCACCCCGGCGTGAACGTCGGCCGTGGCGGCGACGACACGCTGTTCGCGCTGGCCGCCGGTGCGGTCCAGTTCGGCGAGAAGCGTGGCCGCAAGACGGTCAACATCGTGCCGTCGGAAGCCTGAGTCTCGGCTTCTGTCTAGACCTCTGACGAGGGGTGGGGCCGGAATATCCGGTGCCACCCCTCGTTTGTTTTGTTCGTAGCGTTTTCAGAAGACACTGTCGTTGAGTGAAGTGAGGCGAAGTCATGGCGTCCCGGTTCGTGGACCGCGCGGTCATCCACCTGACCGCCGGTGACGGGGGCAACGGCTGCGCCTCGGTGCACCGCGAGAAGTTCAAGCCCCTCGGTGGCCCCGACGGCGGCAACGGCGGCAACGGCGGCGACGTGCTGCTGGTCGTCGACCCGAACGTGCACACGCTGCTCGACTTCCACTTCCGCCCGCACGCCAAGGCCGGCAACGGCAAGCTGGGCCAGGGCAGCAACCGCGCCGGCGCGGCGGGGGAGACGCTGGTGATGAAGGTGCCGTCCGGCACCGTCGTGTTCACCGAAGACGGCGAGATGGTCGCCGACCTCATCGGTCCGGGCACCACGTTCGTCGCCGCCCAGGGCGGCCGCGGCGGGCTCGGCAACGCCGCGCTCGCGTCGAAGGCCCGCAAAGCCCCCGGGTTCGCCCTGCTGGGCGAACCGGGCGAGGCGCGCAGCCTGACGCTCGAGCTGCGGTCGGTCGCCGACGTCGGCCTGCTGGGGTTCCCGTCCGCCGGGAAGTCGTCGCTGATCTCGGTGCTGTCCGCGGCCAAGCCGAAGATCGCCGACTACCCGTTCACCACGCTGGTGCCGAACCTCGGCGTCATCACCGGCGGCGACACGGTGTTCACGATGGCCGACGTGCCCGGTCTCATCCCCGGCGCGTCCGAGGGCAAGGGCCTGGGCCTGGACTTCCTCCGCCACATCGAGCGCTGCGCGGTGCTGGTGCACGTCGTCGACTGCGCGACGCTGGAGCCGGGCCGGGACCCGGTGTCCGATGTGGACGCGCTGGAGGCGGAGCTCGCCAAGTACACGCCGAGCCTCGGCGGCAAGCTCGAAGAACGTCCGCGCGTGGTCGTGCTCAACAAGATCGACGTCCCGGAGGCGGCCGAGCTCGCCGAGTTCGTCCGGCCCGACTTCGAGGCCCGCGGCCTGCAGGTTTTCGAGGTGTCGACGGCGTCGCGCAAGGGTTTGCGGGAGCTGACGTTCGCGCTGGCCGCCATCGTGGAGAAGTACCGCGAGGCGCAGCCGGTGCTGGAGCCGGAGAAGATTGTCCTGCGGCCGCTCGCCGTCGACGACTCCGGGTTCACCGTCGAGCTCGACCCCGAGGAAGAGGGCGCCTTCATCGTCCGCGGCCCGCGGCCCGAGCGCTGGATCCGCCAGACCGACTTCAGCAACGACGAGGCCGTCGGCTACCTCGCCGACCGGCTCAACCGCCTCGGCGTCGAGGACGAGCTGGCGAAGCGCGGTGCCCGGCCCGGCAGCCCGGTCACGATCGGCGACGTCCAGTTCGAGTGGCAGCCGTCGACGCCTTCGGTGGCGGTGCACCTGTCCGGGCGCGGTACCGACGTCCGGCTGGAGCGCACCGACCGGATCGGCGCGGCCGAGCGCAAGGAGGCCCGGCGCGTCCGGCGCGCGGGCTCCGGCGACGACTTCGAGGACGAGCTCGAGGACGACTTGGACATCGAGGAGTGAGCGGCACCCGGGAAGCCATCGCCGCCGCACGGCGGCTGGTCGTCAAGGTCGGGTCGTCGGCGCTGACCACCGCGGGCAGCGGGCTGGACGCGGCCCGGCTGGACGCGCTGGTCGACGCGATCGCCGAGCGCGTCGCCCGGGAGACCCAGATCGTCCTGGTGTCCTCGGGCGCGATCGGCGCCGGCCTGGCCCCGCTCTCGCTGGGCAAGCGCCCGCGTGACCTGGCGACGCAGCAGGCGGCGGCGAGCGTCGGGCAGCTGGCGCTCGCGCACGCGTACGCCGAGTCGTTCGGGCGGTACTCGCTGACGGTCGGCCAGGTGCTGCTCACCTCCGACGACGTCGTCCGCCGGTCCCACTACCGCAACGCGCAGCGAACGTTCTCCCGGCTGCTGGCGCTCGGCGCGGTCCCGGTGGTCAACGAGAACGACACGGTGGCCACCGAGGAAATCCGCTTCGGCGACAACGACCGCTTGGCGGCCCTGGTGGCCCACCTGATCGGCGCCGACGCGCTGGTGCTGCTGTCCGATGTGGACGGACTGTACGACGGAGACCCGCGCGACGGCGCAACCCGCAAGCTGACGGAAGTCCTGTCGGAGTCCGATGTGGACGGGATTTCGGTCGGCATGTCCAGCTCCGGCCTCGGCACGGGCGGCATGGTGTCCAAACTGGCCGCAGCCCGCACGGCCGCGGGCGCGGGCATCCCGGTCCTGCTGGCGGCGGCTTCGGAAGCTTCGGCGGCGTTGACGTCCGCGTCCCCGGGCACGGCGTTCGCCCCGGCGGACACCCGCCTGTCGGCCCGCCGGTTCTGGCTGGGCTACGCGGCGGACACGACGGGCAGGCTCCGCCTCGACGACGGCGCGGTGACGGCGGTGGTCCGCCGCCGCCGATCGCTGCTGGCGGCGGGCATCACGGGCGTGGAAGGCGAGTTCCAGGCCGGCGACGTGGTGGACCTGGTGGACGCGAAGGACCGCCCGGTGGCCCGCGGAGTGGTCGCCTTCGACGCGACGGAGCTCCCGGACCTGATCGGCCGCTCGACCCCCGAGCTCCCGGCCGAGCACCGCCGCGAGGTCGTCCACGCCGACGACCTCGTCCCCCTCCGCCGCTGACCCGCACCCCACGGGAACCACGCGTGCGCCAAGGGGAATCACACGTGATTGGAGAGGCATCTCGCGTGTCCAGCGAGGCATCACCGCGATACCCCGCCAATCACGCGAGATCCCTCCCAATCACGAGTGATGCCCCTCCAGTCACGCGAGATCCCCCTCCGATCACGCGAGATCCGGCTTCAATCACGCGAGATCCGGCTTCAATCACGCGAGATCCGGTTCTGATCACGCGGGAGGGGCCGGGCTCAGCCGAGTGAGACCAGGCGGGCTCCGCCGTCGGCCTCCAGGACCGTGCCCGTCAGGTTCGGGTTGGTCGCCGCGAGCGTCACCACTTCCGCCACGTCGTCCGCCGTCGCGATGCGGCGGGCCGGGATGGAAGCCGCCGTCTGCGCGAAGAATCCCTCCCGCACCTCGGCCGGGAAGCCGCTCCACCACGCCGTGTCGACCACACCCGGCGACACCGCGTTCACCCGTTTCGGCGCCAGCTCGACCGCCAGCGGCTTGACCAGCGCCTCGATCGCCGCGTTCAGCGCGCCGATGCCGGCCGTGCCGGCCATCGCCGCCCGGGCCGTGATCGCGCTGAGCAGGGTGATCGACCCGTCCGCGGCCAGGTGCGGCAGCACGGCCTGGATCGTCGCGAGGTGCGCCCAGAACTTCGCGTCGAACGCGCGCCGCAGCACCGCGAGGTCGAGCGACTCGATCGGTCCCATCCCTTCGGCACCGGACAGGCTCACCACCAGCACGTCCACCGTCCCGAGCGAGCCGGCCAGCGCGGCCATCGCCGTGGCGTCGCCGCCGTCGGCCTGGTGCCCGGTGAGTTCCGGATCACTCGAAGCGACGTCGTCCAGGCGTTCCTTGCCGCGCCCGGTGACGTGCACGTCGTACCCCCGCCGCTGCAGCCGCCGCGCGGTCGCCAGGCCGATGCCGGAGGTGCCGCCGGCCACGAGAGCGATGCTCATCTTGATCCCCATTTCGAACCGGTACGTCTCGTATCGAATTCGACGCTACCATCGGTTCCCATGACCGACCAGTCCCGTCCCGGCCGCAAGCGCAGCGAACAGAGCCGGCTGGCGATCCTCGCCGCGACGCTCGAACTGGTCGGCGAGGCCGGCTACGGCGCATTGACCATCGAAGGCATCGCCGCGCGCTCGGGTGTCGGCAAGCAGACGATCTACCGCTGGTGGCCCTCGAAGGCCGACGTCCTGCTCGACGCGCTCGCGACGAAGGCGGACCTGCAGATCCCGGTGCCCGACGCGGGGTCGTTCCGCGCCGACCTGGCGGGCTTCCTCGCCGGCACGTTCGAGCTGGGCGGGAAGTCGCCGGTCGCCGACACCCTCCGGGCGCTGATGGCCCAGGCGCAGATCGACCCGGAGTTCGGCGACCGCTTCCGCGAGGAGTTCCTCTTCCGCCGCCGCGAAGCGCTCGGCGCGCTCGTCGACCGCGCCCGCGAGCGCGGCGAACTCCCGGCCGGCGTGCTGCCCGGCACGGTGATCGACGTCGTCTTCGGCACGCTCTGGTACCGGCTCCTCGCCACGCGCGAACCGGTCGACCGCGGCCTGGCGGACGAATTGGTGACGCTGTTAGCGGATCACGGCGCTTCGACCGCCGAAATCCGGTAGCGCGCCACCGAGGCGTCGAGGATCTGCGCCGCCTGCTCGTCCGACGGCCCGGAGCCGCGGAAGCGCTCCAGGTCTTCGTCGGACTCCCAGCGCTCGTAGACCGTGACCCGCCCGGGATCGAGCAGGTCGGCGCCCAGCGCGTACTCGAGGCAGCCCGGCGCCTCGCGCGCGAGCCGCACCGCTTCGGCACAGCCTTCGAGGTAGGCGTCACGGGCCTCGGGGGCGACCGCGAGCCACCCGGCGACGATGATCACGACGCGATCCGATCCGCCTTGATCGTGAGCAGCAGCCGCGTCTGGTCACGTCCGCCCCACCACGGGTACGGGCCGCCGAGGTAGCGCTGTGCCAGCTTCTCGATGTGCTCGACGGCGCCGTCCTCGGTCGCGTCGACGACCCGCCCGCGGATCGCGTAGTACCGCGACGGCCGCTCGCGGTCGGCGACGTTGAGCGCCACCCGCGGGTCACGCGCGATGTTGCGCTGCTTCTGGTGACCCAGCACGGTGTTGACGAGGATGTGCGTCCCGTCGGTGTCCACCCAGGTCTGGGTGAGCTGGGGCGAGCCGTCGGGCATCAGCGTCGACAGGAAGCAGAGGCTGGGCTCGCGCAGCAGCGCGAGCAGGTCGCCGGGCAGTTCCACAGTGGTCTCCCGCTAGAGCTGGTCGGGCGCTTCGATGCCGAGCAGGGAAAGCCCGAGCGCAAGCGTGTGCGACGTCAGCGTAGTCAACCTCAGCCGCGACGCGCGCATTGCCGGCGAAGACGCCTTCAGCACCGGACACTCCTCGAAGAACCGCGAGAAGGCCACCGCGGTCTCGTACAGGTACGTACAGAGCTTGTGCGGCGCGTACGCGCTTGTCGCCGCCTTCAGTGCTTCGCCGAACCTGAGCAGCTTCAGCGCCAACGCCCGTTCCGCCGGCGCTTCGAGCCGGACCTCGGTCCCGTCGGGGAGGCCGCCCGCCTTCCGGATGATCGACCGCGTCCGCGCGTGCGCGTACTGCAGGTACACCGACGTGTTGCCCTCTTTGGCCAGCATCCGGTCCCAGGCGAAGACGTAGTCGCGCTCGCGGTCACCGGACAGGTCGGCGTACTTGACCGCGCCGATGCCCACCGCACGGGCGACTTCGGCCTGCCCCGGCGCGTCGAGCTCGCTGCGTTCGGCGACGACCGCCGCCGCCTGCGTCACGGCTTCGGTGAGCAGGTCGGCCAGCTTGACGGTCTCGCCGGCCCGGGTCCGCATGGCCTTGCCGTCCGCGCCCAGTACCGTGCCGAAGCCGATGTGCTCGGCGTGCCCGGTCAGCCACCCCGCCGCGCGGCAGGTGGCGAACACCATCGCGAAGTGCTGTGCCTGCGGCGTCCCGACGACGTAGAGCAGGTCGGTCGCGCCGCGCTCGGCCGTCCAGTACCGGACGGTCGCCAGGTCCGTGGCGGCGTACCCGTACCCGCCGTCGCGCTTGCGGACGATCAGCGGCAGCCGGTCGCCTTCGCGGTTGCGGAAGCCTTCGGGGAAGACGCAGATCGCGCCGTCGCTGACTTCGGTCAGGCCGGCTTTCTCGAGGTCGTCGACGACTGCCGCGAGGTACGGGTTGTAGAAGCTTTCGCCGTAGATGTCCGTGCCGGTCAGGGAGATCCCTAGGAGCGCGTAAACCTCGTCGAAGTGCCTTGTCGACTCGTCGACAAGCTCCTGCCAGACGGCGAGGGTGTCTTCGTCGCCGCTCTGCAGCTTGACGACACGGGTGCGGGCCCGCGTCGCGAAGGCCTCGTCGCTGTCGAACTTCCGGCGCGCATCGCGGTAGAAGGCGTCGAGGTCGGCGATCGCGCGCTGCCCGGCAGGGACGTCGAGGAGGTGCTCGATGAGCATGCCGAACGGTGTGCCCCAGTCGCCGAGGTGGTTGTGCGGCAGCACTTCGTGCCCGGCGAACCGCAGCAGGCGGGCGAGCGCGTCGCCGATCACGGACGAACGCAGGTGCCCGACGTGCATCTCCTTGGCCACGTTCGGGCTGCTGTAGTCGAGAGCGATCCGCCGGGGCTCGGTGGTGTCCGGCACGCCGAGACGCGGATCGCCGAGCAATGCGCCGACGCGCGTTTCGAGCCATTCCTTGCGCAGCACGAAGTTGAGGAAGCCGGGTCCGGCGACTTCCGGCGGATCGGCGATCCCGTCGAGCTCGAGCGCGTCGGCAATGAGCCCGGCAACCTCGCGCGGCGGGCGGCCGAGCCGCTTGGCCAGGCTCATCGCGAGGTTGGCCTGGTAGTCGACGCCGTCCCGCGGCGACGCCTGGACCAGCGCCTGCTCCGGCGTCAACGCCACGTCCAGTGCCTGGCCGGCGGCGGTCACCACGCGGCGCGCCAGCTCCTCGGTAACGTCGGCGGTCTGCACGGTGTCCCTCCTTCGGCTCGGTCACGGCGAGCCCGCAGCGTAGCCAGCGTGACCGGCCGATGACGAAGGGTTTACCGCAGCTCGCTGCCCTGCGGCTCGAGGAGCTCGGCGCAGAAGGCAGCGCGTCGAGGCCTCTCCCTTACGCCGTGCTGGCCAGCGCGAACGGCAGGACTGCGGGCGCCCCGGCCCGCCGCAGCAGCCGCGCGGCCAGGGTCATCGTCCAGCCGGTGTCGATGACGTCGTCCACCAGCAGGACCGGCCCGGACGGCAGGATGCCCGCGAGGTCGGCGGGCATGCTCAGCCGCCGCCACAGGTCGGCCAGCCGCTGCGCGCTGTTCGCCTGGCGGGGTGGCGGCCCCTCCGCGTCGAGCGCGCCGAGGAAGTCCAGCCTGCCGACCTCGGCCAGCCGCGTGGCCAGGCTGTACACGAGCTGCGGCCGCGTCGACGACGGCACCGCCACCACCGCCACCGGCCGCTGCGCCCACTGCCACCCGGCCAGCACCTGCACGCACGCCTTGAATACCGAATCCGGCACTTCGGCGTCGACCGCCTGCGGGCCGACGAGCTCCCGCAACCGGTTGCCCCAGCCGACGTCCGTGAGCCGCCCGAGCACCTGGCCCGGCTCGGCCTGGTCTTCGGCGGAGATCCGGCCCGACACCGGAACGTCCAAAGAGGACATCCCGGTGGGCCACTGCTTGCGCGGCGCCACCTCGACACCGGGCCGCTGCAGGCGTTCGCGCGTCGCGTCGACGACCTCGTCCGCGACTGTCGTGTCCCAGTGCTGCCCGGTGCAGTTGTCGCACCGCCCGCACGGCGTCGCCTCGGGGTCGTCGAGCTGACGCCGCAGGTACTCCATCCGGCAGCCTTCGGTGGCGAGGTAGCCGAGCATCGCCTCCTGCTCGCGGTCGCGCGCCTCCGCGACCCGCCGGTACCGCCCGCGGTCGTACTGCCATTCCGCACCCGTGCTCGTCCAGCCGCCCTTCACGCGCCGGACCGCACCGTCGACGTCCAGGACCTTGAGCACCATTTCCAGCCGCGACCGCGAAAGCTCGACCGACGGCTCGAGCGCTGCCGTCGACAGTGGACGATCGGCGTACTCGAGGGTGTTCAGCACCTGCGTCACCCGCAGCTCGTCGGGGAAGGCCAGCGACCCGAAGTACGCCCAGATCGCCTTGTCCTCCTCGCCGGGCAACAGCACGACCTCGGCGCGTTCCACGCCACGCCCGGCGCGGCCGACCTGCTGGTAGTAGGCGATCGGCGACGACGGCGCACCGAGGTGGACGACGAACCCGAGGTCCGGCTTGTCGAACCCCATGCCCAGCGCGGACGTCGCGACCAGCGCCTTGACGCGGTTGCCGAGCAGGTCGTCCTCGGCCGCCTGCCGGTCCGCCGGGTCCGTCTTCCCGGTGTAGGCCGCCACCGGATAACCGCGGTCCTTCAGCAGCGACGCGACGTCGTGCGCCGCCGCCACCGTCAAGCAGTAGATGATCCCCGAACCGGGCAGCTCGGCGAGGTGTTCCGCGAGCCACGCCAGCCGGGCCTGCGACGTCGGCAGCCGGCACACCGACAGCCGCAGGCTCTCCCGGTCGAGGCTGCCGCGCAGCACCAGCGTGTCCGCACCGGTGCCGAGGCCCAGCTGCTCAGCGACGTCGGTCACCACGCGGTCGTTCGCGGTCGCCGTCGTCGCCAGCACCGGCACGCCGTCCGGAAGGTCACCCAGCAGGGTGCGCAGCCGCCGGTAGTCCGGCCGGAAGTCGTGGCCCCAGTCCGAAATGCAGTGCGCTTCGTCGACCACCAGGAGCCCGGTGCTCGCCGTCAGCTTCGGCAGCACGTTGTCGCGGAAGTCCGGGTTGTTCAGCCGTTCGGGGCTCACCAGCAGGACGTCGACCTCGCCGGCCGCGACCGCCGCCTGGACCTGGTCCCACTCCTGCGGGTTCGCGGAGTTCATCGTCGCCGCGTGGATGCCGGCCCGCGCCGCCGCCGAGATCTGGTTGCGCATCAGCGCCAGCAGGGGCGAGACGATCACCGTCGGCCCGCTGCCCTGCTCCCGCAGCAACGCCGTGGCCAGGAAGTACACCGCCGACTTGCCCCACCCGGTGCGCTGCACGACCAGCGCCCGGCGCCGCTGCGCGACCAGGGCCTCGATGGCGGTCCATTGGTCTTCGCGCAGCCTCGCCGAGTCGCCGGCCAGTGCCCGGAGGAGGGTCTCGGCGCGGTCGCGGAGGGCTGAGGTGGTGCTGGTCGTGTCCACGTCCCCACGTCTACCCCATGGCACCGACAGATCGGGAATCGGCGGCGGCACGAACGGACCGTTCGCGACGAATACGGGCCGTTATGTGACCTGAATCACAAGTACGGCCCGGTTGGGCGAGGTGTCCCACAGCACCCGGCTCCCGCGGCGCGCGCTGTATAGGCTCTCCGGTCATGTCACCACGGCGGATCGGGGTCATGGGCGGCACCTTCGACCCCGTGCACCACGGCCACCTCGTCGCGGCCAGCGAGGTCCAGTCCCGGTTCGGGCTCGACGAGGTGATCTTCGTCCCCACCGGCCAGCCGTGGCAGAAGACCGGTCGCGAGGTCACCCGCGCCGAAGACCGCTACCTGATGACGGTGATCGCGACCGCGTCCAACCCGGTCTTCTCCGTCAGCCGCGTCGACATCGACCGCGGCGGCCAGACCTACACCGTCGACACCCTGCGCGACCTGCACGCCGAGTACCCCGAAGACGAGCTGTTCTTCATCACCGGCGCCGACGCGCTCGAGCAGATCCTGACCTGGCACAAGGCCGACGAGCTCTTCGACTTCGCGCACTTCATCGGGGTCACGCGGCCCGGCTACCGGCTCAACTCCCACCACCTGCCCAGCGGCAAGGTGAGCCTCGTCGAGGTCACCGCGATGGCCATTTCGTCCACCGGCTGCCGCGAGCGGGTCGAGCGCGGGGAGCCCGTCTGGTACCTCGTTCCCGACGGCGTCGTCCGCTACATCGCCAAAAAGGACCTGTACCGGAAGAGCGACTGAACCGCTGTCGGTCCCGGCGGGTACCCTTCTCGGGCGAACCCGATCTGGAAAAGGAGCACCGTGGCAGCCACGTCCGAGGCTCGAGAGCTGGCCGTAGCGGCCGCCCACGCGGCGGCGGACAAGAAGGCCAGCGACGTCGTCGTGCTGGACGTGTCCGAACAGCTCGTCATCACCGACGCCTTCGTCATCGCCTCCGCGTCCAACGAGCGCCTGGTCGGCGCGATCGTCGACAACGTCGAGGAAAAACTGCGGGAGAGCGGCCACAAGCCGGTCCGCCGCGAAGGCGCCCGCGAGGGACGCTGGGTGCTGCTCGACTACGTCGACGTGGTCGTGCACGTCCAGCACGTCGAAGAGCGCACGTTCTACGGCCTCGAACGGCTGTGGAAGGACTGTCCCCGCATCGAGGTGGAGGGGCTCGAAGAGCCACCCGCCGACGAGGACCCGGACGTCCCGTGAGCCCGCGGCGGCTGGTGCTCTGGCGGCACGGCGAGACGGACTACAACGCCGCCGGGCGGATGCAGGGTCACCTCGACTCGGCGCTGACCCCGCGCGGCTGGAACCAGGCCCGGTTCGCGGTGCCCGCGCTGGCCCGCTTCTCCCCGGACCTCGTCATCGCCTCCGACCTGCGCCGGGCCACCGACACCGCCACCGTGCTCACCGACGCGATCGGTGTTCCGCTGCGGATCGACAAGCGGCTGCGCGAGACGCACCTCGGCGAGTGGCAGGGCCTGACCGGCGCCGAGGTCGACCAGGCCTACCCCGGTGAGCGCGACCGCTGGCGCACCGACGCGACCTGGGCCCCGCCGGGTGGCGAGAGCCGCGTCGACGTCGCCGACCGCGCGGGCGAAGTGGTCACGGACCTGCAGCAAGCCAACTCCGACGCGGGCGACACCGTGCTGCTGGCCGCGCACGGCGGGCTGATCACCGCGCTGACCGCGCGGCTGCTGGCCCTGCCGGTCGAGACCTGGCCGTCGCTCGGCGGGATTTCGAACTGCCACTGGGTCGAGCTGGGCCGTCGCGACGGCAAGTGGCGGCTGCAGGCCTACAACGCGGGGATGCACGGCTAGCCGATGGGGCCGCGCCTGCTGGTGTTCGGCGATTCGCTGAGCTTCCACGGTCCCGAGGGACCTTGTGCCGCGGACGAGCCGCGGCTGTGGCCCAACGTCGCGGCCGCCGCGCTGGGTGGCACCGCCGACCTGGTCGCGGGCATCGGCTGGAACGCCCGCGACGTCTGGTGGTCGCTGACCGGCGACCCGCGGGTCTGGGCCGACCTGCACCACGTCGACGCGGTCGTGTTCGCGATCGGCAGCATGGACACCCTGCCCTCGCCACTGCCGACCTACCTGCGCACCGGCCTGCGGTACCTGCGGCCGGACCCGGTGCGGCGCGTCGTGCGCAAGGCTTATCTCGCGGCGCAACCGCGTCTGGCCGTAGCGCTGCGCGGGCGACCCGCGGTGCTGCCGGCGAAGCTCACCGTGCACTACCTCGACACGGCCGTGGGCGCGCTGCGCGTCCTGCGGCCCGAGCTGCCGATCTTCGGCTGGCTGCCGTCGGTCCACCGCGCCGCGGCCTACGGCGGCGTGCACACCGCGCGGCCGGCCGCGGCGGCGGCGATGGCGGCGTGGAGCACGCGAGCGGGAGTTCCGTTGCTGGACCTCGAAGCCGTCGTGGGGGAGCACGTGCTCAGCGGCGCGGGCAATCCCGACGGCATGCACTGGGGCTGGCCGGGACACGCCGCGGTGGGGGCGGCGATGTCCGTGTTGCTGGCCTCGGTGGCGGCCCCCGGCCACGTAGGCTGAGGGCGTGTCGGTCGCCGTAGTCACGGATTCCACCGCCCACCTGCCGGAGGGCTTCGCCGAACGGCACGCGGTCCGGGTGGTGCCGCTGCACGTCCTGGTCGACGGCGTGGTTTCCCTCGACGGCGTCGAAACCGGACCGGCGGCGGTCGCGGAGGCGATGAAGCAGCGGAAGATCGTCACGACGTCGCGGCCGACCCCCACCGAATTCGTAAAGGAGTACGAAGCGGCCTTCGCCGAGGGCGCGGACGAGATCGTGTCGGTGCACCTCTCGCGCGAGCTGTCGGGCACCTGGGAAGCGGCGGTGCTCGCGGCGCAGGAAGTCGGGCCGGACCGGGTCCGCGTCGTCGACTCCCGGACCACCGCGATGGGCCTCGGGTTCGCCGCTCTGCACGCGGCTTCGGCCGCATCCGCCGGAGCTTCCGCCGAAGCCGTCGAGGCCGCGGCGGTCACGGCGGCCGGCTGTTCGTCGACGTTGTTCGTCGTGGAAACCCTGGACCACCTGCGCCGCGGCGGCCGGATCGGGCCGGCGGCTGCGTTGCTGGGCACGGCGCTGGCGGTGAAGCCGGTGCTGCACATGTCCGACGGCCGGATCCTGCCGCTGGAGAAGGTCCGCACCATGAACCGGGCGATCGCGCGCCTGGTCGAGCTCGCGGCTCAGGCGGCGGCCGAGGACGACGTCGAGCTCGCCGTCCACCACCTCGCGTCGCCGGAACGGGCGGTCGAGCTGGCGAACCGGCTGGAAGAAGCCGTGCCGCGCTCGGCGGGCTGCGTGGTCTCCGAGCTGGGCGCGGTGATCGGGGCGCACACGGGCCCCGGGGTACTGGGCGTGGTCGTCCAGCGGACGGTCCCGCCCCGGAGCTGACCCGCCAGTATGCCACCGCAGTACGACGGAACCGGCTGCTCACGGGCCCGGCCCGGCAATCCATCCACAACACCCCGGTTGTCCACAGGACGCGGCGCCGCCCCTGTCGGACCCTCCCCGCGGGCCCTAACGTCGATCGTGTGTTCGAGCAGTCCGCCCGGAACCCGGGCTCATCCGTCAACGACCGGCTCTCCTGGCTGGCCGACCAGCTCTCACCCGACGCGAGCACGGTCGGCCCCGGCGGCCGGCTGATCCGACGCTGGCTGCCGGGCGCGCCGGCCGGCCCCGGCCGCCGCCGGTGGGCACTCGCCGGCGTCCTCACCGCGGTGGTGGTGATCATCCTCGGCACGGTCGCACTGCTGGGCGGCGGCCGCCCGGCACCCGAGCCGCCACCGGCGCTGCCCGCAGCGAAACCGGTCGCCGAGGCACGCGCGGCGCCCGCGGCGGGTCTGGTGGTCAGCGTGATCGGACGCGTCCGCTCGCCGGGCTTGATCACGGTCCCGCAGGGCGCCCGGGTGGCGGACGTGCTGCGCGCGGCAGGCGGCCCCGAGCCGGGAGCGGACCTGAGCACGCTGAACCTGGCCCGCAAGGTGACCGACGGCGAGCAGCTGGCGGTGGGCATCCCGGCGGCGGCACCGGACCCGGGCGCCCCGGCAGCAGGCGGAAAGGTCGACCTCAACACGGCCACCCCGGATCAGCTGGACACGTTGCCGGGAGTCGGCGAGGTGATGGCCAAGCGCATCGTCCAGTGGCGCACGGACCACGGCGGGTTCAGCAGAGTCGAGCAGCTGCGAGACGTCGACGGGATCGGGGAGAGCAAGTTCGAGAAGCTGCGGGAGCAGGTGACGGTCGGATGAGCACTTTCCCCCTCGACCAGCAACTCCTCGGCCGCCCCGGCAGTACAACCCCAGGAATACCCCGGCCCACTGCGGTCCCCGCGGAGCCTGGTCGGATGAGCACCTTCGCGCGAACAGCGGCTTGGATGGCTTTGGCCGGCGTGAGCGGTGCGGCATCCCGCAGACCCACGGCCCAGGTCGAGCCGGTGACCAGCGGGCGTATCCACGACCGCCTGCTTCAGTCGCGTGGCGGTGGCGGCCCCATGAGCGCTGACCCTGTTCTCGATACCCGGCAGGACATGCGGCTGGTCCCGGCGGCCATGACGTGTTGGCTGGCGGCGTTGGCCGGCTTGCTGCTCGGCTGGTGGATCGCGGTCGTGACCGGATTCGGCTCGGTGGTGTCGGCCCGATGAGCACTCAACCGATTCTCGATACCCGGCAGGACATGCGGCTGGTCCCGGCAGCCATGGCGTGCTGGCTGGCAGCGTTGGCCGGCTTGCTGCTCGGCTGGTGGACCGCCGTCGCCATCGGACTCGCCTCGGCGATACTCGCCGGCCTGGTGCTCTGGCGCGCCCGCGGCCGACCCCGGGCGCGGGACACAGCAGCAGCCCTCCTGATCCTCGGCCTGCTCACCGCCGGACCCCTCGCCTGGCGAATCCGGGACGCCCAGCGCGACGAGCTCCGCGTCTCCGCCGACCAAGGCCTCCCGGCGGCGCTGCGAGTCGTCGTCGCGGAACGGCCAAAGCCCGTACGCAGCGCGGGCTACGCCGACCGACAAGCCGGTGCCCGGTCAGTGGTCCTCACGGCCGACGTGCGCACCGCGTCGGTCGACGGACGGCCGGTCCCGACCTCCGGCCGAGTCCTGCTGCTGGCGCCGGTCGCGCAGTGGGCGTCGCTCCTGCCGGGTCAAGAGGTCGCCGCCACGGGCCGGCTGATGCCTCCGCGCGGCTCGGACCTGACCGTGGCCGTCCTCTCGGTCCGCGGCCCGCCGGGCGCACCCGGCCCGGCGCCGTGGTGGCAACAGGCGGCGGCCGTGCTGCGCACCGGTCTGCACGACCTCTGCCAGGTCCTGCCGGAGGAGCCCGCCGGTCTACTGCCGGGGCTGGTGCTGGGCGACACGAGCGCGTTGTCGCCCCGCGTCGAGCAGGAGTTCACCGCTGCGGGCCTCACGCACCTCACCGCGGTCAGCGGCGGCAACCTCGCGGTCGTCTGCGGGGCGGTGCTGCTCCTGCTGCGCCTGCTCCGGCTCGGTCCCCGGCTGTCGGCCGCGGCCGCCGGCGCGTGCCTGGCGGGCTTCCTCGTCCTGGTCGGCCCGGAGCCCAGCGTCCTGCGGGCCGGGGTCATGGCGGCCGTGGCCCTGCTGGCCCTGGCGTTGGGACGGCGGGGTTCGGCGTTGCCCGCGCTGGCCTTCGCGGTGTGCGTGCTGGTGGTGGCGGATCCGGCGATGGCCACGGACTTCGGCTTCGCGCTGTCTGTGTGCGCCACCGGTGGGCTGGTCCTGCTCGCGCCCCGCTGGGCGAGCGCCCTGGTCCGTCGCGGCGTCCCACCGGGGTTCGCGGAAGGGCTGGCGGTCCCGCTGGCCGCCTTCCTGGTGACGGCGCCAGTGCTCGCGGGCATGGCCGGCTCGGTGAGCCTGGTTTCGGTGCTGACCAACGTCCTCGCCGCACCCGTGGTGGCGCCGGCGACCGTGCTCGGCGTGCTGGCGACGGTCACCGGCCCGTGGTGGCCGGGTGCCGGAAACGTCTTCGTGCACCTGGCCGATCCGGAAGCGCGGTGGCTGATCACCGTGGCCCGCTACGGCGCCAGGGCGCCGGGCGCGGTCATCGCGTGGCCCGGTGGCTGGGTGGGCGGTCTGCTGGCCGCCGGCGTCCTCGTGGTGCTGGCGCTCGCGGTCCGGCACCGGCGGGTGCGGGTGCTGATGGCGCTGCTCGTCGTCGGCGGGCTGCTGGTGTTCGTACCGGTCCGGGTGCTGGCGCCGGCGTGGCCGCCGCGGAACTGGGCGATGGTCGAGTGCGACGTCGGCCAAGGCGACGCGGTCGTGCTGGCGACCGCCGATCCCGGGCGGGCGGTCGTCGTGGACACCGGGCCCGAGCCGGGGCCGGTCGACGAGTGCCTGCACCGGCTGGGGGTCGACCGGATCCCGCTGCTGGTGCTGAGCCACCTGCACGCCGACCACATCGGCGGCCTCGCCTCGGTCTTCGACGGCCGTGCGGTCGGCGCGATCGCCCTCGGCCCGGGCCGGTCGCCGGCGTGGGCGTGGCGGCAGGTCGCTGCGGAAGCCGCCCGGCAGGCGGTGCCGCTGGTCGAGCTGAACCCCGGCGAGCGGCTGGACTGGCCCGGCCTGGCGCTCGACGTCCTGGGGCCGCGGTACGTCCCGGCCCGGGCGGTCGAGCAGCCGGACGGCACGACGATCAACAACAGTTCGGTGGTGCTGCGGGCGAACACCCCCGCGGGCCGGATCCTACTGACCGGCGACGTCGAACTGGCCGCGCAGTCGGACCTGCTGGCCGACATCGGAGATCTGAGAGCGGAGGTGTTGAAGGTGCCCCACCACGGCAGCCGTTACTCGCTGCCGGCGTTCCTCGCGGCGGTGGCCCCACGGGTAGCGATGGTCAGCGTGGGCGCAGGAAACAGTTACGGGCATCCAAGCAAGTCCACATTGGACACTTTGGCAGCGCTGGGTGCGCGGGTGACCCGCACCGACGTGGACGGCGACACCGCGGTGGTTGCCGGAACGGCGATAGCCCGCCGCGGCGAGCCCCGCGGGCCGCCGCGGCGCTGAGCGCCCGGGGCGGGCCGAACGCCCGCCCCGGGCGGCGGCTCAGTAGCCGAGCGCCTTGTTCACGGCCGCGGCCGAGGGCGGCAGGGTGGCCTTCGGGCCGACGTGGTTCTCGATCGCGTCGAGGGTCTTGAGGCCGTCGCCGGTGATCAGCAGCACCGTCTCGGCGTCCGGGTCCAGCTTGCCCGTCTCGACCAGCTTCTTCGCCGTGGCGACGGTGACCCCGCCCGCCGTCTCGGTGAAGATGCCCTCGGTGCGGGCCAGCAGGCGGATGCCCTCGACGACCTCTTCGTCGGAGACGTCCTCGATCGCGCCGCCGGTGCGGTTGACGATGTCGAGCACGTACGGGCCGTCGGCCGGGTTGCCGATCGCCAGCGAGCGGGCGATCGTGTCCGGCTTCACCGGCTGGACCACGTCGTGGCCCTCGCGGAACGCGGCCGACACCGGCGAGCAGCCGGTGGCCTGCGCGCCGAACACCTTGTACGGGCTGGCGTCCACCAGGCCGAGCTGGCCCAGCTCGCGGAAACCCTTGTCCACCTTGGTCAACTGCGAACCGGAGGCGATCGGGACGACGATCTGCGGCGGGATGCGCCAGCCGAGCTGCTCGGCGACCTCGAAGGCCAGCGTCTTCGAGCCCTCCGAGTAGTACGGCCGGACGTTCACGTTGACGAACGCCCACTTCGGGTGCTCGCCGGCGAGTTCGGTGGCGAGGCGGTTGACGTCGTCGTAGTTGCCGTCGATGGCGAGGAGGTCGCCGTCGTACACCGCGGTGGTGAGGATCTTGGCGCGCTCGAGGGTCTTCGGGATCAGCACGACCGACCGCCAGCCGGCGCGGGCCGCCGCGGCGGCCGTCGCGTTGGCCAGGTTGCCGGTCGACGGACACGCGAGCACCTCGAACCCGAACTCGCGGGCCGCGGCCAGCGCGACGGCGACGACGCGGTCCTTGAAAGAGTGCGTCGGGTTGCCGGTGTCGTCCTTGACCCACACGCGCTTGAGGCCGAGTTCCTTGGCGAGGCGGTCGGCGCGGACCAGCCGCGTCGCGCCCGGCTCGGTGTTCGGGATCTCTTCGACGTTGGAGGGAACGGGAAGGAGCTTCTTGTAGCGCCAGATGTTCTTGGGGCCGGCCTCGATGTCTTCGCGGCGGACGCGGCCGAAGTCGTAGGCGACCTCGAGCGGCGAGAAGTCTTCGGCGGAGACGAATTCCGGGGCGAGCGGCTGCCGGTGGCCCTCTTCCTTCGACACCAGTTCGACGGCGGGACCGAGATCCGGGGTCTTGGTGGTGGAGGTCGTGCCGAGGGTGGCGGTCATCGCGAGGTTCCTTTCCTCATCTGTCCCGCCGAAGCGGGCCGGAATTGGCACCGTGGTCGTCAGCTATCCCGCGATCGCGGGATGACAGGCTGTACGCCGGTTGCCGGGGCTTCGTCGGGCCGTTCCCTCTGCCCCTCTGGATGAGCGGTATTCGGTTGTCGGTGCGCGCACGCCGGATCTCCCGGGGCGGGCTGCCTCGGCTACACCGTACGACATCGCGCTCGCACCGTGCCACGGTGGCCGCCCGACATCACCGGAGCGGGGGCACGGAAGCGCAAGTGAGAAGATTCCCGGGTGACCGCGCAAGCCACCGCCCCGGCCCCGCTGCAGCTGGTGCTGGGGGAGGAAGAACTGCTGATCGAGCGGGCCGTCCGCGAGACGCTCGCCGCCGCCCGCGAGACGGACGCGACCGCGGAGCTCACCCGGGTCCGGGTGTCCGATCTCACAGCCCCCGAGCTGGCCGAACTCGTCAGCCCGTCGCTGTTCAGCGAAGGGCGGGTGATCGTCCTCGAGTCGGCGCAGGACATCTCGCAGGAACTCGCCGACGCCGTCACGGCGTACCTGAAGGACCCGGCGGACGGGGTCGTGCTCATCGTCGTGCACACCGGCGGCGGGCGCAGCAAGGCGGGCAAGTCGCTCCCGGCGGTGCTGAAGAAGGCCGGCGCCGAGATCACCGAGTGCCCGAAACTGACCAAGCCGGCCGAGCGCGAGCAGTTCGTGCGCCACGAGGTGCGCCGGGTGGGCGGCAAGATCGACCCGGCGGGTGTGGCCGCCCTGCTCGACGCAGTGGGCTCCGACCTGCGGGAACTGTCCTCGGCGGCCACGCAGCTGGTCGCGGACACGGGCGGGGCGGTCGACGCCGACGCGGTCCGCCGCTACCACCGCGGCCGCGCCGACGTGACGGGCTTCGCGGTCGCGGAGAAGGCGGTCGGCGGCGACCGCGCGGCGGCGCTGGAGTCATTGCGCTGGGCGATGCAGCTGGGCGTCCCGCACGTCCTGGTCGCCGACGCGCTGGCCGACGCCGTCCGCACGATCGCCCGGGTCTCCGGCGCGGGCCGCGGCAACCCGAACCAGCTGGCGGGCGAGCTCGGCATGCCGCCGTGGAAGATCCGCAAGGCGCAGGGCCAGTCCCGCGGCTGGAACCCCGACGGCCTGGCCACGGCGATGCGCGTGGTCGCGCGCCTGAACGCCGAGGTCAAGGGCGTGGCGGCGGACCCGGGCTACGCCCTGGAGCGCGCGGTCCTCGAGGTGGCGGCAGCCAAGGGCGACCGCTGACCGTCGAGGGTGTCGGCGGACCCGGGCTATGCGCGGCGCAGGCGACGCTGATCGCTCCGCGGCGCCGAGTCGGGCAGCATCGCGGCCGGGGTGTACGGCGGCAAGCGGTGCTCAAGCTGGCGGCGGCCAAGCACGACCGCTGGTCGCCACGGGCGGCGCCGAGTCGGGCAGCATCGCGGCCGGGGTGTACGGCGGCGGACCCGGGCTACGCGCGGCGCGGGCGACGCTGACCACCGCGAGCGGCGCTGAGCCGAGCAGCATCGCGCCCGGGATGTACGGCGGCAAGCGATGCTCAAGCTGGTGGCAGCCAAGGGCGACCGATGATCACCGCGAGCGGCGCCGACCCGACCACATCGGCCGCGCACTCGAGCCCCGGACACGAAGAAGGCCCCGGCCGAAGCCGGGGCCTTCCCAGAAATCAACCAGCTCAGAGCGCGTTGACGCGCTTCGCGAGCGCCGACTTCTTGTTGGCGGCCTGGTTGGCGTGGATGACGCCCTTCGAGACGGCCTTGTCCAGCTTCTGGGCGGCGTCGCGCTGCAGCTCGACGGCCTTGGCCTTGTCGCCGGCCTCGGCGGCTTCGCGGACCTTGCGGATCGCGGTCTTCACCGAGGACCGGATCGCCTGGTTGCGCTGACGCGCCTTCTCGTTCGTCGTGATGCGCTTGATCTGCGACTTGATGTTGGCCATAGGGCAACTCCTGTTTCACTCGGTGAGATCGCCGCCGCGCTGAAGTGGCCCCGCGGAACGCGGGTTTCCTCCATGACGGAATGCCGCACGGGCAGCGAGCGTCCACTTTAACAGCCGGGCCGGAGCCGGGAGTACGGTGGGTGACGGTAGTGCCTAGGGTTCCGTCGCCGGTCCGCGTTCCAGCACCCCCACAACCAGGGCCGGCGGGGCTGGTCCGAGCGGCACCGTCGGCGGGCCCGGACGGCCGGTCGTTCATCTGAGGGGGCAAAAGCCTGGAGGACCCGGTTTTCGCGCGCGCGAAAACCCGAAGGGGTCCCGTGAACGCCACCGCCTTGTCCTTCGTCCTCGTCGCCGCCGTCGTGCACGCCGCCTGGAACCTCGCCGCCAAGCGGATCTCCTCCGGGGGCACGCAGTTCGTCTGGCTCTACTACACCGTCTCCGCCGTCTTCCTGCTGCCGGTGACCGTCGTGCTGCTCGTCGCCGAGCCCCACCGTCCACAGTGGAGCTGGCTGCTCGCCGCCGTGGTCACCGCCGTCCTGCACGTCGCTTACGGCGTCGTGCTGCAGCGCGGGTACCGCGTCGGCGACCTCTCCGTCGTCTACCCCGTCGCGCGCGGGACCGGGCCCTTGCTGTCGGTGCTGGCCGCCGTCGTCCTGCTCGGGGAACACCCCGGCCCGCTGGGCCTGCTCGGCGCCTTCCTGGTCGTCGCCGGGGTGCTGGTGATCAGCACCGGGCGCCAGGCGAAGGACCCGCAAGCGGTGAAGGCCGGCGTCTTCTACGGCTTGCTGACCGGCGCGGTCATCGCCGGCTACACGCTCTGGGACGCGCACTCGGTGACCGGCCTCGGCGTGCCGCCGGTCGTCTACTTCGGCCTCGGCTCGGTCCTGCAGAGCGTCCTGCTCCTCCCGCGCGCACTGGCCGACCGGGCCGAAGTGACGCGGATCTGGCGCGACCAGCGCCGCGAGGTCCTCGTCGTCGCCGTCCTGTCGCCGATCGCCTACATCCTGGTGCTCTTCGCCCTCACCATGGCGCCGGTCAGCCTGGTCGCGCCCGCCCGGGAGCTGAGCATCGTCATCGGTGGGATCGCCGCGTGGCTGGTGCTGGGCGAGCGGGACGCCGTCCGGCGGCTCGTGGGGTCGGTGATCGTGTTGTCCGGCATCGCGGCGATTGCGGCCGCCTGAGCCCGTCCGGTAGGGATGGGCGGATGGAGATCCTGAAGAGCCGGCTGCTGATCCGCCCGCGTGACGCCGCCGCGTCCACGGCGTTCTACCGCGACACCCTCGGCCTGGCCGTGGAGCGGGAGTTCCCCGGGGGCACGGTCTTCTTCCTCGGCCACGGCTCGCTGGAGGTCTCCGGTTCCGGGGAGACGGGCGCCTCACCCGATCTGGTGCTCTGGCTGCAGGTCCGTGACCTCGCCGGCACCCTCGCCGACCTCAAGGCCAAGGGCCTGGAGCCGGTGCGGGACGCGCAGCGCGAGCCGTGGGGCCTCGACGAGGCCTGGATCGCCGATCCGGACGGCACGCGCATCGTGCTGGTCGAGGTGCCCGAGGGCCACCCGATCCGCACGGACACCCGCTAGGCGGGCTTGACCGCGCGCAGCTGCGCGGCGAGCGCGGTGAACCCCGGCGGCTCCCAGGTCCAGGTCTGCAGGTCGGCGAAGCCCGCGGCGGCCGCTTCGTCGGCCAGGACGTGCCTGCTCACCGGTAGCCACTTCTCGTGCGCGGACAGCAGCAGCCGGCCACCCGGGCGCAGCACGCGGAACAGCTCGGCGAAGCCGGCCGCGCGGTCCTCCCACAGCATGACGTTGTTCACGCTCAGCACGACGTCCACGGACCCGTCGGGCTCGCCGGTGTGCGCCGCCGACCCTTCGCGCAGCTCGGCGCGGTCGCCGCAGCGCTCGTGGCACAGGGTGAGCATCTCGGGGGAGGGGTCGACGCCGACGGCTCGCCCGGCCAGGCGCGCGGCGGCCGCCAGGCCGACGCCGGGGCCGGGCCCGACGACCAGGACGGTCTCGTCCGGCTCGATCTTCGCCAGGTCGACGACGCGGTGTTCGGTGGCGGCGTTGCCGCGGGCCATGACCCAGCCGCCGAGGCGGCCGAGCGCGCCGGAGGGGTGACCGAACGTCCGGTCGAGTACGCGGGCGAACCCGCTGGTCTCCGGCTGGGGAGGGGGTGCCGGCTGGTGCTCAGTGCTCATACTTCGAGGGCACCACGGATCGCGGAACCCCGCATCGGGGATGACCCCCACCCGCACCCGGAGGGCCATGGGAACATAGAGGTGGCCATCCCCGACTTTCCGAGGACTCATTCGAGTGACGACGTTCGCCGACACCACCTTCACGCCGCCGGAGCTCATCCGGAACTTCTGCATCATCGCGCACATCGACCACGGCAAGTCGACCCTGGCCGACCGCATGCTGCAGCTCACCGGCGTGGTGGAAGAACGCGCCATGCGGGCCCAGTACCTCGACCGGATGGACATCGAGCGCGAGCGCGGCATCACGATCAAGGCGCAGAACGTCCGGCTGCCCTGGCAGGTCGACGGGCAGGACCACGTCCTGCACATGATCGACACGCCCGGCCACGTCGACTTCACCTACGAGGTCTCCCGCGCCCTGGAGGCGTGCGAAGGCGCGATCCTGCTGGTCGACGCCGCGCAGGGGATCGAGGCCCAGACGCTGGCCAACCTCTACCTCGCGCTGGAGAACAACCTCCAGATCATCCCGGTGCTGAACAAGATCGACCTGCCGTCGGCCGACCCCGACAAGTACGCGGGTGAGCTCGCCCACATCATCGGCTGCGAGCCCGAGGAGGTCCTGCGGGTCTCGGCCAAGACCGGCATGGGCGTCGGCGAGCTGCTGGACGAGGTCGTCAAGCAGGTCCCGGCTCCGCAGGGCGACGCCGACGCGCCGGCCCGCGCGATGATCTTCGACTCGGTCTACGACACCTACCGCGGTGTCGTCACCTACATCCGGGTGGTCGACGGCAGGATCACCCCGCGCGAGCGGATCCGGATGATGTCCACCGGCGCGACCCACGAGCTCCTCGAGGTCGGGATCATCTCGCCGGAGCCCAAGCCGAGCAAGGGCCTCGGCGTCGGCGAGGTCGGGTACCTGATCACCGGCGTGAAGGACGTCCGCCAGTCGAAGGTCGGCGACACCGTGACGGCGGAACGCCACGGCGCGAAGGAGCCGCTGGCCGGCTACCGCGAGCCGAAGCCGATGGTCTACTCGGGCCTGTACCCGGTCGACGGCTCCGACTACCCCGAGCTGCGCGAGGCCCTGGACAAGCTCCAGCTGAACGACGCGGCGCTGGCGTACGAGCCGGAGACGTCGGTGGCGCTGGGCTTCGGCTTCCGCTGCGGCTTCCTCGGCCTGCTGCACCTGGAGATCACCCGCGACCGGCTCGAGCGCGAGTTCGGCCTCGATCTGATCTCGACGGCGCCGAACGTCATCTACCGGGTGGTGCTGGAGGACCGCAGCGAGGTGGTCGTGACCAACCCGTCCGACTGGCCGACCGGGTTGAAGATCGCCGAGGTGCACGAGCCGGTGTCGAAGGTCAGCATCCTCGCGCCGTCGGAGTTCGTCGGCACGATCATGGAGCTGTGCCAGGCCAAGCGCGGCACCCTGCTCGGCATGGACTACCTGTCCGAGGACCGCGTCGAGCTGCGCTACAACATTCCGCTGGCGGAAATCATCTTCGATTTCTTCGACACGTTGAAGTCGCGTACGCGCGGTTATGCGTCTCTCGATTACGAAGAGGCGGGCGAGCAGATCTCGGAACTGGTCAAGGTGGACATCCTGCTGCAGGGCGAAACCGTGGACGCGTTCTCGGCGATCGTGCACAAGGATGCCGCCTACGGCTACGGCAACCGGATGGCGACGCGGCTGCGCGAGCTGATCCCGCGCCAGCAGTTCGAAGTCCCGATCCAGGCGGCGGTCGGTTCCCGCATCATCGCCCGCGAGACGATCCGCGCCATCCGCAAGGACGTCCTCGCGAAGTGCTACGGCGGTGACATCTCGCGGAAGCGCAAGCTGCTGGAGAAGCAGAAGGAAGGCAAGAAGCGGATGAAGACCGTCGGCCGGGTCGAGGTGCCGCAGGAGGCCTTCGTCGCCGCACTGTCCACTGAGGACTCCGGCAAGAAGAAGTAACTGTTCTGTCGATGTGACAGTGGCGCCCATATTCACGCGGTGGCGTGAATATGGGCGCCGAACTCGTGTTCGACGTGGTTTCTGTCGGTGCTCTCTGGTTTCCTCTGGTGTGAAGAGCGAAAGGAGAGCACCATGACGGTCATGGCTGACATCGAGCATCCCGCCGATTCGGGCCCCCTGACGGTGCAGGACCTCGAGGGGATGCCGGACGATGGCCGACGTTACGAACTCATCGACGGGGTGCTCATCGTGAGCCCCGCGCCCGGTCGAAGACACCAGAAGGTCGTGATGATGCTCGCGAGGGTTCTCGAGGACGCATCCCCGGCTGAGTACGACGTGCTCGTCGCGCCGTTCGCGGTGCACTCGGGTGACAAGATCGAGCTCCAGCCGGACGTCCTGGTTGGCTTGGACGAGGACTTCACGGACAAGGACCTCCCGGCGCCACCAGTGCTGGCGGTCGAGGTGCTGTCGCCCAGCACGGCGCTCTACGACCTGAATCTCAAGAAGGCGGCCTACGAACGGCTCGGGACCGGCAGCTACTGGGTGATCGATCCGGAGGAACCCGAGCTCACCGTGTTCGAGCTGGACGAGGAGGGTCACTACCACCAGGTGGCCAAGGCGGCGGGCGACGAGGTCTTCGAGGCAGAGCGGCCCTTCTCGGTGCGGATCGTGCCACGGGAGCTGCTGGGCAGGCTGGCCTGACCCCTCCTCAGCGGTCCCGGAGCCGGGGTGCGCCGCGGAGCTGGGCGTGCAGCTGCCGGTGGCGCAGCTCCTTGCGGAGCCGGTCGAGCACCGCGTCGAACAGGGCCGGCGGGAGGATCGCCGTCTGCTCGAACTGCCTCCGTTGCGGCGGCGCCGGCTCGAGTTTGCCTCGCGGTGCGTAACGCTGCACCGAGCTTTCGATGCCGCCGCCGGTGACCAGGTCGACCCAGAGGGCGTCGCGCAGGTAGCCGTCGCCGAAGCGGGCCGAACGGCGGACCGTCACTTCCGCGATCTCCGGCCAGGGCACTAGGCGTGTGCTGAGCGTGCCTGCGGGCAGGCGGAGGCCCTCGTTGCCGATCGTGAGGTCGCGCAGGCCCTCGAAGCCGCGCTTGAGGTCGCGGGCGCGGGAGACGCGGTAGGCGACGACAGCGGCGAGCACGGTCGCCGCGTAGGCGCCGCCGATCAGCCACGGCGAGAGGCCGCGCACGAGCCCGGTGGCGAGTGTCGCGCCGAACCCGGCGTCGGCGAGGACGAGCAAGCCGACGAGGACCTTGACCGGCGTGGTGACGCGGGGCGGGGACTCGGACAACGGGACGGCTCCTGAGGCGGGATGGGTCAGGGATTGCCGATTATCCGGTCCGCCCGGATGAACACCGCGACCCGTCGCTCTTCGGCCATGACGCGGTCGTACTCGGCCCAGTCGTCATGGGTGCCGGTGGCGGCGGTGAAGACGTCCCGCAGCAGCTGCGGCAGGCCGGCGGGGTCGAAGCCGGGATCGGGATCGTCGGGCCCGATGAGGTGGGTGGCCCCGGTGACCGACAGCCAGTTCCAGCCGCGCCGGAAGGTGAGGGTGGCGTGCCCGGCCCGCCGCAACAGCCCGAGCTTGTGCGCCCGCCCGACGGCGACGTAGGCGACCCCCGGGGCCCCGGTCACCGGATCGTCGAAGACCCCGGCATTGACGACCGAGGCGTGCACGGTCCCATCGGCCCGCGTCGTGGCGACGGTGGCGAGGCCGTGCTCCTGCAGCGACAGGGTCCGAACCTGCTCCAGATCAGCGCTCATGGGCCCAACCTAGCCCGTCGAACCGGCTCTGTGCCCGGTTCTCACGAGCCGGGGTGGGCCCGGCTCCGCGGGCCCACCCCGTCGCGAACTAGCCGCGGTCGATCACTCGGTGGGCGTTGGCGAGCCGTGCGTGCCGGGCCTTCGCGAGTGCCTCGAACTCGCCGGTGCGGTCGTCGATCGTCCGCCGCTGGTAGGCGGTCTCGACCGCCAGCCACGTTCCGGGTAGCCCCGTCCGGGTGCGGCACGCCAGGTCCGCCTGGGCGGCCGCGATCTCCTCCGGCGTCGGCTCGGGAGCGCTCCACCGGACGTCGTCGTTGGCCGCCCACACGTCGGTGTACCGCCGGCCCGACTCCGCCATGCACCCGCGCCACCCGGCCATCGCGCGCTGCACCCGCTCGTCGGCCTGCGCGGCGAGGTACACCTCCCGGTCGAGCTGGGCGAACGCCTCGCCCGGCATCGCCGCGGGCACGCCTTCCTCCAACCGCCGCCGGGCTTCGCCCAGGCAGCCGCCTTCGGGTACCGGCTGCCCGCCCACCGCCGACGCACCCTTGCCGGTGTAGACCATCAGCACGTCCAGCGGGGGCTGCGGCTTCGCCGGCCGGTCCGGCGGCTGGGCGGCGTGGTAGCCGAGCCGGGCGACCTCGGCGGCGTCCACGATCCCGTACCTCCCGGCCGCCGCCGGCCGGGAGGTGTCCACCGCGTCGTCCGCCGGCGGTGCCCAGCGGTGGCCGAACCGGGCCAGGCAGTCGCGGGCCAGCAGTGAGGTGGCCCGCTCGATCACGTTGACCTCGGCGGCGGGGTGCCGGTAGGCGTCGAACGGCAGCACGATGTCCGCGCCCGACGCGACCGTCCGCACCGGCCCGAGGGCCGGGGGCCCGGAGCCGGGGTCACCGCTCGCCGCCAGGGCGACGCCGCCGGCGAGCGCCGCCAAGGCGACCGCCAGGACGATCCGCGTCGGGTTCACCGCGAACCCCCTTCCCGGTCCGCGCTCACCCGTAGTAGGTGCCGCAGGCGATGTTGAAGTGGTGGGAGTTCATCACGTCGTTGGCCACCCAGCCGTCGTGCGTGTCGCCGGAAAGCCGGACGTCGGCGAAGTTCCGGACCGTGCCGCTCGAGCGGATGGTGAAGCACGATCCGCGGTACTGCGAGTTGTAGTAGACCGCGATCGGGGAATTGGTGTCCATGTTCTCCATGGAGCTGACGTTGTTGTACGTGCCGTCGCCCGCCCACAACGGGATGCTGGTGCCCGTGTACCGCAGGCTGCCCCAGTTGGCCTGGCTGTTGAAGTTCTCGAACTTGTAGCCGCCCAAGTTCGAGTTGGAGTACATGCACGCGTACTGGGCCCGGCACGTGGCCTGCGCGGTGCCGGCCGTGCCGAGCGCGGTGCCCGCCGCGACGACCACGGCGGCCACGACTGCGGTTGCTGTCTTCATAATTCCCCTCTCGCCGAGCAGCCGGTCGGTTCCGGTGCTCGGGAGGGGAACTCGTCACGCGGCGGAGCGGTTGAGGCGGCCGCGGCCGATTCACCTGAACGGTCGAAACGGGCCGGGCCCGCGGGCCCGGCCCGTCAGCTCAGCAGGTGCCGTTGTCGGTCCACACTCCCCACTGGCCCGTCGTTCCCGGCTCCTCGCCCTGCGTCCACCACTTCGCCGTCCACTTGTGGCCGTTGTGGGACACCACGTTCCCGCCCGTGTACACCTGCGTCGCGCTCCACTCCGGGTCCGTGCACGTGCCCGGGTTCGTCGTTCCGCCCGTGTCCCAGGCCACCTGCGTCGACCGGTAGAAGTTGATGCCCTGGGCCGCCCAGCGCGGGGCCTGGGCGCCCAGGCGGGTGCGGAACGCCGTCCAGTCGTGCGTCGACCACGGGGACCAGCCCAGCTCCGCGTGGGCCGGCAACCGGGGGAACGCCAGGTAGTCCACATCGGACGGCGTCACCACCGTTTCCGACCACAGCGGGGATTCCACGCCGCGGACGGCCGCTTCGCCCACGCCCGACAGGTACGCTCCCGGGTTCCAGTTGTACGCGTCCTGGACCTCGATGTAGCCCGCCCACGACAAGCCGATCGGGGTCGAGCTGTTGTACTTCATGTCCAGGTACGCCTTGTTCGCCGGCGACAGGATCACCTTGCTGCCGCGGGAAACCGCCGTCGAGACGCCCGCGTCCGACGTGGTCGTGCCCCAGAACTGCGGGGTGGCCGACGTCGGCAGGGACGCCTTCGCGATGTCGTGCCAGCCCACCACCGACTTGCCCGTGGCCGCCACCAGGGGCAGGACCTTGTTGACGAACGTCAGGTAGTCGGCCGACGACGTCGACGAAGCCTCGTCGCCGCCGATGTGGAGGTACGGGCCCGGGGTCAGCGCCGCCAGTTCGCGCAGGACGTCCGCGATGAACGTGTACGTGATGTCCTTCGAGATGCACAGCGAGCTGTACCCGACCTCGGTGTCCGTGCGCAACGCCGGAGCCACTCCGTTGCAGTTCAGCTCCGCGTACGACGCCAGCGCCGCGTTCACGTGCCCCGGCATGTCGATCTCCGGGATGATCGTGATGTGCCGCGATGCCGCGTAGTTCACGATGTCCGTGTACTGCGCCTTCGTGTAAAACCCACCTGCGCCGCCGCCGACCTGGGTGCTGCCGCCGACCGTCGTCAGGCGCGGCCAGCTGTCGATCTGGATGCGCCAGCCCTGGTCGTCCGCCAGGTGCAGGTGCAGGTTGTTGATCTTGTACTGGGCCAGCTGGTCGAGGTACCGCTTGACCGTCGACACCGGGTGGAAGTGCCGGGCGACGTCGAGCATCGCGCCGCGGTAGCCGAAGCGCGGGTAGTCGACGATCGTCGCCCCCGGGATGCTCCACGGCCCGGGTTGCGCGGACGAACTCTCGATCCGGCCCGGCAGCAGTTGCCGCAGCGTCTGGACGCCCGCGAAGAGGCCGTCCGCGGTGGTCGCCCGCAGCGTGACCGAGGACGCCGTCGACACCAGCTGGTAGCCCTGCGCGCCGACGGACGCGGGCGCGCCGCTCAGCAGCAGTGCGATGCTGTCGGACGGCACGGACGCCGGCGCGTCGGACACCGGCAGCGCGAAGCCGGTCGACGGCCGCAGCACGCCGGCCAGGTAGTCGCCGACCTGTCGAGCCGCCGCCGAACCGGCTTCGGTGACGATGGAAGTCGTCGAGACCAGCGGGAACGCGACGCCGGCCGCCGGGGTCACCGAGACCGGCACCGGCACGATCGACTGCAACGCGGGCGTGGCCGCCGCGGCCGGCGTGACCTGGGTACTGGCGCCCGCCAGGGCCAGCACGGCGAGCGCGCGGCCGAGGCGCGTCAAGGTTTTCTCCACCGGGGACCTCCTGGCGTGAAGGGCGCGACCTCGCCGTCGCGCCTGCCGGGATCGTCGCACTTCCGGCGGCCATGGTCTAGACCAGTCTGGGTGGTTAAGCTCGCGCGGTGACGCGGGACTTCGTGCCGGGATCGCCGTTCGCGCTGCTCTCGGAGGCCGAAACGGCCGCCTGGTACGCCTACATGAAGGTGCACCTGCGGCTGGAGTACGAGCTGAACCGGCAGCTGCGCGCCGACAGCGGGATCTCGCTCGCCGACTACCACGTGCTGGTCGCGCTGACGAGCGAGCCCGGCGGCCGGATGCGGGTCACCGACCTCGCGATCCGCATCGGCTGGGAACGCAGCCGGCTGTCGCACCACCTCAAGCGGATGCGGGACCGCGGGCTGGTCGAGACCGGGACCGCCGCCGACGACCGCCGGGCGACCGAGGTCGCGCTGTCGGAAGCGGGCTGGGAGACCCTGCGGCGGGCCGCGCCGGACCACGTCGGCTTCGTGCGCGAAGCGTTCCTCGACGCGCTCGGGCCGGACGAGCAGGCGCAGCTGACGACGCTGCTCGAACGCGTCTACGACACGCTCGTCGAAAAAGGCAGCTTGCCTCGGCCGAACGACCATCCCTGACACTTACGTGACATGTCACGTAATATGGCGGCGGACCCGAGGAGGACGCGCATGGCGACGGTGGCCGAGCTGATGGAAGCCAATCTGCTCAAGGTGTTCAACGAGCGCGACGACGAGCGCCGCGCGAAGGCGATCGCCGAGACGTACGCGGCCGACATCGAGTTCGCCGACCCGGACGGGGTCACGAGCGGCCACGAAGAGCTGAACGCCAAGGCCCGCGGGCTGCTCGAACAGTCACCCGGCTTCGTGTTCTCGCCCGACGGCCCGGTGCTCGTCAACCACGACCTGGGCCACCTCGCCTGGCAGCTCGGCCCCGAAGGTGCGCCGCCGGTCGCCCGGGGGATCGACATCGCGCTGGTCGAAGACGGCGTGATCAAGAAGCTCTACACGCTGTTGCGGCCCGCCTGAGTACTACGCTCGGTGGCATGTTCGACGAGCTGACGTTCCCGGTCGTCGCCGCGCCGATGGCCGGCGGTCCCACCACCCCGGAGCTGGTCGCCGCGGTGTCCGAGGCCGGTGGCTTCGGCTTCCTCTCCGCCGGCATGCTCACGCCCGCGGCGCTGACCGCGCAGGTCGACCGCACCGCCGAGCTCACCGGACGGCCGTTCGGCGTCAACCTCTTCGTCCCGCAACCGGACACCGGCGCCGACATCTCGGGCCACCAGGCCCGGCTGGCCGAGTTCGCCCGCGAGTACGACGTCGAGCTCGGCGAACCGAAGTGGGACGACGACCACTACCCCGCGAAGCTCGACATCGTGCTCGAGAAGCGTGTTCCCGTGGTGTCGTTCACCTTCGGCCCGCCGACGCCGTCGGACGTGGTGCGCCTGAAGGACGCCGGCAGCACGGTCGTCATCACCGTCACCACGCCGGAGGCCGCCCACCGGGCCGCCGACCTCGGTGCCGACGCGCTCGTCGTCCAGGGTTTCGAGGCCGGCGGCCACCGGAGCCTGTTCACCGACGACCCGCACCTGCCCGGCGGCGGCGCGGAATACGGCGTGCTCGCGCTGCTGCGGCTCGTCGCCGCCCGGGTCGACCTGCCGCTGATCGCGGCCGGCGGGCTGGTGCACGGCGCCGACGTCGCGGCCGTGCTCGCCGCCGGGGCCGTGGCTGCCCAGCTGGGCACCGTCTTCCTGCGCGCGGACGAAGCCGGGACGTCGGAGGCGCACCGCAAGGCCCTCGCCCTCGCCGAGCGCGAGACGGCGTTCACCCGCGCGTTCAGCGGCCGCCCGGCGCGCGGGCTGGTCAACAGGTTCATGGACGCGCTGTCCGAGGGCGCGCCCGCCGCCTACCCGCAGCTCAACCACCTGGCCGGGCCGGTGCGCAAGGCGTCGGCGAAGGCGGGCGACCCGGAGGCGATCTCGCTGTGGGCGGGGCAGACCTACCCGCTCGCCTACGACGCCTCGGCCGCGGTGATCATCGAGCGGCTGAAGGTCGAGGCGCGCGAAGCCGCCGCGCGCCTCGACCGGATCCGCTAGCGCTCCCGGTTCAGGAGCGAGTGCCGCCGGCTGTACAGGAAGTAGATGAGCAGGCCGATGACGAACCAGCCGGCGAACCGCAGCCAGGTCGCCGGCTGCAGGAACGTGATCAGCCAGATCGAGAACACGATCCCGATCGCGGGCACCACCGGCATGCCCGGTGTCTTGAACGTCCGCGGCAGGTCCGGCTGCTTGTAGCGCAGCACGATCACCGCGACGCAGACGACGACGAACGCCAGGAGGATGCCGATGTTCGTCAGCTCGGCGGCTTCGGCGATCGGCAGCAGCCCGGCGATGATCGCGGACGCGCCGCCGAGGATCCACGTCATCCGGCTCGGCACCTGGCGCTTCGGGTTCGTCTTGCCGAACCACGGCGGCAGCAGGCCGTCGCGGCTCATCGAGTAGCCGACGCGGGTGGCGCCCATCAGGAAGGTGAACAGCACGGTGAGGATGCCGATGATCGCGCCGATCGCGATCACCGTGGCCAGCCCGGACAGGCCGACCGACTTGAACGCCGTCGAGAAGCCGCTCTTCGGGTCGATTTCGGTGTACTTCTGCATGCCGGTCAGCACCAGGCAGGCCAGCACGTACAGCACCATCGAGATGGCCAGCGAGTAGAGGATCGCCTTCGGCATGTGCCGCTGCGCGTCCTTGGACTCCTCGGCCGCGGTCGACATGGCGTCGTAGCCGAAGACGGCGAAGAACACGGTCGCCGCGCCGGTCACCGCGCCGCCGAAACCGGCGGGGGCGAACGGCGTGTAGTTGCCGGTCTTGACGTAGAAGAAGCCGACCAGGATGACCACCAGCACGATCAGGACCTTGATCCCGACCATCGCCGTCTCGAAGCGGGCGGCGCTGCGGATGCCGCGGTTGAGCAGGTACGCGATCAGCAGGCACAGCAGCGCGGCGAACAGGTCGACCTTGTGGCCGGGCCCGGTGCCGGGCGCGCCGAGCATCCACGCGGGCAGGTCGAGGCCGAGCTGACCGAGCAGGAAGCTGAAGTAGCCGGAGATGCCGATCGCCACCACCGCGACGATCGCGGTGTACTCCAGCAGCAGGTCCCAGCCGATGAACCAGCCGACGATCTCGCCGAGCACCGCGTAGCCGTAGGTGTAGGCCGAGCCCGCCTTCGGGATCAGGCCGGCGAACTCCGCGTAGGAGAACGCCGCCGCGGCGCTGGCGACACCGGCGATGAGGAACGAAATCAGCACGGCCGGGCCGACGCCGGGGATGCCCGCCGCGGAGTCGCCGTGCGCGACGCTGCCGGCGAGGGCGAAGATCCCGGCGCCGATGATGCCGCCGATGCCGATGGCGGTCAGCTGCCACAGCCCCAGGGTGCGTTGCAGGCCGCCGCTTTCCGGCGTGTCCTGGATCTGGTCGATCGGCTTGCGCCGGAAGATGCCGGAGCCGGCACCCGCTGGAGCGGACATCATCGTCTCCCGAAACGGTCGGTTGGAGGGCCCGGATCACGGGCCTTCGCGGAACCTACCGCCATCCGCGCGTGAAGACAGCGTGAGCCGCTCAGCCCGCCGCGGTGTCTTCGCTCACGGCCTGCGGTGCCGTCGCCGCCGCCCGCTTGGCCTGCGTCGTCCGGACCGCGCCCGCCGCGAAGTAGGTGAGCAGCTCGGCGATCTCCACCGGGTCGTCCAGCTGCGGGCAGTGCCCCCAGTCCTCGCGGACCAGCAGCCTGCTGTGCGGGACGAGCGTATGCAGCTGCCGCCCGGACGCGGCGGTGACGAGCTTGTCCTTGCCGCACGCGACGACCAGCAGCGGGACCTCGACCGAGTCGAGGCGGTAGGCGTCGGCGAGCTCGGCGACGAGCTGCCGGGCCTCCTCCAGCCGGCTCTTGGTCGCCCGGTAGTCCGGGAAGAGCGCGGTGAAGCGCTGCACCTGCACGGCGTCGGCCACGCTCGAGTCGGCGTACAACAGCCGCGGGACGAGCTGCTCGGCGACCTTGCGCACCAGGAACCCCGGCACCGGGACGGGCAGGGACGAGTACAGCCGCAGCGGCAGCGGGTACCGCGCGACCGCGCGGATCAGCCACGAGTCGACGAAACCCGGCGCCGCGATGGACACCACCCCGCAGATCGGCAGCCGGCTGTTCTGCGCCGCGCGCAGGCTCATCGTGCCGCCGAGGGAGTTGCCGGCCAGCACGACCGAGCCGAGCACGGCCTGTTCGCGGACGACGGCGGTGGTGAACGCGTCGAGCTGCGGGAGCATCGGGCCCGGCCGCAGCGGCTGGGCGTCGCCGAACCCGGGCAGATCGACCGCGACCGCCGGGATCCCGGCGGCCGCGAGCTGCTCGAGGGCGGGGCGCCAGGTGTCGGCGCTGTCGCAGTAGCCGTGCAGGAGCACCAGCCGCGGGGCCGATGGCTTGACGTGCGGCGCGGCCGCCCGGCGACGCAGGGAGCGCCGGGGGACCTCCGGCTCGGGGGCGGTGTCGCCGACCTCGAGCACGCGGGTGCGGACGCCGGCGTAGCGCCGGAAGGAGACCCGGATCGGCGTCTCGTCACTGGGCCGGCCGCCCGGTTCAGCCGGCGCGGGCCGCTTCGTCGCGGTCATGACTACAGATTACCTGGCCGCAGTGGGCTTTTGGTCGAATTTCGGTGCTAACGACCAGGTCTCGAAGTGAAGACGTCAAAAATTCACGAGGTGGCCGAGCCGGGCGGAACCGGTGATCCGCCCAGCTCAAGCGGGGTCTAGCGGGTGAAGACGATCTTGCCGGCGGTGTCCCCGTCGAGCATCGCGCGGAAGCCCTTGGGCGCCTCGGAAAACGGCAGTTCCGCGCCGATCTGCGGCCGGACGCCGGTCAGGTCCAGGTAGGCGAGCAGGTCCGCGAGCTCGTCGCGGGTGCCCATGGTCGAGCCGGCGACGCGCAGCTGGAGGAAGAAGACGCGCTGCAGTTCCGCGTGCGCGTCCGGGCCGCTGGTCGAGCCCGAGACCACGATGATCCCGCCCGGCTTGAGCGACTTGACCGAGTGCGACCAGGTGGCCTTGCCGACCGTCTCGAAGACGGCGTCGACGCGTTCGGGCAGCCGCGCACCCGACTCGAACGTCCCGTGCGCGCCGAGGCTCTCGGCCAGCGCGCGCTTCTCTTCGGTGCGGCCGGTGACCCAGACGCGGAACCCGGCCGCGCGGCCGAGCTGGACCAGCGCCGTCGAGACACCGCCGGAAGCGCCCTGCACGAGCATCGTCTGGCCCGGTCGCAGCCCGGACTTCACGAACAGCATCCGGTAGGCGGTCAGCCAGGCCGTGCCCATGGTGGCGGCTTCGGCGAAGCTGAGCGCGGCCGGCTTCGGGACGACGTTGCGGGCGGGCACGACGACCTGGTCGGCGAAGGTGCCCTGGTGCTTCTCGGTGAGCAGCGTGCGCTTCGGGTCGAGGGTGTCGTCGCCCTGCCAGCCCGGCGCGTTGATCACCGAGTGGATGACGACCTCGGAGCCGTCGTCGAGGGTGCCGGCACCGTCGCAGCCGAGGATCATCGGGAACTGCTCCGGCTTGATCCCGACGCCGCGCAGCGTCCAGAGGTCGTGCATGTTGAGGCTGGCCGCCTTGACGTGCACGCGGACCCAGCCGTCGGGCACTTCGGGTTCGGGGCGCTCGCCGACGACGAGCGACTCCAGCGGGCTGTCGGCGTTGGGTTCCTGCGCGTAGACGGCGAACATGTCCAGCAACGTACCGCCCCAGAGGCGCGTCGGCAGCAGACCGCGCGTAGGCTCACACCGTGTTCAACGGGCTTGCCGACTGGTGGGACGGGGTCGAGCTGTGGCTCGCCCAGGCCTGGTTCCCGGTGCAGTTCGTGCTGGTCATGGTGGTCGTCGTGCCGCTGTGCCTCGCCGCCGCGTGGGTGCTCGACAAGGTGGTCGGGCTGTTCGCCCGCCGGCTGGCTCCGGGGAGTGACGACGAGTCCGCCGACGGGTCGGCATAGGCTCGCGAACCATGTTCAACCGAAGGCGGATCACCGCCGCGCTGATCGGGCTCCTCGTGCTGGTGCTGGGGGGCTGGCTGGTCAAGGACGTCGTCAGTGGCGGCTCGTCGTCGCCCGCCCCGAGCGCCTCGTCGAGTGCGAAGAGCAGCACGCCCGCGAAGGGCGGCGCCGCCGTGCCGGGCGCGGACTCCGGGTTGCCGGTGAAGGCGCTTTCCGCGCTGCCGCCGCAGGCGTCGGACACGTGGAAGCTGATCGAAGCGGGCGGCCCGTACCCGTACCCGCGCAACGACGACGTCGTGTTCGAGAACCGCGAGAAGCGCTTGCCCGCCAAGAAGTCCGGCTATTACCACGAGTACACGGTGAAGACGCCCGGCAGCGCCGACCGCGGTGCACGGCGGATGATCACCGGGCAGGCGCACGAGCTGTTCTACACCGGCGACCACTACGCGTCGTTCGTCGTCGTGGACCCGGCCCGATGAGCGCGGGCGAGCAGGCGAAAGCGGCCGCGGAGGAGGCTTTCGCCCGGGGCGCGTACCCGCACCTGGTGAACTCCCGGCCCACCGTCGACAAGGCCGGCACGCTCGAGGCCTTCGCCGAGGCACTGTCCTTTCCGGACTACTTCGGCCACAACCTCGACGCGCTCTACGACTGCCTCACCGACCTGTCGTGGCTGCCGCCGGGCGAGCACGTGCTGATCTGGCCGGGCTCGGACGCGCTGCGCAAGGCCGAGCCCAAGACGTACCTGGCCATCCGCAGCGTGCTGTCGGACGCCCAGCGCGCGCTGGGCCCGAACGGCCGCAGCGCCGGTTCGTGGCGGCTCACGGTCGTGCTGCCGGACGCCTGATCGACGTCCCCGCGCGTTTGACCGTCCGGATCACCGGCGCGCTTTCGAGGGTCTGCACGCCGGGGATCCCGGCGACGCGCTCGGTGAGGTAGCGGTAGAGGTCGCCGCCGTCGCGGCAGGTGACCATGGCTGTCAGGTTCGTCGTGCCGGTGGTGGCGACGGCGAACGACGTCTCGGGGTGGCTCGCCAGCGTCTCGCCCGCCGCGGCCAGGTGCGCGGGCGAAACCGTCAGCCACAGCCGCGTCTCGGACCGGAAGCCGAGGCGGGACGGCGAGACGTCGAGGTGGTAGGTCAGCGTGCCGTGCCGCCGCAGCACGTCCATGCGGCGGCGCACGGCGCTGTCGGACCAGCCCGTCGCTTTCGCCAGCGCGGTGTAGCTCGCCCGGCCGTCGACGGCCAGCGCGTCGAGGAGCGGCTGGTCGCCGGGGTCCGGCGGGAGGCCGGGGCCGGTGGGTGCCGGCGGCCGCAGCCGGCCGACCTGCGCGGAGGAGAGGCAGTGCAGCGCGCCCCACCCGTCCGGGAGCGCGAACGTGTGCAGCAGTTCGTGCGCCGAGACCGCGGTGACGCGGTGGGCGCGCGGCAGTTTGTGCAGCAGCAGGTCGTCGCGGCCCGCCGTGTCCGGCGCGTGGACGGTGCAGGAGATCTCGGTCCCGCCGGAGAGCAGGTGGACCCAGGAGACGTCGGGGCGGCCGGCGAGCGCGTCCGCGACGGCGGCGCCCGCGTCCGGCGTCGTCCGCAGCCGCAGCGTCCACGTCGTGTAACCGGCTTCGCCGCCGCGGACCGCGCCGGTGACCCGCACGACGCCGGCGGTCCGCAGCCGCTGGTAGCGGCGGGCCACGGTGTTCTCCGAGGCGCCGAGCACCTGGCCGAGCGTGCGCATCGGCGCGCGGCCGTCGAGCTGCAGCGCGTGGAGCAGGCCGCGGTCGACGTCGTCGAGCGTGACGGTTTCCATGCCCTCAGCGTAGGTGATGACGGTATCCGGCGGACTTGTCGACTCTTCTGGTGGTGTTCGGCGCACCGGCCGCAGCCTTCGGGGCACACGAAGGGAGTTTCGATGCGCAAGTGGTGGCCGTTGGCCGTGGTCTGCGGCGGCTCGTTCCTGTTCCTGCTGGACACCACCGTCGTCACGGTGGCGCTGCCCCGGATCGGGGCCGGCCTGGCGGCGTCGACCGGGCAGCTGCAGTGGGTGCCGGACGTCTACACGCTCGTCCTGGCGGTGCTGATGCTCGCGGCGGGCTCGCTCGCCGACCGCGTCGGCCTGCGGCGGGTGTTCCTCGGCGGCCTCGCGGTGTTCGGCCTGGGCGCCCTGGCCTGCGGGTTCGCCGCGGACATCGGGACGTTGATCGCCGCCCGCGGGGTGCAGGCGGTCGGCGGCTCGGCGTTGGCCGTGACGGGCTTCGCGTTGCTGACCGCGTGCTACGAGGGGCGGGCGCGGGGGACGGCGATCAGCGTCTTCTTCGCGGTGAACGGGCTCGGCGCGGCGGCGGGCCCGGTCGTCGGCGGGGTGCTGACCGAGTACTCCGGCTGGCCGGCGATCTTCTTCGTCAACGTGCCGCCCGCGGTGGCGACGGCGGTGTTCGCGCTGCGGGCGTTGCCGCGGGACACCCCGGTCCGCCGTGGCCGGTTCGACGTGGCAGGCGCGGTGTGGTTCGCGGTCTTCGCCGCGAGCCTGGTGCACGGCCTGACCCTGGGCGGCTCGGGACCGGTCGCGGTGGGCGCGCTGGTGGTGTCGGCGATCGCACTGGTCGGGTTCGTGGTCGTGGAACGGCGCCGGGCCGAGCCGGTGCTCGACCTGCGGCTGCTGCGCGACGGCGGGTTCTCGACGCTCATCGCCTGCGTGGCGGCATCGACGCTGACGTTCGCGGCGCTGGTCTACATCTCGCTGTGGCTCGGGCTTTCGCGGTCACCGGTCGCGGCCGGGTTCGCGCTGGCGCCGCTCGCGGTGACGTCGTTCCTGACTTCGACGCTGCTCGGCAAGGCGCTGCACCGGTTCCCGCCGCGGGTCCTGCTCGGGACCGGGGTGCTGGTGGGCGCGCTCGGCTGCTTGTCGCTGCTGGTCGTGGCGATCCCGCTCGGGCTGGCGGTGACCGGCGTCGGCGTGGGCGTCGCGGGTCCGGCGACGGGCGCGGCGATCGCCGCCGCGGCGCCGCCCGGGCGAGCCGGGATGGCCGCGGGGATCCTCACGACGACCCGGCAGTTCGGGCAGACGCTCGGGGTCGCGGTGCTCGGGATCGCTTACCAGGCCGGGGGTTTGCCGCCGGTGTACGTCGTCGCCGCGGGGTGCGGCGGGGTGACGGGCCTGCTCGCGCTGCTGCCGCGCCAGCGGGCCCGCGTCCCGGCTTAGTCCTGCGGGACCCAGTTCGGCTTGCGCTTCTGGGCGAAGGCCAGGATGCCCTCCTGGCCTTCCTCGCTCGCGAAGAACCTGGCCGAAAGGCCGAGCATCTCGTCGAAGCCGTCCGACGGCGTGGCCGGGCGGGGGCGGCTCAGCAGCGCCTTCGTCTCGGCCAGCGCCTTCGGTCCGCCCGCGGCCAGCGCCTTGACGTACCGGGCGACCTCGCCGTCGAGGTCCTCGGTCGCCGAGTTCAGCAGGCCGATCTCCACGGCCCGGCGGGCGTCGAACGTGTCGCCGGTCAGGAACAGCTCGTGCGCCGCGCGGGGGTTGAGGCGCGGGAGGACGGTCAGCGAGATGATCGCCGGGACCACGCCGATGCGGACTTCGGAGAAGGCGAACGTCGCGCCCGGCACGGCCACGGCGATGTCGCACGCGGCCACCATGCCGATGCCGCCGGCGCGGGCCGGGCCGGCCAGGCGCGCGACGACCGGCTTCGGGCTGGTCCACAGCTGGTCGAGGATCTTCGGGAACTCGTTCACGCCCTGGTTGCCCGCGCCGGCCCCGCGGGCCTCCTTCAGGTCCATCCCCGCGCAGAACACCGGCCCGGTGTGGGTCAGCACGACCACGCGCACGGCGTCGTCGGCGGCGGCCCGGGTCAGCGAGTCCGAGAGTTCGCGGCGCAGCTGCGCGGAAAGCGCGTTGCGGTTGTGCGGGGAGTCCAGGGTGATCGTGGCGGTGCCGCCCACCACGTCGTAGTGCACCAGTTCGTCAGCCATGTCCGACACCCTTGCACATCGACCCCGCACCGCCGGTGTTACGCGGGGCACAGCCAATCAGCCTCACCCCGCCGAGCGGCGGCGGCCGGGGAGAAGTGCTGCTTCAGCGTGAACGCCTGCGGCGTCGGTCCGTGGACCCGCAGGTGCTTGATCTTCGTCTCGGCCTCCGCGGTGGTCGGCCGGTGGCCCGCGGGCACCCACCACAGCGCGGTCATCACGTCCTGGACGCGGTGGAACCACTCGCGGCGGCGCTTGAGGACAGCCAAGTGCTCGCCGGAGAACACGAAGTCCGCCAGCGCTTCCACCGACGTCCACACGGACATGTTGACCAGGATCCCCGACGTGCCCCGCACGTCCCACTCGAAGGCGCGGATCGAGGTGGCGTCACCGTCCTCGGTCTGCAGGCGCCAGACGAAGCCCGGCGCGCGGTCGGCGATCGCGTTCACCGGCTCCAACGCGTCGACGAAGTCGCGGAAGGACTCGTCATCGAGCGGTGCCTTCATCCGGCTGATGTTGACTTGGGCGAGTTCGAAGTTCCCCATGGGGTCACCCTACGGGTGTCACGCGGGCTGGCGGAGCAGTCCGCTGACGGCGCACGCGTACCGGGCGACGACCACGTCGGCCACTCGCGGGTCGTCCGCCAGCGGCTCCGCGATGAACGCCTGCGGATCCGCCTCGCGGGCCAGGCGGGCGATCCGGTCCGGCAGCAGACCCGGGGCCAGGAACCACGACGCGACGACCAGGTGCCGCGCGCCCCGCGTCCGCAACGCTGCCGCCGCGGCGGGGATGTCCGGCTGGGCGGCGGAAGCGAACGCCTCGCTCACCGGGACACCCAGGCGCTCCTCCCAGCGGGAAGCCAGCGAAGCGACGACGGCGTTGGCGGCGGCATTCGACGAGCCGACCGCGCTGACGATGACCCCCGTCCCGCGGCGCTGGGGCGCGGCCCCCAGCCGGTCCAGGGCCACCGCCTCCAGGGCCGGGTCGGCGCCGAGGACGTCGGACGTCCGCACCACGAAACCCGGGCACGACGACACGACGTCCTCGATCAGCGCCGGCAGGTCGACGCGGGCGTGGAACGCGCTGCCCAGCAGGAGCGGCACGACCACCGCCGTCCGGTGGCCCACGGCGTACAGCGACCGCAGCACGTCCGTGACGAGCGGTTCCGAAAGGTCCAAAAAGGACTCGTGCACCGCGGTGCCCGGTGCCCGGGTGCGCACGACGTCGACGAGCGCCCGCACGGTCGCCGCCGAGCGGGGGTCACGACTGCCGTGCGCGACGGCGACCAGCGGGGTCACGAGAAGCGCTCACCCACCAGCCCGGCGGCCAGGGTGTCGCCGTCCTTCGGGTCGATCACCAGGAACGCGCCGGTGCGCGGGCTGACGCCGTAGTCGTCGACGCCCAGCTCCTCGGCCAGCCGCAGGGAGACGCGGCCGATGTCGTTGAGCTCCAGCGTCGACGGCGAATCCACACTGGACAGCGTCTGCTCGTCGAAGCGGGCGTGCAACTCGTCCACCAGCGCCTGCACCGTGCGGGTGCCGTGCTTGACCAGCAGGCGCGCCCCCGGCTTCAGCGGCTTGGACGACAGCCAGCAGAGCGTGCCGGTGATCTCGTCGGTGACCCGCGGCGGCGCGTCCGCGGCCGCGATCAGGTCGCCGCGGGAGATGTCGATGTCGTCGGTGAGCAGCAGCGTCACCGACGTGCCGGCGCCGGCTTCCTCGAGCGGGCCGTCCGCGGTGTCGATGCGCTCGACGCGGCTGCGGATGCCCTGCGGCAGCACGACGACCTCGTCGCCGGGGCGGACCGTGCCCGCCGCGATCTGGCCCGCGTAGCCGCGGTAATCCGGGTGTTCGGGCGTGCGCGGGCGGATCACGTACTGCACCGGGAACCGCAGCGCCGAGTCGTGCGGGTCGGGCGCGACCGGCACGTCTTCCAGGTGCTCCAGCAGGCTGGGGCCGGTGTACCACGGCGTCCGCTCGGAGCGGGTCGCGACGTTGTCGCCCTCCAGCGCCGACACCGGGATCGCGAGCACCGAGCCCCGCGCGTACCCCAGGGAAAGAGCGTGCTCGGCGAACTCCTCGGCGATCACCGTGAAGGTGGTCTCGTCGTAACCGACCAGGTCGATCTTGTTCACCGCCAGCACCAGCTGCGGCACCCCGAGCAGGGCCAGCACGGCCGCGTGCCGCCGCGTCTGCTCGATCACGCCCTTGCGCGCGTCGACCAGCAGCACGGCCAGCTGCGCGGTGGACGCGCCGGTCACCGTGTTGCGCGTGTACTGCACGTGCCCCGGCGTGTCGGCCAGCACGAACGACCGCTTCGGCGTGGCGAAGTACCGGTAGGCGACGTCGATGGTGATGCCCTGCTCGCGTTCCGAGCGCAGGCCGTCGACGAGCAGCGACAGGTCCGGTGTGGACAGTCCTTTGTCGACGGACGCGCGGGTGACCGCGTCGAGCTGGTCGGCGAGCACCGACTTCGTGTCGTACAGCAGCCGGCCGACCAGGGTCGACTTGCCGTCGTCGACGCTGCCGGCGGTGGCCAGGCGAAGCAGCGAACTCATCAGAAGTACCCCTCACGCTTGCGGTCTTCCATGGCCGCCTCGGACATCCGGTCGTCGGCCCGGGTCGCGCCGCGCTCGGTGAGGCGCGAGGCCGACACCTCGGCGATGACCTCCTCGACGGTGGCCGCGGTGGATTCGATCGCGCCGGTGCACGAGCCGTCGCCGACGGTCCGGTAGCGGACGGTCAGCTCCCGGACCTCTTCGCCGGGCCGCGGACCGCCCCACGGGCCCTCGGCCAGCAGCATCCCGTCGCGCAGGTACACCTCGCGCCGGTGCGCGTAGTAGATCGACGGCAGTTCGACCTTCTCGCGGGCGATGTAGTTCCAGACGTCGGCCTCGGTCCAGTTGGACAGCGGGAAGACGCGGACCTGCTCGCCCGGGCGGTGCCTGCCGTTGTAGAGGTTCCACAGCTCGGGCCGCTGACGCCGCGGCTCCCACTGGCCGAAGGCGTTGCGGAGGCTGAAGATCCGCTCCTTGGCGCGGGCGCGTTCCTCGTCGCGGCGGCCGCCGCCGAACACGGCGTCGAACTTGTTCTCCGCGATCGTGTCGAGCAGCGGCGTGGTCTGCAGCGGGTTGCGCATGCCGTCCGCACGCTCTTCGAGCCGGCCGTCGTCGATCCAGTCCTGCACCTTCGCGACGACCAGCCGCAGGCCGTGCCGCTCGACGACGCGGTCCCGGAACTCGATGACCTCGTCGAAGTTGTGCCCGGTGTCCACGTGCAGCAGCGGGAACGGCACCGGCGCCGGCCAGAACGCCTTGATCGCCAGGTGCAGCAGCAGCGTCGAGTCCTTGCCGCCGGAGAAGAGGATCACCGGCCGGTCGAACTCGCCGGCCACCTCCCGGAAGATGTGGATGGCCTCAGATTCGAGCGCCGCGAGGTTGTCCTGCGCCGCGTCGGTTGCGGGTTCCAATGTTGTCATGCGTCCCTCGGTGTCTGACATCAGCCGTGCAGTCCGCACTCGGTCTTGCTCTGCCCCGCCCACCGGCCGCTGCGCGGGTCCTGCCCCGGCTCGACGCGAGCCGTGCAGGGCGCGCAGCCGATCGACAGGTAGCCGATCGAAACCAGCGGGTTTTCGAGGATGCCGTGCTCGCGGATGTAGCCGTTGAACTCGTCGTCGGTCCACGCCGCGATCGGGTTGACCTTGACCAGGCCGTTGCGGTCGTCCCAGGTGACGATCGGGGTGTTCGCGCGGGTCGGGGCGTCCACCCGGCGGACGCCGGTGACCCACGCGGAGTAGTTGGCAAGGGTCTTGCGCAGCGGCACGACCTTGCGCAGGTTGCAGCACAGCGTCGGGTCGCGGTCGTGCAGCTTCGGGCCGTGTTCGGCGTCCTGCTCGGCGACGCTCTGCTCGGCCTGGGCGTTCACGATGCGGACGTCCGGGTACACCGTCTGCACGGCGTCGCGCGTGCCGATCGTCTCCGGGAAGTGGTACCCGGTCTCGAGGAACAGAACGTCCACATCGGACTTCACCTTGGTGGCGAGGTCGATCAGCACGGCGTCCTGCATGTTGGACGCGACGATGAAGTCGTCACCGAACGTCTCGACGGTCCAGCGCAGCGCTTCTTCCGCGGTCGCGTCGGCGAGCTCCTGCGAAGCGCGCTCGGCGAGGGTCTTGTAGTCGGCGGTGGCGGTCATCGGGAAACCTCCGGAAGGGACAGGCCGAGGAACTTGACCGAGAAAACCCGGCGACAGCCGGAACACAGCCAGCCGCCGTTCTCTTCCGGGCGCAGGTCCTCGTCGCCGCAATACGGGCAGTAGAACGGGGCCGCGCGCTCGTCGGTGCTCACTGGCGCCTCCGCGGGGAAGAGTGCGTCGGCGCTGTCACTGCAGCGCACTTTCCTCGGCCCGCGCGGCCCACTGCGCGAACCGTTCGCCGGGCTCGCGCCCCGCCGCGTAGTTGCGCACGACCCGCTCGACGTACCCGGTCAGCTCGCCGGAAGTCACCTTGTGGCCGCGCAGCTTCCGGCCGAACCCGGCGTCGAGGCCGAGGCCGCCGCCCAGGTGCACCTGGAAGCCTTCGACCTGGTTGCCGTCGGCGTCGGTGACGATCTGGCCCTTGAGCCCGATGTCGGCGGTCTGGATCCGCGCGCAGGAGTTGGGGCACCCGTTGAGGTGCACGCTGACCGGCGTCTCCAGGCCGTCCTGGATGTCGGCGAGGGACTTCTCCAGGTCGGCGACGAGCTGCTGCGCGCGGGCCTTCGTCTCGACGATGGCGAGCTTGCAGAACTCCAGCCCGGTGCACGCCATCACGCCGCGGCGCCACGGCGACGGCTTGGTCTCCAGCCCGAGCTCGGCCAGTTCGGCTTCGAGCATGGCGACCTGGGCCTCGGGGACGTCGAGCACGACGACCTTCTGCTGCGGGGTCAGCCGCACCCGGCGCGAGCCCGCCCGCTCGGCGGCCTTCGCGACGGCGACCAGCGTGCCGCCGGACGACCGGCCGGCGATCGGCGCCGCGCCGACGTAGAAGTTGCCGTCGACCTGCGGGTGCACGCCGACGTGGTCGATCGGGACGGCGGGGTCGGCCGGCGGCGGGCCGTCGATCAGCTCGCGCTTGAGGTACTCGTCCTGCAGCACCTGCCGGAACTTTTCCGCGCCCCAGTCCTTGACCAGGAACTTGAGCCGGGCCCGCGAGCGCAGCCGCCGGTAGCCGTAGTCGCGGAAGATCGAGATGACGCCTTCCCAGACGTCCGGGACCTCGTCCAGCGGGACCCAGGCGCCGAGGCGCTGCCCGAGCATCGGGTTGGTGGACAGGCCGCCGCCGACCCAGACGTCGAAACCGGGCCCGTGCTCGGGGTGGTCGACACCGACGAAGGCGACGTCGTGGATCTCGTGCGCCACGTCGGGCTGGCCGGAGATGGCGGTCTTGAACTTGCGCGGCAGGTTCGCGAACTCCGGCTTGCCGATGTAGCGGCGCTTGATCTCCTCGAGCGCGGGCGTGCCGTCGATCACCTCGTCCGCCGAGATGCCGGCGACCGGCGAGCCGAGCATGACGCGCGGGCTGTCGCCGCACGCCTCCATCGTCGTCATCCCGGCGTCTTCCAGCTTGGCCCAGATCGCCGGGACGTCCTCGATCCGGATCCAGTGGTACTGGATGTTCTGCCGGTCGGTGATGTCGGCGGTGTCGCGCGCGTACGCCTGCGAAATCTCGCCGAGCACGCTCAGCTGGGCGGTGGTCAGTGCACCGCCGTCGATCCGGACGCGCAGCATGAAGTAGCGGTCGTCGAGCTCTTCGGGCTCCAGCGTCGCGGTGCGGCCGCCGTCGATCCCCGGCTTGCGCTGGGTGTAGAGGCCGAACCAGCGGAACCGGCCGCGCAGGTCACCCGGGTCGATCGCGTCGAACCCGCGGTGGGCGTAGATGTTCTCGATGCGCGCCCGGACGTTGAGCGGGTGATCGTCCTTCTTCGACCGCTCGTTCGGGTTCAGCGGCTCCCGGTAGCCGAGCGCCCACTGGCCTTCGCCGCGCTTCTGCTTGGCCCGGGCGGGGCGGGCGGGGGTTTGGGGCGTGGCCATGGCGGCGTCCTCCGGGAGACGGGTGGTGGCGGCGGAGGACCACCGGCTCGCGGGGGTCCTCCCGCGCCGGCTGTCCAGGTTCGTGGCAGGTGGTGGCGATCGGGGAGTCAGCGAACGGGTACGCAGAGGGCGCTGGCGACCCGCAGGAGGTCGACGTGGCGGCGGGCCACGAGGAGAACACCGGCATGAGTCACGACGTCAGCGTGCCACGCGTCCACAATGTGGTCCAGGCCTGCCCGGATGGTGGGAGAAGGGTCACTCACCTGCGGAAACCATGTCAACCACCTCGGGCTGCCCACAGTTGCGCCGGTAAACCACTACAGATAAAGTACTTCAAACACAGTGGTTCGAAGAGGGGAACTGGGGATGCAGGTCAAGGGTTTCGGGGCGGGCTACCTGGTCGGCGACGTGGCGGCGACCACGCGCTTCTACGCGGACGTGATCGGCCTGCCGGTCACCGTGGAACTCGACTGGTTCGCCAGCGTCAACGCCGGTGCGCCGGGGTTCGAAATCAGCTTCGTGCAGCGCGGGCACGAGTCGATCCCGCCCGGCTACCGCGCGCAGGAGGTGTCCGGGCTGTCGTTCGGGCTCGTCGTCGAGGACGCCCACGCGGAGGCGAAGCGCCTGGAAGAGGCGGGCGTCGAGCTGGTGGCCCCGGTCGTCGACGAGGTCTACGGGCAGCGGCACTTCTACGTCGCCGACCCGAACGGCGTGCTGCTGGACGTCATCGAGATGATCGCGCCCGACCCGGAGTGGGCCGCGGCGAACCTCCCGGCGTCGTAACGGGTGCTGACCCGAACAGCCCCTTGAGGCCACCCAGCGTGGCGGGGTGGACAATTCGAGTGTGCCCCAGCTGCGTCCCGACCCCGCCACACCGATCGATCCGGCGTTGCCGGAGAGCGCGCTGGCGGGGCTCGGCAGCAGAGCGTTCGGGGTGTACGTGCACGTCCCGTTCTGCGCCACCCGCTGCGGGTACTGCGACTTCAACACCTACACCGCCGGCGAGCTGGACACGGGCTCGTCGCCGCAGTCCTGGCTCGACGGGCTGCGCCGCGAGCTGGAGCTCGCCGCGCGCGTGCTCGTCGTGCCGCCGGCCGCCGACACGGTGTTCGTCGGCGGCGGCACGCCGTCGCTGCTCGGCGCGGACGGGCTGCGATCGGTGCTCGACGCCGTCCGCGACGTCTTCGGGCTGGCACCCGGTGCTGAGGTGACGACGGAGTCGAACCCGGAATCGACGTCGCCGGAGTTCTTCGCGGGAATCCGCGAAGCCGGCTACACGCGGGTGTCGCTGGGCATGCAGTCGGCCGCGCCGCACGTGCTGAAGATCCTCGACCGCGTGCACACCCCGGGCCGCCCGGGCCAGGCCGCCGCCGAAGCGCGCGCGGCCGGGTTCGACCACGTGAACCTCGACGTGATCTACGGCACGCCCGGCGAGCGTCCCGACGACCTCCTCGCGACGCTCGACGCCGTGCTGGCCGCCGGGGTCGACCACGTCTCGGCGTACGCGCTGATCGTCGAGGAAGGCACGGCGCTGGCCCGCCGCGTCCGCCGCGGCGAGCTGCCCGCGCCGGACGACGACGTGCTGGCCGCGGACTACGAGATGATCGACGCCACGCTGTCCTCGGCGGGGCTGCGCTGGTACGAGGTGTCGAACTGGGCGGCCTCCGACGACGCCCGCTGCCGCCACAACCTCGGCTACTGGCGCGGGGACGACTGGTGGGGCGCCGGTCCGGGCGCGCACAGCCACGTCGGCGGGGTGCGCTGGTGGAACGTCAAGCACCCGGCCCGGTACGCCGCACTGCTCGCCGAGGGGAACTCGCCCGCGGGCGGGCGGGAGGTCCTGACCGACGACGACCAGCACCTCGAGCGGATCATGCTCGAGCTGCGCGTCGCGGACGGGCTTCCGCTCGACGTGCTGGACGAACCGGGGCTGGCCGAGGCGCGCGCGGCGGCGGCCGAGGGGCTGCTGGATCCGTCCGCATTGGACTCCCGGGGCCGGGCGGTGCTCACCGACCGCGGCCGGCTGCTGGCCGACGGGGTGGTCCGGCGCCTCGCCGGCTAGGGATTAAAACCGGGGACCGGGTGGTTGCTTGTATTGAGCAACGACTTAGAGGAGGCCCCCATGGCGCGCGCGATCAGGTTCGACGAGTACGGCGACGTGGAGGTCCTGCGGGTCGAGGACGTCCCGCGGCCGGTGCCCGGACCGGGTCAGGTGCTCGTCGAGGTCCGCGCCGCGGGGATCAACCCGGGCGAGGCGTCCATCCGGAAGGGACTGCTCCACGAGCGGTACCCGGCGACGTTCCCCTCGGGCCAGGGCAGTGACTTCGCGGGAGTGGTCGTGTCACTCGGCGAAGGCGTCTCGGACGTCGTCGTCGGCGACGAGGTGATCGGGTTCGTCGACACGCGGTCGAGCCACGCCGACTTCGTCGTCGCGGAGGCCGCGAACCTCACGCCGCGGCCCGAAGGCGTTTCGTGGGAGGTCGCCGGCTCGCTGTTCGTGGCCGGCACCACCGCGTACGCCGCGGTGGCCGCGGTGTGCCCGCGCGAAGGGGAGACGGTCGTCGTCTCGGGAGCCGCGGGTGGCGTGGGCTCGCTCGCGGTGCAGCTGGCCAAGCTGGCCGGCGCGACGGTGATCGGCCTGGCCGGCGAGGCGAACCACGAGTGGTTGCGCGAACTCGGCGTCATCCCGGTGTCCTACGGCGACGGCGTGCTGGAGCGGATCCGCGAAGCCGCGCCCTCCGGCGTGCACGCGTTCGTCGACACCTTCGGCTCCGGCTACGTCGAACTGGCCCTGCACCTGGGCATCCACCCGGGCCGGATCGACACGATCATCGATTTCGCCGCGGCGCAGAAGTACAACGTGAAGGCCGACGGCAACGCGGCCGCCGCGTCGGCCGACGTGCTGCGCGAGCTGGGCCTGCTGCTGGACAAGGGATTGCTGACGCTGCCGATCGCCCGCGTCTACCCGCTGGACGAGGTCCGGGACGCCTACCGCGAGCTGGAACAGCGGCACACGCGCGGCAAGATCGTGCTGCGGCCCTAGTTCTTCACCAGCACCTTCAGGCCGGCGAGGTACGTCTCGAGCGCGAACTCGAGGCGTTCCTCCGCCGTCTCGGCGGAGAAGAACTCGCCGACGTGCAGCAGGTTGGGGAACGACTCGGCGGGCAGTGACCGCATGTACGCCACCATCTGCTTGCCGCGTTCGCCGACTTCGGCCTGGTCGATCTCGCCCCAGGTCCAGCCGCTCGCTTCGTAGGCGTACGCCTTGGCGTACAGCGCCAACGCGTCGCCCGCGAAGGTCGCCTGCTTGAGGGTCAACCCGCCCGCGCGAAGCAGAGCGAGGGTCGCTTCGCCCAGCTTCAGCGAGTTGGGCGTGACCGGCACGGGGATGTCCCACGCGATGCGCGCGATGCCGCGGTGTGCGGCCATCACCCGGATCTGGCTGCGGACGAGGTCCTTGACCTGTTCGTCCCAGCGCGCCGGATCCGGTTCGGGGACCTGGATGTCGGCGAGCACGGCGTCGAGCATCAGCTCCGCCAGCTCGTCCTTGTTGGCGACGTGCGCGTACAGCGACGCAGGTCCGGTCTCCAGCTCCTGCGCGATCCGCCGCATGGTGACCGCGTCGAACCCCTCGTCGTCCAGGACGATCAAGGCCGCTCGCACGATCGAGGCCTGGGAGAGGGCGGGTTTCGCGGCGCGGCGGCGGGGAGCGCTGCGCCACGGCGGCGGGGGAACGGTCACCCGAACACTGTACTTGACGCGAACGTCGTTCGAGAGTAGAACGGTGTTCGTAGGACGAACGCCGTTCGAAGGGGGATGGTCATGACTGCCGAAGCCGAGGTCCGTGGGGTGCTCGAGCGGCTCACCGACGCGTGGAACGCCGGTGATGCCGCCGCGTACGGGCGGCTGTTCACCGAAGACGCGGATTACGTCACGTTCTTCGGGGCGAACTTCTCCGGGCGGGAAGCGATCGAGAGTTCGCACCGGGCGTTGTTCGAGGGGCCGTTGCGGGGCTCGAAGCTGACCGGGCAGCTCGGGGCGTCGGCGAAAGTGCGGTTCGTGCGGCCCGACGTCGCCGTGGTCGTCGTCGGCGGCGGCTCGTCGCTGAACGGGGCCGAGACGACCGATGCCGGGCGTGAGTCGACCGTGTCGTTCGTCCTCGTCCGGGAGGGAGAGGAGTGGCTGATCACGGCGTTCCAGAACACGCGGGTTTCGGATCCGCGCGGGTGAAAACGCTTGCGGAAGCGTCCGGGGTGGTGGCGCGACCGCCGGAGGAGGTGTTCGAACGGCTGCGGCTGAAGCTGAGCAGTGGCCACCCGATGCGGATGGATGTCGACAGTGCACGCGGGTTCGTCGCGGTCCAGGGCGGCTGGTGGTACCGCGGCGAGTACCGCGTCACGGCCGATCCGGCCGGGGCGCGCGTAGAGCACCGGGTCGTCAACGCCGCGTCCTGGGGGCGCTGGGGCGTGCCGTTGGCGAACCGGTTCTTCGTCGGGTTCCGGGGGAAAGTGGCGACGGGGTTCGGGAGGTTGCTGGAAGATCTGGGTACACCGGAGTAGCCGCGCGCCGATTCCGGCGCGTAGGGTGACTTAGGTAAGCCTTAGTGACGGTTGGAGTGGTCGATGGCTGAAGCACCCCGGCGGTCCGGGCGTCCCGCGGTGCGGCTGCGGGTGCTGCGGACCGAGCGGCTGACCCCGCACATGATCCGGATCGTCGCGGGCGGCGAAGGGATCGCGGCGTTCACGCCGAACGAGTTCACCGACGCCTACGTGAAGGTGCTGTTCAAGGTGCCCGGCGTCGAGTACCCGGAGCCGTTCGACGTGCAGGAGTGCCGGGCCACGATGCCGCGGGAGCACTGGCCGCGGCAGCGCTCCTACACCGTCCGCGGGTTCGACCCGGAGGCCGGGGAGCTGGTGCTGGACTTCGTCCACCACGGCGACGAGGGCATCGCCGGTCCGTGGGCCGCGTCGGCCCAGCCGGGTGACGAGTTGCTGGTGCTGGGCCCGGGCGGTGCGTATGCGCCCGGCGCCGAGGCGGACTGGCACCTGCTGGCCGGGGACGAGAGCGCGCTGCCGGCCATCGCGTCTTCGCTCGAAGCGCTGCCGGCCGGGGTTCCGGCGCACGCGGTGATCCTCGTCGACAACGCGGACGAGCAGCAGCCGCTGGTCACGAAGGCGGACGCGCAGATCACCTGGCTGCACCGGGCGTCCGGCGGCGACGTCGCCGCGGCGGTGCGCGCGCTGCCGTGGCGTGAAGGCGTGGTCCAGGCGTTCGTCCACGGCGAAGCCGGGTTCGTGCGCGAGCTGCGGCGCTACCTGCTCGAGGAGCGCGGGGTGCGGCGCGAGCTGCTGTCCGTTTCGGGCTACTGGCGCGAAGGCAAGAACGACGAAGCGTGGCGCGAGGAGAAGGCGGCCGAGCGGGCGCGGGAGAAGTAACGAGCCGGCCGAAAGCAGGCCGTCCTCACGGCGCGAAACCGTGGCCACCGAGGGATTCGGCGGTGACTGTGGTCGGCTTGGTGCTCATCGGCACAGTAGCCTCGCCGCATGGCGGATTTCGAAGTGGACGTCGACCCGGCCGAGGCCGGCTTCGACGCGACGCGGCTGGCCCGGATCGACGCGCATTTCGACCGGTACGTCGAGGACGGCCGGTTGCCGGGCTGGCTCGCGGTGGTGAGCAGGCACGGGCGCATCGTCCACGTGGGGCGCGGCGGGCACCGGGACGTCGAAGCGGCGCTGCCGGTCGAGACGGACACGCTGTGGCGGATCTTCTCGATGACCAAGCCGATCACCTCGGTGGCGGTGATGATGCTCGCCGAAGAGGGCCTGCTGGAGCTGGACGACCCGATCTCGCGGTGGCTGCCGGAGTTCGAGTCGCCGCGGGTGTACGTCAAGGGCTCGGCACTGGCGCCGTCGACCGAGCCGGCGCGTTCGCCGATCCGCGTGTGGCACCTGCTGACGCACACGGCGGGCCTGACGTACGGCTTCCACCACGGCCACCCGGTGGACGCGATCTACCGCGCGGCGGGCTTCGAGTGGGGCACCCCGCCGGGCCTCGACCTGGCCGCCTGCACGGAGAAGTGGGCCTCGCTGCCCCTGCTGTTCCAGCCGGGCGCGGAGTGGAACTATTCGGTGGCCACGGACGTGCTCGGCCGCCTTGTCGAGGTGGTGTCCGGCCTGTCGCTGGACGAGTTCTTCGCGTCACGCATCTTCGCGCCGCTGAGCATGACGGACACGGGTTTCGTGGCAGCATCCCCGGACCGCCTGGCGGCGATGTACGTCCGCAACCCGGCATCGGGCCGCGCAACCCGCAACGACGCCTTCGGCCGCCTGGGCACCACGGCCCCGGACTGCCTCTCCGGCGGCGGAGGCCTGGTGTCCTCGGCCCCGGACTACTGGCGGTTCACCGAAATGCTCCTCCGCGGCGGCGAACTGGAGGGAGCGAGGCTGCTGTCCCCGCGCACGGTGGCCCCGATGGCCAGCAACCACCTGCCGGGCCACGTGGACCTGGAGCAGTTCGGCCGCCCGTTGTTCGCCGAAATGCCCTTCGACGGCCACGGTTTCGGCCTGGGCTTCTCGGTCCTGGAGGACCCGGTGAAGGCCCGAACCCCGTCCTCAGCAGGCGAGTACGCCTGGGGCGGCGCAGCATCGACGGCGTTCTGGGTGGACCCGGACGAGGACCTGACGGTGGGCTTCTACACGCAACTGCTGCCGTCGAGCACCTACCGGCTGCGCCCCCAGCTGAGGCAGCTGGTTTACCAAGCACTGGTGGACTGAGCCGGATCTGCTCTTACCAAGGGGCGAAGTAGGACAACGACGGCATTTTCTTCGCTTCCAGCTTACGACGGTCCTTCAGCACTATGCGCAGTGCGTGCAGCGGACTGCGGCGGGTGGGATGGACGACCTCGATCCACTCCTGCCCGCCGTACTCGGCGAAAATGCGGAGCATCGATCGGAGATGCGTGAGCTGGAACCCGATCGAGAACGGTGTGAGCTCGGCTCCCGTGTCCTCGCCGTGCAGAAAGAGCGAGTGAAGGTCCGCGCCTCGCTCTTCCAGATGCGCGACCGCCGCTCGGGCGGCGCGGCGCAGCGGGCTCGTCTCGATCCAGCGGGATTCGATGAGTTCGCTGATGGTGGGATCAACCACCGCCTTGTCCACCAGCGTCAACTGCTCAACGGTGACGACTTCGTCTTCGACGAGGCCGGCAACCTCCTCCCGCACCGGGCGGGGAATCCACTCGTCGAGTCCATCGAAGCACGGAAGCATCCCGTGACGCGGTGCTCGGCCGGCGGCGGGATCGGCGGGTATCGCGTGGAGGCGTTCCAGCGCGGTGTCGATGGATTCCCCACGTTGCCAGAGAAGAGTCATGGGGATGTCCTCATAGCTCTGCGGCTCGAAGATGATCGACACACTCCGGCTGTTCCCGCGCAGTGCTTTGTTGAAGACCACGTAAGGGTTCTTGCCGTAGGACATGCAGTGCACGAAGTGGCTGGTCCAGCGTCTGTCGCGGCTGAAATCCACCGCGATGTCCACGTCGGCGGGCTCCAATGCGCCACGGGCGTACGAGCCGAAGACGTAGATGGACTGGACGAGCGGCACGGGCCACTCGTCCGATGCCAAGTTGTGGAGCAATCCCTCAACCAGCGCAGTCGCTCGGCTGCGTTTCATCCGACTCCGCTCGTTGAGACAGTGCCAAGACCTGACCGTTCTACCGGACGCTGGTGGGCTGTGCCGGTGTGAGCGCTTCAAGCGTTGCGGCCTGCGGGCGTGTGCCAGTGAGATACCTGGCCACAGTGGTCCTCAAGTGGTCGGCGTGCTGGTAGATGTCCTCGACCGTGGTGATCGGCAAGCGGGTTTCGACCTTGTTCTCGTCGAACACGCCGAGGTACTTCTTCGAACGGTTGAACCACAACCGGGCAATCGGCTTGCGGTTGTTGTCGTCCAGGAGAACGCCGAAGTACGTTTGGGTATCGCGTGCGGCGATCCGCGAAGCAGGCACCTCGGCGCAGACGATGGCGCGGACGATCCGGTAGCCCTCGAGCTCCTCCTCGGTCGTGACGACCCGTTCGTTTTCCTCGAGCAGACCGGTTTCGCCGGTCGGAGCCGGTTCTTGCTGCTCCGGTTGGACGACGCTCCCGCTCGACACGCTCACGTAGGAGTCGGGACCGCCGAGCGCGTTCTTCAACCGGTCGTTGACCTGCTCGTTCAAGAACTGACGGGTGGCTTTGGCCACCAGAGGGCCGAACTGGTCGCGGACCCTCTGCGTGAACGCGCCCTCGTACACCCTCGTGGTGAGGAACTTGACCCAGTCGTCCTCCGGTTCCTTGAACTGGGCGGCGAGAATGCGTTTCAACTGCCCGATGTACTTCAGCTCGCCTGCGGCACTGATGACCGAGTCGAGGTCGAAGGACTCTTTCGTGAGTTTGGCCAGTTCGGGCAGCAGGGTGTCGTCGATGTCGGCGAAATCCAGGACAAGGAACGGCTTGGCGTCCATCCGGTTCGGCGCGTCGAGATCGGTGTAGAACTCGTAGACCTGGCCGTTCGTCAGGATGGCGATCCTGGCGTTGGTCACGGCGAAGTAGCGGAACAGCTGGGAAGCGTGTTCGATCCGAAGTGGATCGTTGATCTTCTTGGCCTCGACCAGGACCTGCACCTGACCGTTGTGCACGATCGCGTAATCGATCTTCTCGCCCCGCTTCGTGCCCACGTCGGCGGTGAACTCGGGAATCACCTCGGCCGGGTTGAACACGTCGTAACCGAGGACAGTGCTGATGAACGGCATGACGAAGGCGTTCTTCGTCGCCTCTTCGGTCTCGATGCCCTCCTTGTGCTTGCGGATCTTCAGGGCGAGTGCTTGCGCGCGCTCCGCGATGTCCATGCCGGTGCCGTTCTGTGCGGGAACTGGTCCGGATGCCGAAGTGTGCCTCGTCGTCCGGCTACTGGTGCGATATCTGGATCGGTGACTCCGTTCCTTCTGTTACTGCCCCGCACGAGCAAAAATCAGGAATAAATCAACCGACGTCCCGTCCAGATGGCCAACACTTGACCAAGTCGGAGCGTGCGGGCCCTACGCGGTGAGCTTCGGGATGATCTGCGACCCGTACGACGCCAGCGTCGCTTCGCGGTCGTCGTGCATCAGGTACAGGGAGAACTGGTCCACGCCCAGCTCTGCCAGCTCCTGCAGCCGCTCGACGTGGGATGACGGCGGGCCGAGCAGGCAGAAGCGGTCCACGATCTCGTCCGGGACGAACTCCGTCGACGGGTTGCCCGCCTTGCCGTGGTGGCTGTAGTCGTAGCCTTCGCGCTCGCGGATGTAGTCCGTCAGCTCCCGCGGTACCGCGCCCGACGAGCCGTACCGCGCCACCAGGTCCGCCACGTGGTTGCCGACCATTCCGCCGAACCAGCGCAGCTGTTCGCGCTGGTGCGGCAGGTCTTCGCCGACGTACGCCGGTGCTGCGACGCAGATCGTGATGCCGGCCGGGTCGCGGCCGGCCGCTCGGGCCGCGTCGCGGACCGCGCCGATCGTCCAGCGGGCGATCGCCGGGTCCGCGCACTGCAGGATGAAGCCGTCCGCGTGCTCGCCGACCGTCTGCAGCGCCTTCGGCCCGTAGCCGGCCATCCACATCTCGAGCTGCCCGTTCCGGACCCACGGGATGCGCACGGTCTTGTCGCGAAGAACCGCCTCGCGCCCCTCGGCCAGGTCCTTGACCACGCGCATGCAGTCGCGCACGGTGGCCAGCGTGGACGGCGGTTTGCCGACCACCCGGTGCGCCGAGTCGCCGCGGCCGATGCCGCAGACCGTCCGGTTGCCGTACATGTCGTTCAGCGTGGCGAACGTCGACGCCATCACCGACCAGTCCCGCGTCCCGGGACTGGTCACCATCGGTCCCACGACGAGCGAAGAAGTTGCGGCCAGCACAGCCGAGTAGATGACGAACGGCTCCTGCCACAGTACGCAGGAGTCAAACGTCCAGCCGTAGCGGAACCCGCAGTCCTCGGCGTCCTTCATCAGCCGCACGACGTCCCGCGCGGGCGGGTCCGTCTGCAGCACGATCCCGAAGTCCATGGCCCGCTCCTAGTTCAGGTACTGGTTCAGCGACCGGGACAGGAACTTGCCGTGCGACGTCGACCCGGTGAACCCGTCCGGCGAAACGATCACGCGCCCACGCGAAAGCACCGTGTGCACCCGGCCGGTGATCTCGAACCCTTCGTACGCCGAGTAGTCCACGTTCATGTGGTGCGTCGAAGCCGACAGCGTCTGCCGAGCGGAAGGGTCGTAGATCACGATGTCCGCGTCCGAACCCGCCGCGATCACTCCCTTCCTGGGGTACAGCCCGAACATCCGCGCCGGCGTCGCCGAGCACGTCTCCACCCAGCGACCCAACGTCAGCTGACCCGCGACGACGCCCTGGTGCAGCAGGTCCATCCGGTGCTCGACCCCCGGTATCCCGTTCGGGATGGCCCGGAAGTCACCGCGCCCCAGCTCCTTCTGGTCCTTGAAGCAGAAGGGGCAGTGGTCGGTGGACACCACGGACAGGTCGTTCGTCCGCAGCCCGCGCCACAGGTCCGCCTGGTGCGACTTCTCCCGCAGCGGCGGCGAAGCCACGTACTTCGCGCCCTCGAAGTCCGGCTTCGCCAGGTCCTCGATGGACAGGTAGAGGTACTGCGGGCACGTCTCGGCGAAGACGTTCTGACCGTCGTTACGCGCTTCCGCCACCGCCGCCAGCGCTTGCGACGCCGACAGGTGCACGATGTACAACGGTGCTCCGGTCACCTTCGCGAGCTGGATCGCCCGCGATGTCGCTTCTCCCTCCAGTTCCGGCGGCCGGGTGAGGCCGTGCTGCACCGGATCGATGTGGCCCGCGGCGAAGGCCTGCGCCGCCAGCTGGTCGATCGCGATGCCGTTTTCGGCGTGCATCATGATCGTAGCGCCGATTTCGCGGGCTTTCTGCATCGCCAGCAGGATTTCCCCGTCCGTGGAGTAGAACACCCCCGGATAGGCCATGAACATCTTGAAGCTGCCGACGCCGCCGTCGATGCAGGCTTCCATCTCCTTCAGCGACTGGTCGTTGACGTCGGAGACGATCATGTGGAAGCCGTAGTCGATCGCGCAGTTGCCGTCCCCCTTGGCGTGCCAGTTGTCCAAAGTGGACAGAAGAGATGTGCCCTTCGCCTGCACGGCGAAGTCGATGATCGTCGTCGTGCCGCCCCACGCGGCCGCCGTCGTCCCGGTCGGGAACGTGTCCACCGAATGGGTGCCGCCGAACGGCATCTCCATGTGGGTGTGCGCGTCGATGCCGCCGGGCAGCACGTACTTCCCGGTGGCGTCGATCGTCTCGTCGCCGGTCAGCGTCCCGGGCGCCCCGACGACGGCGATGGTTTCGCCGTCGACGAGGACGTCCGCCAAGAACGCGCCCGAAGGCGAAACGACCTGACCGCCCGTGATGAGCGTGGTCATCAGGCCTCCGCGAGCGGGCCGTAGGTGTCCGGACGGCGGTCGCGGTAGAACGCCCAGGTGTTCCGGACTTCCTCCAGCAGTGACATGTCGAGGTCGCGCACCACAACCTCGTCGTCGGTGTCGGAGGCGGCGCCGTCGATCAGCTGCCCGCGCGGGTCGGCGAAGTACGTCTGACCGTAGAAGTCGTTGTCGCCCAGCGGTTCCACACCCACGCGGTTGATCGCGCCGACGAAGTACTCGTTCGCGACCGCCGCCGCCGGCTGCTCCAGCTTCCACAGGTACTGCGACAGGCTGCGGCTGGTCGCCGACGGGTTGAACACGATCTTCGCCCCGGCCAGGCCGAGCGCGCGCCAGCCCTCCGGGAAGTGCCGCTCGTAGCAGATGTAGACGCCGATGCGGCCCACCGCCGTGTCGAACACCGGGTAACCGAGGTTGCCGGGCCGGAAGTAGAACTTCTCCCAGAACCCCTTGACCTGCGGGATGTGGTTCTTGCGGTACTTGCCGAGGTAGGTGCCGTCGGCGTCGATCACCGCGGCGGTGTTGTAGTAGACGCCCGGCTGCTCGACCTCGTACATCGGCACGATCAGCACGATGCCGTGGCGCTCGGCCACCTCCTGCATGAGCTGGGTCGTCGGGCCGTCGGGGATGGCCTCGGTGTAGGAGTAGTAGTCGGCGTCCTGCACCTGGCAGAAGTACGGCCCGTAGAACAGCTCCTGGAGGCAGACGACCTGCGCGCCCTGGGAAGCGGCGGTGGCGATGTGGTCGACCGCCGCCTTGATCATGGACTCCTTGTCACCCGTCCACCGCTGCTGGATCAATCCGGCTCGAACCACGCTCACTGATCTCCTCCTTCGTTGTTGACAAGGGCAGGGACAGGGCGGCGAAGACGACGAACGCGCCGACCAGGCCGATCACCCAGTTGTAGTCGTAAAGAGGCTTGAGGAAGGGGATGATGCCGTCGGCGGGGAACGGCTTGCCGTCGGCGCTGTAGGCGCCGCCGACCGCCAGCAGCGCTCCCACCAGCGTGGCGACCAGCGCCCGCCAGTTCCAGCCTCCGCTGAACCAATACACCCCATCGGGTGCGTAGAGGTCCTTCAGCCGCAGCTTCGTGCGGTGGACGACCCAGTACCCGGCCACGAGGACCCCGGCGACCGCGCCGAGCAGGCCGCCGTAGAAGCCGAGCCAGGCGAAGATGTAGATGTTCGGGTCGGAGTACAGCCGCCACGGCTGGATGAGGACGCCGATGACGCCGGTGATCCCGCCGCCGACCGCGAACGTGATCTTCTTCGGGAACGCGTTCGAGAAGTCGTAGGACGGGCTGACGACGTTGGCCGCGAGGTTGGCCGAGATCGTGGCCAGCACCAGCGCGACCAGCGCGACGACGACCACGACCGGGCTGGTGAACTTGTCGGCCAGCTGCGCCGGGTCCCAGATGTCCTGGCCGTAGAGCACGTGCCCGCCCGACGTGGTCAGGATGGCCACGATCGCGATGAACGTCATCGTCGTCGGCAGGCCGAGGACCTGGCCGCGGACCTGCTTGCGCTGGCTGCCGCCGAAGCGGGTGAAGTCCGGCATGTTCAGCGACAGCGTCGACCAGAACGCGATCATCGCCATCAACGACGGCGCGAACACCTTCCAGAAGTCCGGGCCCCAGCCGAGCTTGCCGCCGTCGGACAGGATCGGGCCGAGCCCGCCCGCCTTGACCAGCACGTACCCGAGCATGATGAGGAAGCCGACGGACACCAGCGGCGCCGTCCAGTTCTCGAACCGGCGGACGGCCTCCATGCCGCGCCAGATGATGAGCATCTGGCCGATCCAGAAGACCACGAAGGACAGCCACAGCGTCCAGTGCTGCCCGGCGACGACGGCGGAATCGCGCCACCACGAGCCGAGCAGCCGGCCGAGGATGACGTAGATGGCCTCGCCGCCGACCCACGTCTGGATGCCGAACCAGCCGCACGCGATGAACGCGCGCAGCAGCGCGGCCAGGTTGGCGCCGCGCAGGCCGTAGAACGCGCGGGCGAACACCGGGAACGGGATGCCGTACTTCGTGCCGGCGTGGCTGTTGAGCAGCATCGGGGCCAGCACGACGAGGTTGCCGATCGTGATCGTGAGCAGCGCCTGCACCCAGTTCATGCCGAGCGCGATCAGCGACGCGGCCAGGGCGTAGCTGGGGATGTTGTGCGCCATCCCCATCCAGAGCGCGAAGTAGTTGTAGGTGGTCCAGGTCCGCTTTTCGACGGGGACGGGGGCCAGTTCCTCGTTGAAGAACCGGCTGCCTTCGAGAGACCGGACGGCGGTGGGGTCGAGTTCGACCCGGCCGTCGTCGTGCACGCGCTGGTCTGCGGGTGTCGGCGCCATTGCGGCATCCTGCGCGCCACGTCAGGGCCGGGGCAACGGCAGACTGTTCACTCTTGCGCGATCAAGAGTGCAGTCTGTCGATTGCGCGAAGCGGCCCCGGAGTGCATGACCTGCGTCACACATCCGGCCGTCACGAACCGGCAAAGAGGGTGAAACGTCTCCAAAGGATCTTCACACTTCATGCGGACCGTCTCCACCGGGGGTGCTTAGGGTCGTGGGCATGGAACTGGGTGGGCGGCGGGTGCTCGTCGTCGAGGACGACGTCACGATCGCCGCGTCGATCGCGGCCCGGCTGCGGGCCGAGGGGTTCACCGTCGACGTCGTCCACGACGGCCCGGCCGCCGTCGAGGCGGATGCCTCGGGCGAGCCCGACCTCGTGGTGCTGGACGTGATGCTGCCGGGGTTCGACGGCCTGGAGGTCTGCCGCCGCATCCAGGGCCGGCGCCCGGTGCCGGTGCTGATGCTGACCGCGCGCGCCGACGAGACGGACCTGCTGGTCGGGCTGGGCGTCGGCGCCGACGACTACCTCACGAAACCGTTTTCGATGCGCGTGCTGACGGCCCGGGTGCACGCGCTGCTGCGGCGGGTCGAGCGGTCGGCGTCGGTCGTGGGCACGCGGATCGTGCTCGGTGACCTCGAGATCGACGTCGACCAGCGGCGCGTCGCCCGGGCGGGGGTCGCGGCGCAGCTGACGCCGATCGAGTTCGACCTGCTCGTGCACTTCGCGCGGCGGCCGCGGGTGGTGCAGCCGCGCGAACGGCTGCTGTCGGAGGTGTGGGACTGGGACGTCCACGGCACGTCCGCGGGCACGCGGGCGGTGGACAGCCACATCAAGGCGCTGCGGCGCAAGCTCGGCGCCGACCTGATCCGGACCGTGCACGGCGTCGGCTACGCGCTGGAGGCGGGCTCGTGAACCTCGTACCGCGGCCGCTCGACCGGATCCGCTCGATCAAGCTGAAGCTGGCGATCCTGATGGTGGCGTCCGGCGGGGTGGCGTTCGCGTTCTTCAACTGGCAGATCGGCTGGCTGCCGCCGAAGACGACGATCACCGCGATGGTGCTCGCGCTGGTGTTGTCGCAGGTGCTGGCCCACGGTATGACGCGGCCGCTGCGCGAGATGACGGCGGCGGCGCGGGCGATGGCGAAGGGCGACTACAGCCGCCGGATCCGCGCGACGACCCGCGACGAGGTCGGTTCGCTGGCCCGCGCGTTCAACCAGATGGCGGGCGACCTCGGCGACGCGGACCGGCAGCGCCGGGAGCTGATCGCGAACGTCTCCCACGAGCTGCGGACGCCGATCACGGCGTTGAACGGCGTGCTGGAGAACCTGGTCGACGGGGTGGAGGACCCCGATCCGGCCACGTTGAAGACGGCGCTGCAGCAGACCGAGCGCCTGGCGACGCTGGTGGACGAGCTGCTGGACCTGTCCCGCCTGGACGCGGGGGCCATGCCGCTCCAGCTGACGTCGTTTTCGCTGTGGTCGCTGCTGTCGGAGGTCGTGGGGGAGGTGGCGTTCGCGGGCCGCGGGGTGACGTTCGAGGTGTCGGTGTCCCCGGAGGGCGCGGTGGTGACGGCGGACCGCGGCCGGCTGTTCCAGGTGGTGGCGAACCTGCTGGAGAACGCGGCCCGCCACGGCCCGGCGGGCGGTCAGGTCCGGGTGGTGGCGCAGGTGCGGCCGGACGAAGTGCGCATCGACGTGTGCGACGAAGGGCCGGGGATCGCACCGGCGGACCGGGAGCGGGTGTTCGAGCGGTTCACCCGGGGTGAGCGGCCGTCGGGCGGGGGGACGGGGCTGGGGCTGGCGATCGCCCGGTGGGCGGTGGAACTGCACGGGGGGACGATCGAGGTGGTCGACCCGTCGCCGGGGACGGGCAGCCGGATCCGGGTGAGCCTGCCGGCTTAGGGCTGGTCGGTGTTGGCGCCCGGAGTGGGTGCGGGCGGGTGGATTTGCTAACGGGAAGGTGTGGGGATGCCGAAGAGCGGTTTTGGCCGGGACGGGGAGCGGGTGCCGCGGGGGAAGCGGGCGGTGCGGGACGCGGGGGTGGGGTCGGCGGGAGGGGAGTCGGGCGCGGGGGCGGGTGTGCCGCGGGGGAAGCGGGTGGGCGCGGCCGGGGCGGCGCAGGCGGGGGAAGTTCGGGGAAGCACAGGAACTTTTGCCGCGCCGGGCGCCTCGGTCGCGGGCGGTGGCGTGGCTGTTGCCGCTCCGCCTGTTCTCCTGCTGCCGCTGCCGCCGCCGAAGTCCGCTGTTGTTCCGTTGCCCGCGGCCGTTCTCCCCGCTTCGGGGATCGCCGGGCTGGCCGGGGCGCTTCTGGTGCCCGTCGATCGGCCCGGGGTCGGGTGGCTGCTGTCCGGGCTGACGGTCTTCGGTGCGGTTGTCGTCGCCGATCGGCGTTCGCGGGATGGGGCGCCGAGCGCCTTCACCTGGCGCAATGCCGCGTGGGCCGCCCTCGCGCTCGCGCTGCTCGCCATGGGGAGCGTGCGGGCGTCGGGGTGGCTGTTCGTCCTCTGCGTGCTCGCCGCCGTCGTCAGCGGGTCGTTGGCCGTCGTCGGGGAGCGGACCGTGCACTCCGTCCTCTACGACATGCTCGCCGTCCCGATCGAGGCCGTGCGGGCGATCCCGTGGGTCGGGCGTGGGGCCGGGCGCTTCACCACCCGCCGTGACGGCGTCGCGCGGCGGATCGCGCTCGCCGTGCTGGCCGCCGCCGCGCTCGTCGGGGTCTTCGTGCCGCTGCTGGCCAGTGCCGACGCCGCCTTCGCCGCCGTCGTCAGCGCGCTGATCCCCGATCTCAGCGTCGCGACGCTCGTGCGGTGGTGCTCGGTCTTCGCCGTCGTCACGCTGGTTGCCGCCGGCCTGCTACTTCCTCGCCGCGCCGGCGCCGCGGGCGTCGGCGGAACGTCCACACCGGACTCGGTACGGTCTGGAGTGGACGGTCCCGCTCGTGGTGCTGATCCTGGTGTTCGCGGCTTTCGTCGGGGTGCGGCTGGTCGTGCTGTTCGGCGGCACCGGATACGTCCTGCGCACCAGCAACCTGACGTCGGCGGAGTACGCCCGCGGCGGCTTCTGGCAGCTGTGCGCGGTCACGGTGCTGACCTTGGCGATCGTCGCCGCGGCGCTGCGGTGGGCGCCGAACGCGACGAAGGCCGACCGGCTCCGGCAGCGCGTCCTGCTCGGGACGCTGAGCGCGCTGACCCTGGTGCTCGTCGGCTCGGCGTTGAGTCGCATGTGGACGTACCAGCAGGCGTACGGCTTCACCGTCTTGAGGCTGCTGGTCGAGGTCTGCGAACTCTGGTTCGGCGCGCTGTTCGTGCTGGTCATCGCGGCGCTGGTCCGGCTGCGCTCGGCGTGGCTGCCCCGCGCGGCGATCGGCACGGCCGCGGCGGCGCTGCTCGTGCTGGCCGTCCTCGACCCGGAACGCCTGATCGCCGACGCCAACCTCGACCGCGCGGCGGCCGGCAAGCCCCTGGACGACCGCTACCTGGCCCGCTTTTCGGCCGACGTGGTCCCGGTGGTCTCGGCCCGCCTGCCGGAACCGCTGCGCACGTGCGTGCTGCGGCAGGTGCTGCGCAACGACGCCCCGGACGGCTGGCCGACGTGGAACCTCAGCCGATCGGCGGCGCGTGAGGTGAAGTTCGGCCCAGTGCCGGGCTGCGGCTGAACCGGACCGGCGAGTAGCGCGTGGTTAAGGGATACCGGAAGCCACCGGGCCGTCGTGGGGGCGGCCCGGCGGCTTCCGCGCGCTCAAGCAGGGTTAGTGCTTTCGGGTGGTAACGCAGAGTGCTTTCATCGCGTGGTTTGCTGTCGCGGATCTGCGACAGGCGCTCACGCCTCCAGTTCGGTGAGGACCGCCTCGATGAGGTCGGCGGAGTCCTGCTCGCTCAACGCCAGCGAGGCCAGGATCTTGGTGGCTTTCCGGTAATCGGCCACGTTGAGCTCGTCGTAGAGATATCCGCTGCCCCGATAGTGCTCCATGTAGACGATGGAGGGCAGGTCGGCGTAGCCGAAGATGATGAACGGCCCGTACTGCCCCGGGTGGTAGCCGATGCCGTTCGGGACGATCTGCAGCGAAACGGTCCGCAGCCGCATCGCCGAGAGCAGGTGGCGAAGCTGCTCGGCCATCACTGCGGGACCACCGATGTTCTGGCGCAGCACAGCTTCGCTGAGCAGGATCTGGCACTGCAAAGGGTTCCGGCCGGTCAGCCGCTCGCGACGAGCGAACCTAACCCGCACCGCGTGCTCGACATGGGAAGCGGGGTGAGTCGTCTTGGCGAAGATGGCTCGGGTGTAAGAGGGGGTCTGAAGCATGCCGGGAACCAGCCCGGGACTCCAGTCGACCATGCTGGTGGCTGACCGCTCGTAGTCGATGTAGGTGGTCAGCAGCGTGGGGCCATCCAAGACCGACTGGATGAGCCAGTTGGGGTCGTTGGCGTAGCGGGCAAGGTTGAGCAGCCGCGCGCGTTCGGCGGGCTCCACCCGTAGCACTCCGAGGATGGTGGCGAGCTCATCGATCTTCGGTACTCGCTTGCCGCTTTCCCAGCTGGAGATGTTCTGCGGCGGCACATCTATCAACCGGCCCAGCTCGCGGACCTTCAGATTCCGCGCCTGCCTGGCTCTCTTCATCCCGAAACCCAGCGCGCGGGCCCGGGGCGTGGCGATCGGTGGTGGCATGGGCACAGCCTGCCGGGGAGCAGGCCGTGCCCGATCGGGCGATGGTGTTCAGCTGTCGCAGTGCTGCGTCAAAAGGCTGCGTCAGAAGGCGAAGACCCCGTCGGAATTGCGGTCGGCTTCGCACCGGTTCGCGTACGTCGTCTGGAACGACACCGGTTTTCCGTGCCAGGTGCCGATCGCCGTCGCTTCGACCGGGGCGTAGATCAGCGTGCACGCCTGGTGCCGCGCGGTGATCCGCGAAAAGTCGCCGTCGACGTCCGACAGTACCGCGCACGCCTTGTCGTGCTTGGGGTGCGTGCCGCCCGCCGGGTCGCACGTCAGGACCACCGAGCCGATGCGGTTGGCGGTGTCGTGGGTGGTCAGCTGCAGCGTCGAGGCCGGGGGTTGCGCCGGTGCGAGACAGCTGAGGCTCAGCAAGCAGGCTGCTAGGGGGATCAAGGCCATATCGGTGTCATCGGCCGTCCGGGGCCGATCACTGTGCTGCACGTCCGGGTGAGTTTTCTTCGCTCGTCCGGGTGAGGTCCCACGCCAGCAGAGCGACGTACAGCGACAACATCGACTCCGGGTCCTCCAGCCGCACCCCCAAGACCTGCTCGATTCGGGCGAGCTGCTGGTAGTACGCCGTCCGGGAGGTGTGCGCCGCCGCGGCGGCCGCCGACTTGTTGCCGCCCTGCTCGCAGTAGTGCCGCAACGCCTGCACCAGGCGGCTGCCCGTCGCGGCGTCGCGCTGCAGCAGCGGGCCCAGCTCGCGGAAGGCGAACGCCGTCACGCGCTCGTCGCCGGCCAGCAGGTGCAGCAGGCCGCGCAGGCGGACGTCGGACAGGCGGTGCACCACCCGTTCGGTGCCCGTGCCCAGCGCCGCGGCCGCGACCTGGCTCGCTTCCAGCAACGTCCGGCGGGCTTCGGCCGGGGACGTCACCGTCGTGCCCACCGCGAGCACGCCCGGCGCGCTGCCGCGGGCGTCGTGGACGTCGGTGGCGAGGCGGTGCAGGACGGCGTCGGCGTTCGCCTCCGGGGACAGCGCGATCAGCGCGCGCACGCCGAGGTCGTCCGTCGCCACCAGCGCCGACACCTTCGCGCGGCGCGCCGCCAGCACCGTCGCCTCGGCCAGTTCGCGCAGCACCGGCGGCGTCGACAGTGCCGGGCGCGCGGTCTCGGTCAGCCGCGGCCGGACGGCCAGCCCGACCAGCTGCCGTCCGGGCAGCGGCACCGCCAGGGCCGAGGCGCGGGCCAGCAGCTCGGCCGTCGGCGCGGGCGAGGCGAGCAGCTCGGCGAGCACCGCGCGGTGGGCCTGGCGCTCGAGACCGTCGGAATCCTTGGCGACCAGCCGGTGCACGGCCAGCGCGGACGCGGCGCGCTCGGCGACCACCCGGTGGCGGTGCGGCGGCTGGTCGGCGCAGACGACGATCAGCCGCCCCCAGTCGTGCCCGCGCGCGCCGACCACGGTCACCAGCCAGCCCGAACCCGGGTGGTACCCGGTCCGCTCGCCGACCTGGACCACCCGCGACCGGGCCGGCCAGCCGGTGAGCAGCTCGGCCGGGTCGGTGCCGGCCGCGTCGTAGGCGAGAACCTCGTGCGAGAGCGTCTCCAGCACCACCGGCTGCTCGGTGAGCCGGGCGACTTCCCCCAGGACGACGCCGGGTTCGGCGCCCGCGACCGTCAGCGCGGTGAACGTCTCGTGGACGCGCTCGGCGGCGCGCAGCTCGGCGACCTGGGCGTCGACGATCTGGCCGTTGACCGCTTCGGTGACGCTCACGAACCGCGTCTCGCGCGAGAGCGTGACCAGGGGCAGGCCGTGCTCCTCCGCCGCTCCCACCAGGGCGGCGGGCAGCTTGTCGCTCCAGTGCCGGACCAGCTCGACCACGACGCCGGCGGCGCCGACCCCGGCCAGGTCGGCGACGTACCGGGCGAGCGCCGGGCCGTCGTCGGGCAGGGCGACGCCGGTGGTGAGCACCAGCTCGCCGCCGCGCAGCAGGTGCGCGATGTCGGCCACCTCGGCGACGTGCGCCCAGCGCACCGGCGCGTCCAGCCCGGCGGCGCCGGCGACGACGTGCGGACGGCCCTGGCGCAGCACCGGCAGCGCGAGGACCTCGGCGACGGTCGGGTACATGGCTCCTCGAATGATCGGCAGGGACAGACTGTACGGCCGCGACTGCGAGTCCGTACACGTTGCCGATGGCCTGGCGCGGCACCGGCCCGGAGACTCGGGTCGGACGTTGCCGCCAGCGAAGGAGTGCCCGCCGTGACCGACCGCATCAGCCACTGGATCGACGGCAAGCCGTTCGGCGGGACCGCCACGCGGTCCGGCGAGGTCTTCGACCCGGCCACCGGGCAGGTCCGGGCGCACGTCGACTTCGCAGGCGAGGCCGAGGTCGAGGCCGCCGTCGCCGCGGCCAAGGCGGCGCTGCCGGGCTGGCGCGGGACGTCGCTGGCCGGGCGGACGCGGGTGCTGTTCGCCTTCCGCGAGCTGCTGTCCGCCCGCAAGCACGAGCTGGCGAAGATCATCACGAGCGAGCACGGCAAGGTCGAGTCCGATGCGGCGGGCGAGATCGCCCGCGCGATCGAGAACGTCGAGTTCGCCTGCGGCGCCGCCCAGCTGCTCAAGGGCGGGTTCAGCGAGAACGCCTCCACCGGCGTCGACGTCCATTCCCTCGCCCAGCCGCTGGGCGTGGTCGGGGTGATCTCACCGTTCAACTTCCCGGCCATGGTGCCGCTGTGGTTCGTGCCCAACGCGCTGGCCTGCGGGAACACCGTCGTGCTGAAGCCGAGCGAGAAGGACCCGTCGGCGGCGGTGTTCATCGCGGAGCTGTTCGCCGAAGCCGGGTTGCCCGCGGGCGCGCTGAACGTGCTGCACGGCGACAAGGTCGCGGTCGACGGGCTCCTCTCGCACGCCGACGTCAAGGCGATGTCGTTCGTCGGGTCGACGCCGATCGCGCGGTACGTCTACGAAACCGGCACCCGGCACGGCAAGCGCGTCCAGGCGCTCGGCGGGGCGAAGAACCACATGGTGGTGCTGCCGGACGCGGACCTCGACCTGGCCGCCGACGCCGCGGTGTCGGCCGGCTTCGGCTCGGCGGGGGAGCGGTGCATGGCGGTGTCGGTGGTCGTGGCCGTCGACCCGGTGGGTGACGCGCTCGTGGCGAAGATCACCGAGCGGATGGCGAGGTTGAAGGTCGGCGACGGCCGCGACCCTTCGTCGGAGATGGGCCCGCTCGTGACGGCGGCGCACCACGCCCGCGTGTCGTCCTATGTGGACGCCGGCGTGTCGGAAGGCGCCGCGCTGGTCGTCGACGGCCGGGGCATCGAGGTCGCCGGGGAGGGCTTCTGGCTCGGGCCGACGCTGTTCGACCACGTCCGCCCGTCGATGTCGATCTACACGGACGAGATCTTCGGGCCGGTGCTGTCGGTGGCGCGCACGGCTTCGTACGACGAGGCGCTGGCGTTGATCAACGCCAACCCGTACGGCAACGGAGTGGCGATCTTCACCGGCGACGGGGCGGCCGCGCGGCAGTTCTCCAGCGACGTCGAGGTCGGGATGGTCGGGGTCAACGTCCCGATCCCGGTCCCGGTCGGGTACTACTCGTTCGGCGGCTGGAAGGACTCGCTGTTCGGCGACAGCCACGCGTACGGCCCGGAGGGGTTCCACTTCTTCACGCGGACGAAGGTCGTGACGACGCGCTGGCCGGACCGGTCGCACGCGGGTGTGAACCTGGGCTTCCCGCACAACTCCTGAGCTTCGGAATCCATCTCGGCCGACCAGGGGACGGCCGTTCACCGGCTAGGACGGGAGCTCCGCGACGACGACCATCCGCCGGTGGTGCGCAGTCAGGGGCGCCCCGTCTTCGCCGAAGCCCGCCACCTCGGCGAAGCCCGCGGCGAGGAGCCAGTCACGCAGTTCCGGGAAGCCGAACAACCGCTTGACGAAGCGCGTCCGCCGGGCCCGGCCGTCGCGGACGACCGTGCGTTCCGCTTCGAGCCGTCCGGTCAGCGCGTCCAGCCGGTAGCGGTCGACGAGCAGATCGCCGTCGTCTCGCGCGGCCACGACTCGCGAGGGCGCGAACGCGGCGAGGAAAGCGGGGAGGTTGTCCAGGTCCATCGCGAGCCGGCCACCGGGCCGCAGCGCGACGGCGATGCCGCGCAGGACGTCGCGGTTGGTGCTGTCGTCGAAGTACCCGAAGGCGGTGGACCAGTTGACGACCCTGTCGAACCGGGCTGTCCACGGCAGCCGGCGCATGTCGCCCGCCACGTATTCGACGTCGATACCCGCTGCGGCCGCGTGGGCGCGGGCCCGGTCCAGGAAGACCGCCGAGGAGTCCAGGCCCGTGACCCGGCAGCCGCGTGCGGCCAAGCGGTGCGCGAGGTCGCCGTGTCCGCAGGCGAGGTCCAGCACTCGCAGGCCCGGGCGCAGGTCCAGCAGCCGCCACGTCAGCTCGGCGGCGGCATCGCCCCCGAGTGCACCGGCCGGCCGGCCCGCTCGCGCTGATGAGGCGAAGAAGTGCAGGTAGTCCTCGTCGTACATCCCGGCGGCGTCGAACAAGTCAGCCATGGGGAAGAACGGTAGTGGGCGGGGGGCGGCTCGCCGATCGGGGAGGTTCCGCGGCTCACAGCGTTTCCGGGAATCGTCCGGGGTACTCCGGGGGTTCACCCTCCGAACACCCCGGACGACGATGGGACGAACCATGAGCGCGAAGAACTCCGGCACCTTCACCATCGGCGGCGACCTCCTGGTCACCCGTCTCGGGTACGGCGCCATGCAGCTCACCGGGCCGGGCGTGTGGGGCGATCCGAAGGACCCCGACGAGGCCGTGCGCGTGCTGCGGCGGGCCGTCGAGCTGGGCGTGAACCTGATCGACACCGCCGACGCCTACGGCCCGTTCGTCGCCGACCTGCTGATCAAGAAGGCCCTGCACCCCTACGCCGACGACCTGGTCATCGCGACCAAGGCCGGGTTCACGCGCACGGGGCCGGGCCAGTGGGTGCCGGTCGGGCGGCCCGAGTACCTGCGTCAGCAGGTCGAGCTGAGCCTGCGCCACCTCGGCGTCGACCGGATCGACCTGCTGCAGCTGCACCGGATCGACCCGAAGGTCCCGCTGGCCGAGCAGGTCGGTGAGCTGAAGAAACTGCAGGACGAGGGCAAGATCCGGCACATCGGCCTGTCCGAGGTCGAAGTCGGCGACCTCGTCGAGGCGCAGAAGACCGCGGAGATCGTCTCCGTGCAGAACCTGTTCAACCTGGCCAACCGGGACGCCGAACCGCTGCTGGAGCACGCCACCGAGCACGGCATCGCGTTCATCCCGTGGTTCCCGCTGGCCACCGGCGCCCTCGCGGGTGCCGACAGCCCGCTGACCGCGCTCGCGAAGGAGCACGACGCCTCGCCGTCGCAGCTCGCGCTCGCGTGGCTGCTCAAGCGGTCGCCGGTCGTGCTGCCGATCCCGGGTACGTCGTCGGTCGCGCACCTCGAGGACAACGTCGCCGCCGCGGACATCGAGCTGACCGACGCCGAGTTCGAGGCCCTCAGCCAGGCCGTCTAAGCCGGGAGGACGTTGATCAGCCGCTTGGACCGCGGCGCGATCAGGACGGTGTTGACCCGGTCCGGCCGGATCCGCTCGCGGAGCCTGCGCTCCAGCGGGTAGGTCCGGCCGCCGGCGCGGAGGCTGAACGACTCCAGGCTCTTGAACCCCTCCGGGCTGCGGTGCAGGCCGATCGGGTACTCGTCGGTGAGGCGGGCGCTGTCGAAGTCGTGCGTCCAGCCGGTGACCGCGGTCAGGCGGCCGCCGAAGGCGTCGGCCAGCCGTCGCCAGCAGACGAACGCGAACCAGCCGGTGATCGCCAAGAGCGGGACCACGGTGCCCAGCACCTCGCCCGCGTTCTCCGCCACCAGGGCGAGGCTCACCGCCACCACCAGACCGGCGACGACGAGCGCCGCCGCCGCCCAGAAGTTCAGATCGAGCAGCGCGCCGCGCTGCGCGGGGTGGAGCCGGCCGGTGCGGTTGGCCAGCTCCACCTCGGGCCGGTCGTTCACTCGGGGTGCTCCTTTTCGTAGGCCTCCTGGGCCTCCCGGTAGCGGTCGTACTGTTCGTTCTCCTGGCGGCGGCCTTCGGTCGCCACGCCGATGGTGTCGGCGGTGTTCCAGTGCACCTTCTCGTCCGGGTCGAGGAGCTTGTGCTGGTTCAGGACGCTGCGGCCCTCCTCGGAGTACCGGCCCGGCCCTTCCAGCTTCTCGCGACCCGGAACGCGCTCCTTGGCGGCGTCGCTCCAGTCCTTCGCCGTCTCTTCGGCGGACTTCGCCTCCTTGCCCGCCTCCTTGAGCTCCCCGGCTCTGCGCTCGATGCCCGCCGCCGTCTCGACGCTGCGGTCCACGATTCGGTCGGCCGCCTTGCCCGCCTTCTTCAGCGCGTTCGCCGCCCCCTCCAGGGCCGCCTTCGACTTGCCCGCGCCCTTCGCCAGGCCCTCCAGCTTCTCGACGATCTTCGCGATCCGCGTGCTGATCTTCTCCGCCAGCACCCCGCCCTCGATCACCGTGTCGGCGATGAACGCCGCGATCGTGCCGCCGAAGGTGCACCAGGACGCCGCCAGCGCGGCCAGCGCCTTGACGATCAGCTCACCGACGAACGACGAGATCATGTCGCGGATCAGCCCGCGCTCGGTGCCGACCAGCGCCGCACCGATGTTCATCGCCGTCGACGCGCCTTCGGCGTGGGACGCGGCGCCGCGCAGGACGCCGACGTAGCTCTCGGCCGTGCGCTGGTAGGCCTCCGCGGACCCGCAGTCGCTGAACGACTCGCTGACCCCCTTCGCCTTCTGCTCGTACGCCTCGGCCGTTTCGGTGAGCTGCTTCGCGATGTTCGTCCAGGTCACGGCCTTGGCCGTGATCGACTCGGGTTTGCCGGCGAGCTTGTCGAGACCGTCCTTGAGGAAGCTGATGTGCTCGATCAGCCAGCCGACACCGGCACTGGCCAGGGTCCCGAGCGGATCCATCGCCGCGCCGAGCAGGTCGAGGGCGTCGGTGCCGACGTCCATGGCGAGGTTGCCCCAGTCGCCGTTGCGAGCGTCGGTGAGCGTCGCGGCGGCGTCGTTGAAGATGCCCGCGCCGCCGGTCTGGGCGCCGACGTTGGCCAGCTCGCCCTTCGAGCCGTCACCCATGCCGCTCCAGAAGCCGCCCGGCGCCTCCGCCGTCGCGACCAGCGAGTTCTCCGTCATGCGGGCAGCTCCTTGCCGATGCCTTCGAGCAGGCACTTCGTCCGGTGCTCGTGCTCGCTGAACGTCGTGTGCGCGGTCTTGACCCGGTCGGCGACCTCGTGGCCGGCCTCGACCGCCGCGGCGAGGAAGCCGTCGGCCGTGGTCAGCCACGCCTGGATGGGCAGCGCGAAGACCTGCCCGACCAGCCCGAACGCATCGAAGTCGAGGGCTTGGGCGGTGCCGGCGGCGTCGAGCGCCTGCTGGACCTTGGCGGCGATCTCGCGGACCTCGTCCTCGTGCCCGCCGAGGACGTCGAAGTCGACCCTCATCGCGATCAGAGCTCCCGGCGCAGGATCGGGCCGCCGAAGTCGTCGTCGGACGGCGGTTTCCGGCGCTGTTCTCCGGTGCGTTCTTCGGGGACTTCGGGCACCGGAATCTGTTCCCGGAGGAATTCCATGGCCTCGCTGCGCTCGCCGATCACCGGCGCCATGATGCCGGTGAGCTGCTGCGCCGCGTCGAGCTGAGCCCGGCGGGCGGTGGCCAGGACGGCCTGGGCCAGCCGGGTCCGCGGCAGCTCGTCCGCGCGCGGGCCGAAGGCGAGTTCCTGCAGCGCACCGGCGGTGTTGACGGTGACCGTGACGGCCCCGTCGGCACTCGTGGCGGTCGCCGAGACGCGCTCGAGCCGCGCCTTCGCTTCGGCCGCGCGCCGGGCGATTTCGGGCATACCGGCCGAAGCCGGGTCAAAATTGTTCACGGCGACCTCGGGAGTCGGGGAAACGGGCCTGGCTGAGAGGGAGCAAACCGGTTTTCGGTTCCCGGTTCAAGCCGGAAAATCAAAAGAAAAGAATGCCTGGGTTCCGGTTTAACGGCGCTTTACCCCGCGCGGATCGCCCGCGTTGAGCGCGACCGGCTCAGGCTTCCGTAAACTCGGACCCAGCAGCGAGCGAGGTAGGTGAGGAACCGGTGGCCAACGCGGAGGAGCGCCGCTTCGAAGTGCTGCGCGCGATCGTGGCCGACTACGTGTCCAACCAGGAACCGGTCGGCTCCAAGGCGATCGTCGAGCGGCACAACCTGGGTGTGTCGAGCGCCACCGTGCGCAACGACATGGCGACGCTGGAAGAAGAGGGCTACATCACCCAGCCGCACACCAGTGCCGGCCGGGTCCCGACCGACAAGGGCTACCGCCTCTTCGTCGACCGGCTCTCCGAGATCAAGCCGCTGAGCACGGCCGAGCGCCGGGCCATCACGACCTTCCTCGACAGCGGCACGGACCTCGACGACGTCCTCAAGCGCTCGGTCCGCCTGCTCGCGCAGCTGACCCGGCAGGTCGCCGTCGTCCAGTACCCGATGCTGACCAACGCCAAGGTCCGGCACCTCGAAGTGGTGCCGCTCACCCCGGCGCGGCTGATGCTGGTGCTGATCACCGACAACGGGCGCGTCGACCAGCGCACGGTCGACATCGGCGACGTCCTCACCGAGGACGACGTGGCCCGGCTGCGCACCGTGCTCAACGCGGCCATGGCCGGACGGCGGCTCAACGACGCCGCGGCGCGCGTCGCCGAGCTGCCCGACAAGTCGCCGGGCGAACTGCGGGACGCGCTCATCCGCATCACCACCGTGCTGGTCGAGTCGCTGGCCGAACACCCCGAAGAACGCCTGGTGCTCGGCGGTACCGCGAACCTCACGCGCAACGTCGCCGACTTCCCCGGTTCGCTGCGCCAGGTGCTCGAGGCGCTCGAGGAACAGGTCGTCGTCCTCAAGCTCCTGGCCGCCGCGCGCAACCCCGGTGCGATCACCGTGCGCATCGGTGAGGAAAATGAAGACGAGCAGATGCGCAGCACCTCGGTCGTCTCGATCGGCTACGGCCGCGACGACGTCGTGCTCGGTGGCATGGGAGTCGTCGGCCCGACCCGGATGGACTATCCGGGCACGATCGCCGCGGTGCGCGCGGTCGCCAACTACGTGGGGCAGATCCTGGCCGGCCGCTGAGCCGGGCAGAGCAGAAGGAGAAGCAGAGACGGTGGCGAGGGACTACTACGGCATCCTCGGGGTGGCCAAGAACGCGAGCGATCAGGAGATCAAGCGCGCGTACCGGAAGCTGGCCCGGGAGCTGCACCCCGACGTCAACCCGTCGGAAGACGCGCAGCACAAGTTCGGCGAGGTCACGACGGCCTACGAGGTGCTGTCCGACCCGCAGAAGCGCAAGATCGTCGACCTCGGCGGCGACCCGATGGACGGCGGCGCGCGCGGCGGCGGTGGCGGCGACCCGTTCGCCGGCTTCGGCGGCCTCGGCGACATCATGGACGCCTTCTTCGGCGCGGCCGGCGGTGGCGGCGGGCGCGGGCGCGGCCCGCGCAGCCGCGTCCAGCCGGGCTCCGACGCGCTGATCCGGCTCGGGCTCACCCTCGAGGAGTGCGCCACCGGGGTCGACAAGGAGATCGCCGTCGACACGGCCATCGTCTGCGACCTCTGCCGCGGCGCCGGCACGGCCGAGGGCACCTCGGTCAAGACCTGCGACACCTGCGGCGGCGCCGGCGAGGTCCAGTCCGTCCAGCGGTCCTTCCTCGGCCAGGTCGTCACCGCCCGCCCCTGCCCGGTCTGCCGCGGCTTCGGCGAGGTCATCCCCGACCCCTGCCGCCAGTGCGGCGGCGACGGCCGCATCCGCGCCCGCCGCAACGTCACCGCGAAGATCCCGCCGGGCGTCGGCGACGGCATGCGCATCCGGCTGTCCGGCCAGGGCGAGGTCGGCCCCGGCGGCGGCCCGGCCGGCGACCTGTACGTCGAAATCGACGAAACCCCGCACGAGGTCTTCGTCCGGCAGGGCCACGACCTGCACTGCAACTTCCGGATCCCGATGACCACGGCCGCGCTCGGCGCCACGGTGCCGATCTCGACCCTCGTCGACGGCGACTACGAACTCGACGTCGAACCGGGCACCCAGCCCAACGCCGAGCTCGTCCTGACCGGCAAGGGCATGCCGCGGCTGCGGTCCTCCGGCCGCGTCGACGGCCGCGGCGACCTGCACGTCCACATCGACGTCGTCGTCCCGACCAAGCTCGACGAAGCCCAGCGCGAACTCCTCGTCGAGCTCGCCCAGCAGCGCGGCGAAGAGGTCCCGACCCTGGCGTCCAACGGCACCAAGCACGGCGGGCTGTTCTCGAAGCTGCGCGCCAAGAACCACCGCTGACCGTGCCCGACACCACCCTGCCGGTCTTCCTCGCCGCCTCGGTCCCGGCTTCGGGCCACGCGGTCCTCGACGGCGAGGAAGCCCGGCACGCGGCCACCGTCCGCCGCCTGCGAGCCGGGGAACGGCTGGTCCTCTCCGACGGCGCCGGCGCGATGGCCCGCTGCGTCGTCGACTCCGTGCAGGCCGGGCGGGACGCTTCGCTCACGCTGACGGTCGAGTCGTACTGGACCGAGGAGCCGCCCGCGCTGCGGGTCCTCCTCGCGCAGGCGCTGGCCAAGGGCGACCGCGGCGAACTCGCCGTCGAACTCGCCACCGAAGCCGGCGTCGACGCGATCGTGCCGTGGCGAGCGGCCCGCAGCGTCGCCAAGTGGGAAGACGGCGGCCGCGGAGAGAAGGCCCTCGCCCGGTGGCGGGCCACGGCCCGGGCAGCGGCGAAACAGGCTCGGCGCGCGCACGTGCCGGACGTCACCGAGCCGGTGACCACGGGGGAGCTGGCCGGGCTGGTTCCGACGATGTCGCTGGCCATCGTGCTCGAATCCGACGTCCCCGACCGGCTCACCGACCTCCCCCTGCCCGACGCGGGAGACGTGTTGCTGATCGTGGGACCCGAGGGCGGGATCACGGACGAGGAACTCCAGGAGTTGCGCGACGCGGGCGCCCGAGCCGTCCGCCTCGGCACCACCGTCCTGCGGACCTCCACCGCCGCCGCCGTCGCACTGGGAGCCCTCGGCGCCTTGAGCACCCGCTGGCAGTAGATCACCAAAAAACCCGGGCACATTTTGCGCCCAGTTATGGCGCGATCACGCTCCGACCGGTTACTCTCATTTACTAACGCACCGACCATCGGCTCGGTGCGCACTGGGAAGAAAGACTCCGCCGGGCACCTCCCCCCTCGGTCCGGCGGCCGCCGCGGCCGCGGTGAGGCGACCCCCAGGCTTCACCGCCGCCGCGGCATCCCGGGTTCTCCTGTCGATAAGGTGCTCGCATGAGCGAAACCGAGGCCGACACCCTCTTCGAACGGATCATCGGTGGGGAGATCCCTGCTGATGTCGTCTATCAGGATGAGACCACCTTTGCCTTCCGGGACATTCAGCCGCAGGCTCGGGTTCACGTGCTTGTTGTGCCTCGGAAGCGGTACCGGAACGTGGGGGAGCTCGCTGCTGCCGATCCGCAGCTTCTGAGTGATGTCATTGCTACTGCTCGTAAGGTTGCCGAGCTCGAGGGGATCCTCGAGAGCGGGTACCGCGTTGTCTTCAACACCGACTCGGATGCCGGGCAGACCGTCTTCCACGTGCACGCCCACGTTCTGGGCGGGGAGCCGCTGGGGTTGTTCGGGGCTCCGGAGGAGGACTAGGGAAACCGGCCTGCGTCTTGTCGGGGGGTGCCAGTAGCATCGGTGGGGTCCGTTCTCCCTCACCGAGAAAGCAGGCCTGAGGCCACGTGGCCGGAACCGTACCGGGTGGTGCCGCCCGACCCGACGTCCCCGGGGACGTCGCCAAGACCGAGGATGCCTCCGCCCAGGCTGCGCAGTCCCGGTTCCCCATTCCCGACGCCGCCGCGCTCAGCCTGCTCGGCTCCCGCGACGAGAACCTGCGCGTCGCCGAGGAGCTCCTCGCTGCCGACGTGCACGTGCGCGGCAACGAGGTCACGCTGACCGGCGCGCCCGCCGACGTCGCCTTCGCCGAACGCGTCTTCGCCGAACTCGTGCAGCTCGCCACCGGCGGGCAGCAGGTCGGGCCCGACACCGTCCGGCGCACCGTCGGCATGCTCTCCACCGGTGACGCCTCGCCGGCCGAGGTCCTCAGCCTCAACATCGTCTCCCGCCGCGGCAAGACGATCCGGCCCAAGACGCTCAACCAGAAGCGGTACGTCGACGCCATCGACAAGCACACCGTCGTCTTCGGCATCGGCCCCGCCGGCACCGGCAAGACCTACCTCGCCATGGCGAAAGCCGTCCAGGCGCTGCAGGCCAAGCAGGTCACCCGCATCGTGCTGACCCGCCCGGCCGTCGAAGCCGGCGAGCGCCTCGGCTACCTGCCCGGCACCCTCAACGAGAAGATCGACCCCTACCTGCGGCCCCTCTACGACGCGCTGCACGACATGGTCGAGCCCGAGTCGATCCCCCGGCTCATGCAGGCCGGCACGATCGAGATCGCGCCGCTGGCCTACATGCGCGGCCGCACGCTGAACGACGCCTTCATCATCCTCGACGAGGCCCAGAACACCACGCCCGAGCAGATGAAGATGTTCCTCACCCGGCTCGGCTTCGGCTCCAAGATCGTCGTCACCGGCGACATCACCCAGGTCGACCTGCCCAGCGGGCAGCGCAGCGGCCTGCGCGTGGTCCGCGACATCCTCACCGGCGTCGAGGACCTCCACTTCGCCGAGCTCACCAGCCAGGACGTCGTCCGGCACCGGCTCGTCGCGAGCATCGTCGACGCCTACGAGAAGTGGCAGGCCGTGCAGGACGCCCAGCAGAACGACGGCTGGAAGGGCAACCGGCGGTGAGCATCGAAATCGCCAACGAGTCCGGCGTCGACGTCGACGAGACGTCCATCGTCTCCGCCGCCCGCTACGCCCTCGACAAGATGGAGGTCAGCCCGCTCGCCGAGCTGTCCATCCTGCTCGTCACCCTCGACGTGATGGAAGACCTGCACGAACGCTGGATGGACCTCCCGGGCCCCACCGACGTCATGGCCTTCCCGATGGACGAGCTCGACTCCTCCCGCCGCCCCGACGCGCCCGACGCGTCACCGGCGCTGCTCGGCGACATCGTGCTCTGCCCGGCGTTCGCCAAGGACCAGGCCAAGACCGCCGGGCACGCGCTGATCGACGAGCTGCACCTGCTCACCGTGCACGGCTGCCTCCACCTCCTCGGCTACGACCACGCCGAACCCGCCGAGGAGCGCGAGATGTTCGCCCTCCAGAAGCGCATCCTCGGCGAGTACCAGGACGCCGTCGCGGCCCTGGAGAAGCGGGACGCCCAGCGCAACACCGACGACCGCGTCCTCGGCATCGCCGGCCTCGACGCCCCCACGGTCCCCGCCGAGCCGCCCGCCGGGGAAACGCCCTAGGCGTCAGCCATGGAACAGCTCTTCTTCGCGATCGCGCTCGTGCTCCTGGCGGGCGTGTTCGCGGCGGCGGACGCCGCGATCAGCACCGTCTCGCAGGCCCGGGCCGAAGGCCTCGCCCGGCTCGGGCTGCCCGGCGCCCGGCAGCTCGCCGCCGTCGTCGCCGAACGACGTCGTCACATCAACCTGCTGCTCCTGCTCCGGCTCGGCTGCGAACTCACCGCCACCGTGCTCGTCACGGTCTTCGTCGGCACCCGGCTGGCGCCGCTGGGCGTCGCCGTGCTGGTCACCGCGGTCGTCATGGTCGTCGTCAGCTACGTCCTGATCGGCGTCGGCCCCCGCACCCTCGGCCGCCAGCACCCCTACCGCATCGGCCGGTACGTCGCCGGGCCCGTCCGCGTCCTCGGCTCGGTCCTCGGGCCGCTGTCGCGGCTGCTCATCCGCGTCGGTAACGCCATCACCCCCGGCCAGGGCTTCCGCGAAGGCCCGTTCACCTCCGAGGTCGAGCTGCGCGAACTCGTCGACCTCGCCCAGGAACGCGGCGTCGTCGAGGACTCCGAACGCGAGATGATCCACTCGGTGTTCGAGCTCGGTGACACCGTCGCCCGCGAGGTGATGGTGCCGCGCACCGAGATCGTCTGGATCGAGCGCACCAAGACCGTCCGGCAGGCCCTCGCCCTCGCGCTGCGCACCGGCTTCACCCGGCTGCCGGTGATCGACGAGTCCGTCGACGACATCGTCGGCGTCGTCAACATCAAGGACCTCATGACCGGCTACCTCGACCCCGACGGGCCGAGCACCGTCGTCGACTCCGTCATGAACCCCGCCTCCTTCGTGCCCGACTCGAAACGGCTCGACGAGCTGCTCAAGGAGATGCAGCGCTCGCACAACCACATGGCGATCGCCGTCGACGAGTACGGCGGCACCGCGGGCCTGCTCACCATCGAGGACGTCCTGGAGGAGATCGTCGGCGAGATCACCGACGAATCCGACGGCGACGAACGCCCCGAGGTCGAAGAACTCGACGACGGCGCCGTCCGCGTCTCGTCCCGGATGAGCATCGACGACCTGGGCGAACTGTTCGGCATCGACCTCGAAGACCACGACGTGGAGACCGTGGGCGGGCTGCTCGCGGAACGACTGGGTAGGGTCCCGCTGCCGGGGGCCGAAGCCGAGGTCGCCGGCCTTCGGCTGTTCGCCGAAGGGGGCAAGGACCGGCGCGGCCGCATGCGGATCACATCCGTGGTCGTGCACCCGGCCGACGCCGAAGCGATGACGGACCCCGTCGACCGGACGCGCCGCCGCACCCGCGTGCCCCACACCGACGAACGCGACAGGAGCGTCGAACATGCCTGACCTCGAGGCGGAGGACCGGAAGCTGGTCACCCTCGCCCGGTCCTCGCGCGCCCGCACCCAGGCCGCCGAAGGCGCCGCGGTCCGCGACACCGACGGGCGCACGTACGCCGCCGCCACGGTCGACCAGCCGTCGTTCAAGCTCACCGCGCTGCAGGCCGCGGTCGCCGCCGCGGTGTCCAGCGGCGCCGAAGGCATCGAAGCCGCCGCCGTCGTCAGCGGCGAAGGGCTGCTCAAGGAGGCGTCCGTGCACGCGGTACGCGACCTCGCCGAGCGCGCCCCGATCTTCCTCGCCGCCCCGGACGGCGAAGTCCTCAAGGTGCTGGACCGATGAGCGAACACCGTTCCGGCTTCGCCTGCTTCGTCGGACGTCCCAACGCCGGCAAGTCGACGCTGACCAACGCCCTCGTCGGCACCAAGGTCGCGATCACCTCCAGCAAGCCGCAGACCACCCGGCACGCCATCCGCGGGATCGTCCACCGCGAGGACGCGCAGCTCGTCCTCATCGACACACCCGGCCTGCACCGCCCGCGCACCCTGCTCGGGGAGCGGCTCAACGACATCGTGCACACGACGTGGTCCGAAGTGGACGTCGTCGGCTTCTGCGTCCCGGCGAACGAAAAGATCGGGCCCGGCGACAAGTTCATCGCCGCCGAGCTGCAGAAGATCGCCAAGCGGACCCCGGTGCTCGGCATCGTCACCAAAACGGACCTCGTGCAGCCCCAGCAGGTGGCCGAACAACTGCTCGCGCTGCAGCAGGTGATGGACTTCGCCGAGCTCGTGCCGGTGTCCGCAGTGGACGGCTTCCAGGTCGGCACGCTGGCCGACCTGCTGGTCCAGCGGCTGCCCGAGGGCCCGCAGCTGTACCCGGGCGGCGAGCTCACCGACGAGCCCGAGCAGACACTGGTCGCGGAGCTGATCCGCGAGGCGGCGCTGGAAGGCGTCCGCGACGAGCTGCCGCACTCGATCGCCGTCACCGTCGAGGAGATGCTGCCCCGCGAAGGCCGCGACGACCTCATCGACGTGCACGCGTTCCTCTTCGTGGAACGGCCCAGCCAGAAGGGGATCATCCTGGGGCACAAGGGCGAACGGCTGCGCGAGGTCGGCGCCGCCGCCCGCCGGAACATCGAGCGGCTGCTCGGCTCGAAGGTCTACCTCGACCTGCACATCAAGGTGGCCAAGGAGTGGCAGCGCGACCCCCGTCAGTTACGCCGGCTCGGTTTCTGACGCCGCCGGCGAGCGCCGCCCGAATTCCTGGTCTCGATTCGGTCGCGACCGGGCGAAACGCGGGGCGCGAGATGATCTCGCCCCCTACAGTCGCGCTTCGACCACACCGCGGCCGATCGGGGCGGCGGCGGATCCGGTGGTCGTTTGTGGAGCACGACGAAGGGGAACGACCGACCATGACCGACAGCCAGGGCATGCCCAACTACCCCGGCGACCAGCCGAACCAGTACGGCGGCCAGCCGAACTACCCCGGCGGGCAGCCGGGCGGCTACCAGCCGGGCCCGCCCCCGAGCAACAACCTCGTGTGGGCGATCCTCACCACGATCCTGTGCTGCCTCCCGTTCGGCATCGTGTCGATCGTCCAGGCCGCCAAGGTGAACGGGCTGTGGGCGCAGGGCCAGACCGCGGCCGCGCAGGAGGCCGCCGACTCGGCGAAGAAGTGGGCCATCATCGCCGCGGTGACCGGCGTCGTCCTCAACGTCCTGTGGATCATCCTGCTCGTCACGGGCGCGTTCACGTTCGGCACCACGACGTCGCCATACTGATCTAGCCGAGCAGCAGGAGGATCCCGGTGACCGACCAGTACCCGCCGCCGTACCCGCCCCCGGGCGGGCCGGGTTACGGCTACGGCTACCCGCCGCCGAACTACGGGCCGCCGCCGGACAACAACCTCGTGTGGGCCATCCTGAGCACCGTGCTGTGCTGCCTGCCCCTGGGCATCGTCGCGATCGTCAAGGCCAACCAGGTGCACACGCTGTGGTTCCAGGGTTTCCCCGCCGAGGCGCAGAAGGCGGCCGCCGACGCCCGCAAGTGGGCGATGTGGTCGGCCATCTCGACCGGGATCCTCCTGCTGCTCTACGTCATCTTCTTCGTCGTGCTGGCGGGTGTCGGCCTCTTCTCGGTGGGGCGCTGATGACCACGACGACCGTCTACACGGGACTCCCGGCCCGCGGGACGCGCGAGAAGCTGCGGGCGCTCGCTCCGCCGCTGGCCGTCGTCGCCGGGGCCGGCGTGTGCTGCGTGGCCGTCTGGATCGGCGACCCGACCACCCCGGGCGGGTTCCTGCCCGTCTGCCCGACGAAGGCGATGTTCGGCATCGACTGCCCGGGCTGCGGCGGCATGCGCATGGCCTACAGCGTGCTGCACGGGAACATCCCGGCGGCCCTGCACTACAACGCCGTGTCGTTCGTCTTCATGCTGCTGTTCGTGTGGAGCATGGCGGCGTGGACCCTCGGGCGCCTGCGCGGCCGCGCGATGAACAGCTGGCTCCACTGGCGGTGGACGCCGCTGGCGTTTTCCGTCGTGTTCGTCGTCTGGTTCGTCGTTCGCAACCTGCCGTTCGCCCCGTTCACGGGCCTGCACGTCTGAATTTCCGGCGGAGCGGAACCGGCCGGCCACGCACCGCGTCCGACCGGCGGGTGGTTCACCCGGACAGCTGAAGCCTGGGCGTCGCGGGCGAAGGCGAACCGAGTACGCTCCCGCGGACCGGACCGACGAGGGCGGATCCGTTTCCGCGTGTCGGGGAAGTGACCAGCGAGGGGAAGACCCGATGACCGATCCCTACGGGCAGCAGTCTTTCGGGCAGCAGCCCGGTGGCCGGCAGCCGTTCGGCCAGCCGCAGCCGGGGCAGGCGCCGTACGGGCAGCCCGCGCCCTACGGCCAGCCCGCCCCGTTCGGCCAGCCCGCGCCGTACGGCCAGCAGGGCAACCCGTTCGGGCCGCCGCGCAACTACGCGAACTGGGGACAGCGCGCCCTCGGCTGGCTCGTCGACATGGGACCGATCGTCCTGCTCTACCTGATCCTGATTCCGGTCGCGATCACCGGGAGCAGTGCCTTCTCGGTCCTGTCCCTGCTCGCCTCGCTCGCGTGGATCGGCTGGTCCGTCTACAACCGGTGGATCCAGCAGGGCAACACCGGCCAGTCGCTCGGCAAGCGGATCGCGAAGATCAAGCTCGTCCGCGAGGACACCGGGCAGCCGATCGGCCCCGGCATGGCGTTCGTGCGCGATCTCGCCCACTTCGTCGACAGCGTCATCTGCTACCTCGGCTGGCTGTGGCCGCTGTGGGACGAAAAGCACCAGACCCTCTCGGACAAGATCATCGGCACCGTCGTGGTCAACGCCGACGACGCGGCCGCGGCGCCCGGCCAGCCGGGCGCGCAGGGCTTCGCCGGCGGCTTCCCGCCGCCGGGCCAGTACGGCCAGCCGTCCTCCGGCGGTTTCCCGCAGCAGCCCGGGTCCGGCGGCTTCCCGCAGCAGCCGGCGTCCGGTGGCTTCCCGCAGCAGCCCGCGGCAGGTGGCTTCGGCCAGCCGCCGTCCGGTGGCTTCGAGCAGCAGCCCGCGCCGGGTGGCTTCGGCCAGCCGCAGCCGGGCGGGTTCGGCCAGCCGCCGTCCTCCGGCGGCTTCGCGGCGCAGCCCCCGCAGCCGGGTGGCTTCGGCCAGCAGCCGCTCGCCCCGCCCCCGGGCGGCAGTGCGTTCGACGAGCAGGCGGAGCGCACCCAGATGCTGCGCCCGGGCGGCGGGAGCGGTTCCGACGAGCAGGCCGAGCGCACGCAGATGCTGCGGCCGGACGCCCAGGACCAGTCCGAGGCGACCCAGAAGATCCAGCCGGGCCAGTTCGGCCAGCCGCCGAACGAGCAGCGCTGACCCGCTCCTCCCGCGCCACCGCCGGTGTCTCCCGGCGGACGTTCACGAATAGTTGGGGTACCACGTCATGACCAATCCCTACGGCCAGCAGCAGCCCTACGGCCAGCAGCCGCAGCAGCCGGGCTACGGCCCGCCGTCCGGCGGCATGCCCGCGCCCTACGGGCAGCAGGCGCCGTACGGGCAGCAGGCGCCGTACGGACAGCCCGTGCCGTACGGCCAGCCGCCCACCGGCGGTTTCGGCGGCCCCGGCTACGGCGGCGGGCCCGGTGGCGACCTCAACGCCATCAAGGACTACAAGGGCTGGGCGATCGCCTCGCTGTTCCTCGGCGGCGTCATCCTCGGGATCTTCGCGATCATGAAGTCCAACGAGGTCGGCACGTACAAGATGCAGGGCAACTACCTGATGGCGGAGCAGGCGTCGCGGACGACCAAGACGCTCTGCCTGGTCTCCTCGATCCTGGGTGGCCTCGGCTGCGTCATCGCGCTGTTCGCGGTGATCATCCCGCTGATCGCGTTCAGCGCGTCCTGCGGCCGCTACTGCTGAACCCGGGTCGGTCCACCCCGGCATCACCCCGAAGTGGGACGATGTCGGGGTGGTGAACCTCTACCGCGACACCGGGGTGGTGTTGCGCACGCACAAGCTGGGTGAGGCCGACCGGATCGTCACCCTGCTGACCCGGCGGCACGGCAAGGTCCGTGCCGTGGCGAAGGGCGTGCGGCGCACGTCGTCGCGCTTCGGGGCGCGGCTGGAGCCGTTCGGCCACGTGGACGTGCAGTTCTACACCGGGCGCACGCTCGACGTCATCACCCAGGTCGAGACGGTCGACGCGTTCCAGCTGCCGCTGGTCGCCGACTACCAGGCCTACACCGCGGCCAGCGCGATCGCCGAAACCGCGGACCGGCTCTCGGCCGAAGAGGGCGAGCCGGTGCTCAAGCTGTACCTCCTGGTCGTCGGGGCGCTGCGGGCGCTGGCCGACGGGCAGCGCGATTGCTCACTGGTGCTCGATGCGTTCTTCCTCCGCGCGATGTCGTACGCCGGCTGGGCGCCCGCGCTCACCGAGTGCGCCCGCTGCGGCCTGCCGGGCCCGCACGTCGCGTTCAGCGTCTCCGCCGGCGGCTCGATGTGCCAGGACTGCCGCGTCCCGGGGTCCGTGCACCCCGCCCCCGAGGTCCTGGACCTGCTGACCGCTCTGCTGCACGGCGAGTGGACGCTGGCCGAGTCGACCCTGCCCGGCACCCGCCGGGACGCGAGCGGCCTGGTCGCGGCGCACCTGCAGTGGCACCTCGAGCGGCAGCTGCGGTCGTTGCCCCTGGTCGAGCGACGCGCCCGGGAGGCGGTGACACCCACGGCCGGGGGCTCCGCCGGCCGAACCCCTGACAGGCAGGTGGTGCCCGGCCAGTAGGGTCGGGCCTGATCGGTTTCACCCAGCCAGGGAGGGTCGCAGTGCTGCGCAGGGGACGCGAGAACAAGGCGTCGCGGTACGAGCTGCGGGCCCCGGATCCGCACCCGTCGGGCGCGAAGCCGCCGGAAATCCCGCGTGAGCTGGTGCCCAAGCACGTCGCGCTGGTCATGGACGGCAACGGCCGCTGGGCCAACCAGCGCGGGCTGCCGCGGATCGAGGGCCACAAGCGCGGCGAAGCGGTGATGATCGACGTCGCCAGCGGGGCCGTCGAGCTGGGCGTCAAGTGGCTGTCGGTGTACGCCTTCTCGACCGAGAACTGGAAGCGCAGCCCCGAAGAGGTGCGCTTCCTGATGGGCTTCAACCGCGACACCATCCGCCGCCAGGTCGACTACCTCGGCTCGATCGGCGTGCGCATCCGCTGGGCGGGTCGGCGCCCGAAGCTCTGGGCGTCGGTGATCAAGGAGCTGCAGGCGGCCGAGGAGAAGACCAAGCACAACACGGCGCTGAACATGACCATGTGCGTCAACTACGGCGGCCGCGCCGAGCTGGGTGACGCGATGCAGCGGATCGCCCAGGACGTCGCCGCCGGGAAGCTGAACCCGGACAAGGTGAACGAGAAGACCATCGGGAAGTACCTGTACCAGCCGGACATGCCGGACGTGGACCTGTTCCTGCGGCCTTCGGGGGAGCAGCGGACGTCGAACTTCCTGCTGTGGCAGTCGGCCTACGCCGAGATGGTCTACCAGGACACGCTGTTCCCGGACTTCGACCGGACCCACCTGTGGCGGGCCTGCCTGGAATTCGCGAAGCGGGATCGCCGCTTCGGCGGCGCCGTCGACCAAGCGGCTTCTTCGTGAGCGCCACCGAAGCGGTCGAAACCGCGGAGCTGCTGACCCGGGCCCGGGAAGCCCTGGAGCGCTACCTCGAGGTCCACGTCGACGACGACGGGGCGCTGACGTTCGCCCACGGCGGCGTCCCGTGCGTGATCCAGGCGACCAGGCTCGGCGAAGGCCTCACCGTGCTCACCCTGACGTGCGTGGTCGGCTGGGACCTCGCGGACGCGCCGGAGCTGTCGATCGCCGTCGCCGAGCGGGCGGGGCAGGGGCTGTTCGGGACGCTCGGGGTCGGGCATTCGGACAACGGCGCCGACGTGACGCTGCGGTACGCGTTCCCGGCGGCCGGGCTCGACGCGGCCGCGCTCGGGACGTTGCTGATGCTCGTGGTGTCGACGGCTTCGCAGCTGCGGACCGATCTGCCCGGAATCGTCCCCGGCGACTGACCCGATCGGGGTGGATTTCCGCCGCGAACGGAGAATTCCGTACCGAAACGGACCGTCATCCTCCGTTCGCGGCCCGTGCGGGTCCCGTCCTGTCGGACGGTCCTGGCATCATCGCCGTCGTGAACATCGTTTCCGACACCGAGGCCGAGCCCGGCCGGCGCACGCGCCGGTTCCGGATCAGCTCGGTCGAAGTGCTGTGCGCGATCCTGCTGGTCGCGATCCTCGCGCAGAGCAGGCTGCAGCAGCTGTTCGACGTGCCCGCGTTGCGCACCGGCTCGACCGTGTTCGTCGCCGTCTGCGTGCAGGCGCTGCCGTTCCTCGTGCTGGGCGTGCTGATCAGCGGGGCCATCGCCGCGTTCGTACCCCCGCGCGTGCTGGAGAAGGTGCTGCCGCGGCAGGCCGGGGCGGCCGTCGGCGTCGCCGGGCTGGCCGGGGTCGCGCTGCCGGGGTGTGAATGCGCCTCGGTGCCGGTGGCGCGGCGGCTGATGGGGCAGGGCGTGGCGCCGGCCGCGGCGCTGACGTTCCTGCTCGCGGCGCCGGCGGTGAACCCGGTGGTGCTGGTGGCGACCGCGGTCGCGTTCCCGGGGAAGCCGGAGATGGTGCTGGCGCGGTTCGCCGGTTCGCTCGCCACGGCGATGGTGATGGGCTGGCTGTGGGCCCGCTGGGGCAAGCTCGAGTGGATCACCGAGCGGGCACTGCGGCGTCTCCCGGACGTCGCGGGCGGACGGCGGTGGCGGGTGTTCGCCGAGACCGCGCGCACGGATCTGGTGGAGGCGGGCGGTTTCCTGGTGCTGGGGGCGTTGCTCTCGTCGGCGCTGAACGTGCTGGTGCCGGCTCGCTGGTTCGGCGTGCTGGGTGATCAGCTGGTGCTCGGCGTGGTGGTGATGGCGGTGCTCGCGGTGGTGCTGGCGCTGTGCAGCGAGGCGGACGCGTTCGTCGCGGCGTCGCTGACGGCGTTGCCGCTGCTGCCGAAGCTGGTGTTCCTCGTGGTCGGGCCGGCGATCGACGTCAAGCTGTTCGCGTTGCAGGCGGGCACGTTCGGCCGGTCGTTCGCGGTGCGGTTCGCGCCGGTGACGTTCGTGGTCGCGGTGGCCTGCGCGCTCGCGGCCGGGTTCCTGGTGATCGCGTGAAACGGGAAACGCAGAACATCCTGCTGATCCTGCTCGGCGGGGCGCTGGTGAAGATCGCGGTGAACGGCGACTACCTGCGGTACGTCAAACCGGCGCAGCAGCCGTGGATCATCGCGGGCGGCGTGGTGATGGTGCTGCTGGGCGCGGTCGCGATCGTCCGCGACCTCGTCGCGGCCCGGCCGGCCGCGGCCGGCGAGCACGACGGCCACGCGCACTCGGCGCGCCCCGCGTGGCTGCTGCTGGTGCCGGTGCTGGCGGTGTTCCTCGTGGCACCACCGGCGTTGGGCGCGGACTCGGTGATCCGCACGGAGGCCCGCGCCCCGGCGAGCGCGGCGGCGGCGAACGCGGTGGCGTTCCCGCCCCTGCCGCCCGGCAACGTGGTTCCGTTGCCGCTGAACGAGTTCGTCAGCCGAGCGGGCTGGGACGCGGCCGGCACCCTGAACGGGCGCACGGTTTCGCTGACCGGGTTCGTGGTGCACACCGACGGCAGCACGTTGCTGGCCCGCTTGGTGATCAGCTGCTGCGCGGCGGACGCGTTCCCGGTGACGGTCCGCCTCCGCGGCGGCGGCGCCGACCACCTCGCGAGTGACGCTTGGATCCAGGTGACGGGCCAGGTGGTCCCGGGCACAGCCACGAAGGACAACAGCTACACCCCCGACTTCGCGCCGGTTTCACTAACGCCGGTCCCCACCCCGAAGGACCCCTACGAGTACTGACCTTCCGCACCCACCCGGTCGGCCCGCGTACCCACAGGGTCGGCCCGCGTACCCACAGGGTCGGCCCGCGTACCCACAGGGTCGGCCCGTACCCACAGGGTCGGCCCGCGTACCTGGAGCGTCGGCTTGCGTACTCGAACGGTCGGTTGGCGTACCCGCACGGTCGGATGAACGCGACCGGCGCCGGAAGGCGAACCGACCCTCTGGGTACGCAAGCCGACCGTCCAGGTACGCAGGCCGACTCTCTGGGTACGCGGGCCGACCGTGTAGGTACGCAGGCCGCGCCGCCGTCGGTCAACCTCGATGAGCAGGTCCCGCAGCCGCCGGTGCGGGACCACCCCGCCGCGCTAGTGCTCGCCGCAGGTGCCGGTGATCTCCACGGTGTGCGAGATCTCCGAAAAGCCGTGCTCGGCCGCGATCTTCTCCGCCCAGCGCTCCACCGCCGGGCCCTCGACCTCGACCGTGCGGCCGCACAGGCGGCACACCAGGTGATGGTGGTGGTGCGCCGAACACCGGCGGTAGATCGCCTCGCCCGAATCCGTGCGCAGGACGTCGATCTCGCCCGCCTCCGACAGCGACTGCAACGTGCGGTACACCGTCGTCAGGCCGATGCCGTCGCCGCGCTTGCGCAGCTCGTCGTGCAGTTCCTGGGCCGAACGGAAGTCGTCGATCGTGCTCAGCAGCTCGACGACCGCGGCCCGCTGCCGGGTGGAGCGGCGCCCGGGGACCGGGGCCTGGCTGCGCGACGCGGCGGTGCTCATCACTTTCCTTCCTGCACGTGGGCGACGGCGTCGACCACGATGTGCGCCAGGTGGTCGTCGGCGAGCCGGTAGACGACCTCGCGGCCGCGGCGCTCGCCCTGGACCACCCCGGCCGTCTTCAGCACCCGCAGGTGCTGGCTGATCAGCGGCTGGGCGACGTCGAGGGCGTCGACCAGCTCGTGCACGCAGCGGTCGGCCGCCCGCAGCTGGAGCACGATCGCGATCCGGACCGGCGCCGCGAGCGCGCGCAGCAGGTCACCGGCGTCGGTGAGCACCGACTGCGCGGGGCGGGCGGCCGTCGCTTCGGCCGCCGGGGTGCAGTCCGCGAGCCCCGGCTGGGCGCCACTGCCGGTCACCGTCGCCATTCCCGCCTCCACGCTGCTCGTCGCACCGTCTGCGACCATGAATTCCGTAGTCATTGCCGATAACGGTGCCGCCCATCCTAGTGTTCCCTCGTCCGAGACCCCGCCGCGGCGCCGAGCTGCGGGGTACGGCTGGTTGTATTACCCCGAACGGGTGAGTTCGTGGGATATTGGCCCTGCGGCTTCGCATGTCGTGGCCGACGGTGCAAGGTTGTCGCGGAGCGTTTTCGCCGTGGCCCGGACGCCGGCGACCCGCCCGAGCAGAGCAGTGGGGGAGACATGACGCGTTTCGTGACGAAGGCAGCCGTCCTGACGGCCGCGGTGTTCCCGCTGGTCAGCATGGGTGTGGCCGGCGCGCAGACCCAGGCGGTCGACGAGAAGACCGGTCCGGTTTCGTTCGCGAACATCGCTTCCGTGCGCATCGGGGCGGACGGCCAGCGCGGCGGCGCCCTGATCACCGAAACGCAACGTTCGCCGCTGCTGCCCGGCCAGTCCAAGCTCGGCGCGGACCGCGTTTCGGTCCCCAAGGACGACGGCGAGCGCGCCACCTTCGGCGGCCACTACCGGATCGACCTCGGCCGTTACAGCGCGTCACAGAACCCGTACCCACCGGGTGTCCCGAGCCGCGACCACGACGTCTTCGCCGCGCTGCAGGCCACGACCGTGCCCACCGCCGCCGCGGAGACGAACTACGCGCTGCAGGACAACTGGCAGGGCGGCACCAAGCCGTCCGACAACACCGTGCTCGTGCTGGAGGGCGCCAAGACGTCGGTCGAGTGCGCCTCCCCGGCGAAGCTCTCCTCGGCCACCACGGTCGCCCGGTTGTGGGTGCGCCAGGCCGGCGGCGGCCTCGGCATCGTGCCGGTGCCCGGCGGCACCGCCGGCCTGCAGCTGAAGAACCTGCGGCTCGGCCCGCCCGGCGACATCGCGAACGCCGACCGGGCGACCACCGTCTCCGACCTCGCGCTGACCCGCATCACCGCCTTCGACCAGCTGATCCGCCAGGACGGCTGGCGCGCGGGCGACTTCACCGCCGTCGCCGGCTGGCGGGTCGAGATCACCACGCACGTCAAGGACGCGCAGGGTGCCGCGCTGCCGGACGTCAAGACGAACATCGTGCTCGGCGGGGTCAGCTGCTCGATCCCGAAGGGGTTCGCCGCGAAGGCCGCCGGTCCCGCGGGCGGCACGACCGCGACGCAGGCCGCCGTGCCGACCCAGGTCCCGGCCGGTTACCTGGGCGCGGCCGCACCGGCCACCGGCAGTGACGGCTCGCGCGTCCCGCTCGGCCTGGGCCTGCTCTTCGGCGGGGTGTTCTTCGCCGCCGTCGCGCTGTTGCTGGGCCGGCGGCGCAAGACCGGGTCGGGCTAGGTGCTGCGCACCGCGTTGGCCGCGGTCTCGGCGGCACTGGCGGTGGCTGCCTTCGCGGCCGGGATCATCGTGCTGACCTGGCTGCCGCCGGCGGCGACGCCGGTGGCCGCAGCCCCGCCGCCCGGCACGCTGCCGGGCGAGAACGCGGCCCCGGCCGTGCTCCCCGCGGACAGCGAGTCCGCCGCCCAGCAGCGGCCGGGCACCGTCCGGCTGCCCGGCGGCGCCACCGCGCGCCTGGTCCGCACCGAACTGACCGGCACCGGCGTGCTGCCGATCCCGCGCGGCCTCGGCGACGCCGCCTGGTGGGGCGCCAAGCTGGGCGCGGCCCAGGGGGCGGCGCTGCTGTCCGGGCACGTGAACTGGGAGGGCCGGCGCGGGCCGTTCGACGAGCTGTGGCGGATGCGGGCCGGCGACGAGGTCAGCGTCGTCGACGCCCGCGGCGGCCGGTGGGTCTACCGCGTCGACGACGTCGTGACGCTGCCGAAGGAGGCGCTGCCGTCCCAGGCCGCCCGGTGGTTCGGGCAGGACGGCCCGCACCGGCTGGTGCTGGTGACCTGCGGCGGCGACTACGTCGGCGGCACCGCGGGCTACGACGAGAACCGCCTGGTCACGGCCTCGCTGGTGACGCGCCCCACCGGCTGATCGAGTTCGCTGCAACCTCCTTCGCCGCCTCCGGCATGTCTGTCCGTGCACTCGTCACGACAGCGAAGGAGCACAAGCACATGCAGGAGCGGAACCCGGCGGAGCCGAAGAAGGGCTCCGGCCGCTGGTGGATCGTCGGCGTCGCCGGGGCGTTCGTGGTCGCGGCGCTGGTCGCGACCCTGCTCGTGTTCACCGGAAAGGATGAAGCCGCCGTCGCGAACGGCACCGGTGCGCCCGTGCCGGCCGCGAACCAGCCGGCCTCCCCGGGCCCGGCGCAGGACAGCGGCCGGGCCCCGGCGCAGCTGGCCCTGCCCGGCGGCGGCACCGCGAAGCTGGTCCAGGAGGACCTCGACGCCGCCGGCGCGCTGAAGATCCCGGAGGGCCTCGACGAGGCCGCCTGGTGGGGCGCGAAGCTGGGTGCCGGCCACGGTGTCGCGCTGCTGTCCGGGCACGTGAACTGGAAGGGCAGGAAGGGGCCGTTCACCGAGCTCTGGCAGGTCAAGGCCGGCCAGGAGGTCAAGCTGACCGACGCCGCGGGCGGTGCGTGGGTGTACCGGATCGACAAGACGGAGACGGTGCACAAGACCGATCTCGCCGGCCGGTCCGAGCAGCTGTTCGACCCGGACGGCCCGCACAAGCTGCTGCTCGTCACCTGCGGCGGCGAGTACGTCGGCGGCAGCGAGGGGTACGAGGACAACCGCGTCGTGACGGCGTCGCTGGTGTCGCGGCCGTAGGCTCACCTGGGCGGAAAGCGGTGGGCCCCGGCGGATACCCTTGACGTTCTAGTCCGATGACCGTCCCCGCAAGCTTTCCGGAGCGTGGAGTGCCCACGAACACCATTGAAACCGTAGTCAGCCTGTGCAAACGCCGGGGTTTCGTCTTCGCCAGCGGCGAAATCTACGGCGGTACCCGCTCGGCGTGGGACTACGGACCGCTCGGGGTCGAGCTCAAGGACAACATCAAGCGCCAGTGGTGGAAGACCGTGGTCCAGGGCCGTGACGACGTCGTCGGCCTCGACTCCTCGGTGATCCTGCCGCGCGAGGTCTGGGTCGCGTCCGGGCACGTCAACGTGTTCACCGACCCGCTGATCGAGTGCCTGTCGTGCCACAAGCGGTTCCGCGCCGACCAGCTCGCCGAGGAGTTCGCGGCGCGCACCGGCAAGGAGACCAGCGAGGACGACCTGTCCGAGGTGCCGTGCCCGAACTGCGGCACGCGCGGCAAGTACACCGCGCCGCGGGACTTCAACATGATGCTGAAGACCTACCTCGGCCCGGTGGAGTCCGAAGAGGGCCTGGCCTACCTCCGCCCGGAGACCGCGCAGGGCATCTTCGTCAACTTCTCCAACGTCCAGACGACGTCGCGGAAGAAGCCGCCGTTCGGCATCGGCCAGATCGGCAAGTCCTTCCGCAACGAGATCACGCCGGGCAACTTCATCTTCCGGACGCGCGAGTTCGAGCAGATGGAGATGGAGTTCTTCGTCGAGCCGGGCGAGGACGAGCGCTGGCACCAGTACTGGATCGACGAGCGCACGAAGTGGTACACCGACCTCGGCATCAAGGCCGAGAACCTGCGCCACTACGAGCACCCGAAGGAAAAGCTCTCGCACTACGCGAAGCGCACCGTCGACATCGAGTACCGGTTCGCGTTCAACGCCGGGCAGGAGTGGGGCGAGCTCGAGGGCATCGCCAACCGCACCGACTTCGACCTGACCACGCACTCGAACCACTCGGGCCAGGACCTGTCGTTCTTCGACCAGGCGTCGGGCCAGCGGTACCGGCCGTTCGTCATCGAGCCGGCGGCAGGTGTCGGCCGGTCGATGATGGCCTTCATGATCGACGCCTACCACGAGGAAGAGGTGCCGAACGCCAAGGGCGGCACCGACACCCGCGTGGTGCTCAAGCTCGACCCGCGGCTGTCGCCGTTCAAGGTCGCGGTGCTGCCGCTCTCGCGCAACGCCGACCTGACGCCGAAGGCCAAGGAGGTCGCCGCGACGCTCCGGAAGTACTGGAACGTCGACTTCGACGACGCCCAGGCGATCGGCCGCCGCTACCGCCGCCAGGACGAGATCGGCACCCCGTACTGCGTCACGGTCGACTTCGACTCGCTCGAGGACCAGGCGGTGACCGTCCGCGAGCGCGACACGATGTCGCAGGAGCGGATCGCGATCGACAAGCTCGAGTCCTACCTGGCGGCCCGCCTCATCGGCTGCTGACCCGCGGGTTCCGAGCGCCCCAAGGCGGCCTTCGGTGCGTCACACGCACCGAAGGCCGCCTTGGGTGCGTCACACGCACCGAAGGCCACATTGGGACGCTTGGGGCCGGTACCCCTGACACCTGTCACGGTCAGGTCGTGACGCACGGTCTGGGGACCCGGGCCGCCCGGGCGGCAGCCTGGGGGCATGCGAGAAACAGACACCCAGGCGGTGGCGGCGGGGGCCGCGATCCACCTCACCGGCCTGCGCAAGCACTACGGCGATGTCCACGCCGTCGACGGCGTCGACCTGACGATCGCCCCGGGCGAGGTCGTCGCCCTGCTCGGGCCGAACGGCGCCGGCAAGTCCACCACCGTCGACATGATCCTCGGGCTGACCAGCCCCGGTGCCGGCGATGTCCGCGTATTCGGCCGCACGCCGCTCGACGCCGTCCGCGCCGGGCTCATCGGGGCGATGCTGCAGGGCGGTGCCCTGATGGACGACCTGACCGTCGGGGAAACCGTCGGCATGGTCGCGGCCCTGCACCGGCGGCCGATGCCGGTGGCCGAAGCCCTGCGCGCCGCCGGGGTCGAGGAGCTGGCCGGCCGCCGCGCCAACAAGCTCTCCGGTGGGCAGAAGCAGCGCGTGCGGTTCGCCGTCGCCCTCGTGAGCAACCCCGACCTGCTGATCCTCGACGAGCCGACCGCGGCGATGGACGTCGGCACCCGGCGCGAGTTCTGGCAGTCGATGTACTCCTTCACCGAATCCGGGCGCACGGTCCTGTTCGCCACGCACTACCTCGAAGAGGCCGAGGAGTTCGCCGACCGGGTGGTGCTGATGCGCCGCGGCCGGGTCGTCGCCGACGGGTCCGTCGCCGAGGTCCGCGCGCTGGCCGGGGGCCGCACCCTGCGCGCGGCCGTCCCGGGGGCCACCGAGGCGGTCATCGCCGCGCTGCCCGCCGTCAAGGAGTTCGAACTGCGCGGCGACCGCGTCGCCATCTCCACCGCCGACTCCGACGCCACGCTGTGGGCGCTCAAAGCCGCGGTCCCGGCCGTGCACGACGTCGAAATCAGCGCCGTCGGCCTCGAAGGCGCCTTCCTCTCCCTGACCGCCGACGAGACCCCGGAGCCCGTGCGATGAACGCCACCTACCTGTTCACCGAGATCCGCCGGAACTTCCGGGCGCCGCGGTTCCTCGTCTTCGTCGTCGCTTTCCCGGTCATGATGTTCCTGTTGCAGGCCAACGTCTTCACGAAGGCGAGCGACCCGGACCACACCAAGATCGCCGCCGTCATCATGATCAACATGATGACGTTCGGGACGTTCGCCGCGGCCAACACCAGCGGCGGGCGCCTCGCGCTGGAACGCGCGCTCGGCTGGCAGCGGCAGCTGCGGCTGACCCCGCTGACCGGGTTCGGCTACCTCGGCGGCAAGGCGCTGTCCGGGATGCTCGTCGGGCTGCCCGCGCTGGTCCTGGTGCCCCTGCTGGCCGTGACCGTCGAGGGCGTGACCCTGGACGCCGCCGGGTGGGTCCGGGTGCTGGCCGGCGTCTGGCTCGGCACGCTCCCGCTGGTGCTGCTCGGCCTGCTGATCGGGCAGTTCGGCACCCCGGACTCGATGCAGCCGATCAGCATGATCGTCACCCTCGGCATGGGCTTCCTCGGTGGCCTCTGGATCCCGCTCGAAGGCATGCCGGCGTGGATGCACGACGTCGCCCAGATCATGCCGACGTACTGGGTGCTGCAGGTCGCGCGGCCCGCGGTGACCAGCGACATGGTGGTCTCGCTGCCCCACGCCGTCGGTGTGCTCGGGGCCTGGACGGTCGTGCTCGGGGCGCTGGTGATCAGGCGTTACCGTAAGGACAGCGCCCGCGTCTGAGGGCCGGAGAAGGGCGAACGACGATGGCGAAGGCCGAGGGCGCGGACCACCGGTTCGGGCTGAACACGCGGGAAGCCTGGTGGGCGGACCCGCCCCCCGGCCCGCAAGGTGGCGGGCCGGACAAGCTGCGGTGGCCGATCTTCGCGATCGGATTCACCCTGCCTTACCTGATCCCGGTGTCGAAGACGCTGCTGAAGGCGGAGTCGGTGACCCCGCTGGTGATCGTGATGTGGTTGCTCGTCTACGGCTACGCGCTCTCGTACGCGCTCTTCCCGCTCGCGTTCGAGCGGCGCCGGCCCGCCCGGTTCGCCTACGGCGCCGGGATGCTCGCCCTCGGCCTCGCGGTGGTCGCCGTGGTCGGCGCCAACCCGTTCGTCCTGCTGTACGGCACCGCCGCGGTGGTCTTCCTGATCCCGCCGGCGTGGGTGGTGATCTTCGACGGCGCGGCGCTGGCGCTGGGGGCCGTGGTCCTGCTGCTGAGCGGCCGGTTCCTGGACAACTACGGCGACCTGATCACCGTCGCGTCGGTGACGTTGGCGATGTTCTTCATGTCCAGCCTGATCCGGGCGGTCCGCCGGCTGGAGGCGGCCAACCAGGAGATCGCCACGCTGGCCGTGGCGAACGAGCGGGAACGGCTGGCCCGCGACCTGCACGACCTGCTCGGGCACAGCCTCACCACGATCACGGTCAAGGCGGGGCTGGCCCGGCGGGTGCTGGAAAGCGCCGGCGACATCCCCCGCGCGGTCGAGGAGATCCGGGAGGTCGAAAGCCTGACCCGCAGCGCGCTCTCCGACGTCCGGGCGACCGTGTCGGCGAACCGCGAGGTGTCGCTGTCGGTGGAGCTCGTCGGCGCCCGGGCGGCGCTGCGGGCCGCGGAAATCGACGCCGACCTGCCGCACGCCGTCGACAACGTCCGGCCGGAGTTCCAGAACACCTTCGGGTACGTGCTGCGCGAAGCCGTCACGAACGTGCTGCGGCACTCCGGGGCCGAGCGGGTGCGCGTGCGGCTGGGCGGCAACTGGCTGGAGATCGAGGACGACGGCACCGCCACCGACGTCGTCGCGGGCAACGGCCTGCGCGGGCTAGCCGAGCGGCTGACCGCGGCCGGGGGCACGTTGCGGACGTCCGTGCGGCCCGGGGGAGGATTGCTGGTGCGGGCGGAGATCCCGCGCCCCGAACCGAGCCCGGCCACCCCGGCCGTGCGCGCCGAACCCGCGGGAGGACTCGCTTGATCCGGGTGCTGCTGGCCGACGACCAGGCCATGGTCCGCGGGGCCCTGGCCACCGTGCTGGGCCTCGAAACCGACATCGAGGTGGTCGGGCAGGTCGGCTCCGGCGACGAAGTCGTGGCCGCCGCGCGGGAGACCAAGCCCGACGTCGCCCTGCTGGACGTCCAGATGCCGGGCAAGGACGGCCTGGCCGCGGCGGCCGACCTGCGGGCCGCGCTCCCGTCGTGCCGCGTGATCATCTGCACGACGTTCGGGCGTCCCGGCTACCTCGCCCGCGCGATGGCGGCGGGCGCGGCCGGGTTCGTCGTCAAGGACGCGCCGCCGGAACAGCTGGTCGAGGCCGTCCGCCGGGTCCACAGTGGACTGCGCGTGGTGGATCCGGCGCTGGCCGCGGAGTCGCTCGCCACCGGCGCCAGCCCGCTCACCGGGCGGGAGCGGGACGTCCTGCGGGAGGCCAAGGACGGCGCCACGGTGGCCGACGTGGCCCGCGCCCTGCACCTCTCGGAAGGCACCGTCCGCAACCACCTGTCGGCCGCGATCGGCAAGACCGGGGCGCGGACGCGGGCCGAAGCGGTGCGGGTCGCGGAGGAGCGTGGCTGGCTCTGAGCCGGTTCTGAAAGGATGGGCCGGGTGGGTACCGCTGAACGCAGCAAACCGTCGCTCGCGAGCTGGGCGCGCCGGATCGCGCTCGGCACGGTCCTCGTGCTGCTGGCGCTCGTCGGCGGCACGGCGTTCCGGGTCTGGCAGGTCGCCCGCGAAAACGACCGGACGCCCGCCGACGTCATCGTGGTGCTGGGCGCGGCCCAGTACAACGGCAAGCCGTCGGACATCTACGCCGCCCGGCTGGTGAAGGCCAAGCAGCTGTACGACGCCGGCGTCGCGAAGACGATCGTCACGGCGGGCGGCAAGAAGGCCGAGGACAACTACACCGAGGCCCGGGCCGGCCAGCTCTGGCTGACCCGGCGCGGCGTGCCGGCGTCGGCGACGCTCGCCGTCGGCGAAGGCAGCGACACGCTGCGGAGCCTGCGTGCGGTCGCCCTGCAGGTCGAGGCCCGCGGGTGGCGGACGGCGGTGCTGGTCAGCGACCCGTGGCACTCCTTCCGCGCCCGGACCATGGCCGCCGACCTGGGACTGGAGTCGTGGACGGCGCCGACGCACAGCGGCCCGATCGTCCAGGAGCGCGTCACCCAGGTGCGGTACATCGTCCGCGAGACGGGCGCGCTGCTGTACTACCGGCTGACGAAGACGCCCGCGGACGACCTCTTCGCGACCTTCCTGGGCTGAATCTTGTCGGTGGGCCCGTTTACGCTGGTCACGTGGACTACACCGAGCACGACACCGCCCGCCTGCTGCCGGAGCCGGCCAAGGGCGCCGCGCTGCCCGGCGCGCGGGCGGACGGGCGCAGCGCCTTCTCCCGCGACCGGGCCCGCGTGCTGCACTCCGCGGCGCTGCGGCGGCTGGCCGGCAAGACCCAGGTGGTCGGGCCGGGGGAGGGCGCCGAGGTCACCGGCGTCCCGCGCACGCGGCTGACGCACTCCCTGGAGGTCGCCCAGATCGGCCGGGGCATCGCCGACGAGCTGGGCGCCGACCCGGACCTGGTCGACACCGCCGGGCTGGCGCACGACATCGGGCACCCGCCGTTCGGGCACAACGGCGAGCGCGCGCTCGACGAGGTGGCCGGCGCGTGCGGCGGGTTCGAGGGCAACGCGCAGACGCTGCGCATCCTCACCCGGCTGGAGCCCAAGCTGCTGTCCCCCGAAGGCGACCCGGTGGGGCTGAACCTGACCCGCGCGTGCCTGGACGCGAGCACGAAGTACCCGTGGCCGCGCCGGCCGGGGCAGGCGAAGTACGGCGTGTACGGCGACGACGCCGGAGTGTTCGAGTGGTTCCGGGAGGGGGCCCCGGCAGCGCAGCGGTGCCTGGAAGCGCAGATCATGGACTGGGCCGACGACGTCGCGTACTCGGTGCACGACGTCGAGGACGGGGTGCTGGCCGGCCGGATCAGGCTGCGCGTGCTCGCCCACCCGGACGAACGCGCGGCCGTCGCCGAGGCCGCCGCCAAGCACTTCTCGGCGCAGTCGGTGTCCACTTTGGAGGATGCGGCGGCGGAACTGCTGGCGCTGCCGGTGGTGTCGGCCCTCGTGTCCGCCGAGCCGGACGGGTCGCCGGGCGCGCAGGTCGCGTTGAAGAGGCTGACGAGCGAGCTGGTCGGCCGCTTCAGCACGGCGGCGGTCACCGGCACGCGCGAAGAGTTCGGCGAGGGGCCGCTGAACCGCTACCGGGCGAACCTGTGCGTCCCGGAGCAGGTGGCGGCGGAGGTGGCGCTGCTGAAGGCGCTGGCCCTGCGGTACGTGATGAGCGACCGCCGACGGCTGGTGATGCAGGAAGGCCAGCGCGAGCTGCTGATCGAGCTGGTCCACGCCCTCGCCCAGCGAGCCCCGGAGTCCCTGGACCCGCTGTTCGTCCCGGCCTGGAACGCGGCGGTGGACGACGCGGGCCTGCTCCGCGTGGTGGTCGACCAGGTCGCTTCGCTCACCGACGCCCAGGCCCACGCCTGGCACAGCTGGCACGTAACCCGCCACCACCGCTAAGGGGCATCACGCGTGACTGGCGGGGCATCACGGCTGATGCCCGCCCAATCACACGTGATGCCCGCTCAATCACGGGTGATGCCCCTCGGAGCACGGGAAATGCCTCTTGGCGCACGGCCGGTCCGAGCGAAAGTTTCGCCGGTTTTGTCATCCTCGGGTGGAGTTGCGCGTGGGGGGCCGGTGGGGTGGCCCGTTCCGGTACTCTCGCCCGCATGGCCACGGACAGCCACCTCCGGTTCGCCCTCGCCGTCCATTCGGCCCTCGGTGCCGGGGGCGGGAACACCTGCTTTTCGCCGTATTCGGTGGCCAGTGCGCTGACCCTCGCCGCGCGCGCCGCCCGGGGGCGGACCCGGGAGGAGCTCGTCGCGCTGCTCGGTGAGCCCGGCGAACAGACCGTCCTGCTGCGGGACGCCGCCCGGCTCACCGAAGAGTCCCACAGCAAGGAGCAGCCCGCGCTGGCCGTCGCCAACACGCTGTGGGCGGACGACCGGCTCCCGCTCGAGGACGCCTTCAAGGCCGAACTGGCCGAGTGGCCCGGGGCCGCCGTCGCGAGCGCACCCTTCGAAACGCAGCCCGAAGCCGCCCGCGCGCTCATCAACGACGACGTCGGGCGCACCACGCGCGGCCTGATCCCGGAGCTGCTGCCGCCCGGCTCGATCGACGCCGACGTCGCCGCCGTGCTCGTCAACGCCCTCTACCTGAAAGCCGCCTGGAAACTGCCGTTCCGCGAGGCCAACACCAGCGATCAGCCGTTCCACGCGGCGTCCGGCACCCGGGACGTGCCGACCATGTGGCTCGGCGAAAACCTCGGCTACGCCCGCGCCGGCGGCTGGCAGGCGGTGCAGCTGGCCGCGGCCGGTGGCCTGCAGGCCGTCGTGCTGCTGCCCGACGGCGACCTCGCCGAGGCGGAAAGCGGGCTCGACCACGCGAAGCTGACGGACCTGCTCGGCAAGGTCCGCTTCAAGCGGGTGGAACTCGCGCTCCCCAAGATCTCGCTCGACGTCCCCAGCACGCTCACCGGCGTGCTGCGCGACCTCGGCGTGCGCACGCTGTTCACCGACCGAGCCGACCTGACCGGGCTCTCGCCGGATCCGCGGCTGACCGTGTCGGAGGTGCTGCACCAGGCCGTGCTGCGCGTCGACGAACAGGGCTTCGAGGGGGCCGCGGCCACCGCGCTGACCATGCGCCTGACCTCGATGATGATCGACGACCCGGTCGCCGTCACGGTCGACCGGCCGTTCCTGCTGCTGGTCCGGCACGCCGGCACCGGGGCGCTCTACTTCCTCGCCAGGGTGGTCGAACCGTGAGCTTGAAGTCCGAAGCCGTCCCCGAGCTGGTGCCGCCCGCTCCCGAACCGCCCGCAGGCCCGAAGCGCTGGGCGTGGCCGGATTCCGCGATCGCCGGCGGGTTCCTGCTGTTCACGATCCTGCTCTACAACGGGCTCTGGTTCGTCCTCGAGCGCGGCTACCTCTGGAACGGCGCGGCCGACCAGAGCCAGTGGGAGTGGTACTCGACGGTCGTCGCGAAGGCCGTCCTGCACTTCCAGAACCCGTTCACCACGGACCTGCAGAACTACCCGCTCGGCGTCAACATGGCCGCGAACGCGGCGATGTTCGGCCTGAACATCCCGCTCGCCCCGATCACCCTGACCTTCGGCGCGACGCTGACCTGGGCGATCGTGCTGACCGCGGGCCTCGCCGGCACCGCGACCGGCTGGTACTGGGTGTTCTCCCGCCACCTGGTGCCGAACCGCACGGCGGCCGCGATCGGCGGCGCGTTCTGCGGCTTCGCGCCGCCGATGATCTCGCACGGCAACGCGCACCCGAACTTCGTCGTGCTGTTCGTACTGCCGTTCATCGCGCTCAAGACCATCCAGATCGCGCACGGCGAACGCCCGGTGCGCAACGGCATCGTGCTCGGCCTGCTCGTCGCGTGGCAGATCCTGCTCGGCGAAGAACCGCTGATGATCTTCGCGCTCACGTTCCTCGTGTTCGCGATCGCCTACCTGATCCCGCACCGCGCGGAGATCCGCGGGATGCTGGCGCCGCTGGCGAAGGGCGTCGGGATCGGCGCGGTCGTCGCGCTGCTCATCGCCGGATTCCCGTTGTACTGGCAGTTCTTCGGCCCGCAGAGCTTCCACTCGCTGCTGCACGGCCCGGCGGGCAACGACACGGCGGCGTTCACGCGCTTCGCGACGCAGTCGATCGCCGGCGCGCCCGAAGCGGCCGCGGACGTCTCGATGAACCGCACCGAGGAGAACGCGTTCTTCGGCTGGCCGCTGATCGTGCTCGTGGTGGTGCTGACGATCTGGCTGTGGCGCGACGTCGTTTCCCGTGCGCTGGCGATCACGATGTACGTGATGGCCCTGCTTTCGCTCGGCGTCGAGATCACGGTGGCCCACGACGACACCGGCGTCGCCGGCCCGTGGAAGTGGCTGGGCCAGCTGCCGCTGCTGGATTCGCTGCTCGAATCGCGGCTGGCGATGGGCTGCATCCCGCTGGTGGGCGGGTTGCTGGCGATCGCGACGCACCGCGTCTGGACGGCGGCGGCCCAGCAGCCGGCGCCGGAAGACGGCAAGCCCGCGTTCCCGCTGCGGATGATCTGGATCGGCGCGGTGGTGGCGGTGCTGCTCCCGATCGCACCGACGGAACTGGTGACGCACCAGCGTCCGCTGTCGCCACCGTTCTTCGCCGACGGGATCTGGCGCCAGTACATCGCGCCCGGCGGTTCGCTGGTGCCCGTGCCGCTGCCGAGCACCGGGGAAGCCGAGCCGCTGCACTGGCAGGTCGACGCGGGCCTCGGCTACCCGATGCCGGAGGGCTACTTCGTCGGCCCGACGTCCCCGGACGACCGCCGCGGCCGCTACGGCGCCGTCCCGCGGCCGACGTCGGACCTGTTCGCGCAGGTGGAACGCACCGGCCAGGCCGCGGAGGTCACCGAGGTCGACCGCACCCAGGCCCTGGCGGACCTGCGGTACTGGAACGCGGACGTGCTGGTGGTCGGGCCGCGCCAGAACCAGGAAGCCCTGAAGTCCACAGTGGAACTGCTGCTGCGGAAGCCGGCGGAGTTCATCGGCGGCGTGTGGATCTGGGACGTCCGGGCGCTGACGTCATGACCACTGTGGACGAACAGGGCCGCCCCGAGCCGCCCCTCGACGGCGACGAAACCACGACGCTCGTCGGTTTCCTGGACTTCCACCGCGCGACGCTGGCCTGGAAGTGCGCGGAGCTGGACGCAGACGCCCTGCGCGCGACGCACCCGCCGTCCACGATGACGCTGGGCGGGCTGCTCAAGCACTTGGCCTACGTGGAGGACTACTGGTTCTCCTACATCCTGGCCGCCCGCCCGCGCACGGCCCCGTTCGACACGGTCGACTGGACGGCCACGCCGGATTGGGACTGGGACTCCGCCGCGGAGGACTCCCCGGACCAGCTGCGCGACCTGTGGGCGGCCACGGTCGAAAGCTCGAGGGCTTTGGTGACGGAAGCGCTGTCGGCCGGCGACCTCACGCAGCGGGCCAGCCGCCCGCGGCGGGACGGCAGCAAGCCGACGCTGCGCTGGATCCTGGTGCACATGGTGGAGGAGTACAGCCGCCACAACGGCCACGCGGATCTGCTCCGCGAGTCGATCGACGGCCGCACGGGGGAGTAGCCGGTTATCGTGGCGGGGGTGGAAACCTCCTGGTACCCCGAACTCGAGGCCGAAGGCACGCTGCTGGCGGTGTTCCGGCGCCTGCTCTGCCCGGACGTGCCCCTCGAAGAGATGAAGTCGTGGCCGGGTCGCAACGTGGTCCTGAACCGGCCCGATCGGTCCGTCAACGTCACTCTCGGCTACACGGAGCGAAGGTTCCTCCTGCAGTTTTGGCTGCGGGGAGCGTACGTGGCGTCCGGCAGCACCGCCGATCTCGCCGCCGCCGCGGAAGCCGCCCGCGACTGGGCGGCGGGCGCCACGACGGCCGAAATGACCACGGCGTGGCCGTTCACCGAGTTCGGTGCGTGGGCGCGGGCGTGCGAACGGGGCGAAGGCATCGAGTACAAGTGGCGGCAGCTGCACGCCCACCGGGACGAGGCTCCCCAGCTGGTGCCGCTGAGCCGGTTCATCGAGCGGGCCGCGGCCGAACCACGGCTGCGGGCGTGGTTCCCGTTCACCAGTCATTTCACGCTCGGCTTCCGCCGGACCCCTGGCCGGGCTCCCGCTGCCGGCGTCTGGGTGACCGCGGTCCGAGACGGCGGGTTCGAGGTGCAGGGACCGGATCGTGAGACCGTCGTGGTCCCGGACGTCGAAACGACTGTCGCGCGAGTGCTCGCCTTGCTCGACGGCTGACGCCGCGGTCAGGGGCCGCAAAGCCGGGTTCCCCTGGCCAACCGAGGCGGTTGCGCACTGCGGCTAGAGCCGCAGGCCCACGAGTTTGACCAGGAACCGGTCGAGCTGCTCGACCGCGGGCGGCCACGGCAGGTCGGGCTCGTTGATCCGCTGCGCCAACATGCCGTTGACGGCGGTCCGCAGGTCGATGGCGACGGTCGCCGCGTCGCCGGCCGGGGCCGCGCCCGCGTCCATGCAGCGCTGGACCGCTTCGACCGTGCGGGCCACCATCACCTCCTTGAACGGCATCCCGTGCCGCCGGTGGACCTTGCTCTCGTGCAGCACCTTGTAGAGCCCGGAGTGCTCCTGCGCCCACGTCGCCTGGGCCAGGATCCGGGCGCGCAGCGCGGCCGCCGGGCCGGGAGCGGCGGCCGCGGCCTCGTCGCCGACGCCGACGAGCTGCTCGTGGCAGCGTTGCATCGCGGCCAGCACGAGCGCGTCGCGGTCGGGGAAGTGCAGGTAGACCGACGTTGCCGCGATCGACACCTCGCGGGCGACGGCCCGCAGCGACAACGCCTCGTCGTCGGCCAGCTCCTCGAGCATCCGGACGGCGGCCGTGACGATCTCTTCGCGCAGCAGTTCGCCCTTGCCGCGGGCGTTCGGGCGGCGTCTGGTCTCTTCCATCGTCGCCCAGTGTAGCTGGACACCCTTTGCGCTACAGGTGTAGCGTTATTCGCACTACAGCTGTAGCGCTATGAACGTTCAGCAACTTGAGGGAGCACGAACTTGACCACCGCCGAAACACCCACGAGCCTCGACCGGCTCGCCGCGCTCGACCCGGTGTTCGCCCAGATGACCGGCGCCAGCGCGAAGTTCGTCCGCGCGATCCCGGAACTGACCGACCGCGAGAAGACCTTCCTGTGCGTCACCGCCGACGTCTGCCAGGCGAGCCTCGGCCTGGCGTTCGCCGCGCACGTCAAGGCCGGCCTGGCCGCCGGGGTGTCCACCGCGGACGTCCGCGAACTGCTGCGGTTCGTCTCGTTCGACTGCGGCTACCACGCCGCGGTCGCCGGCATCGAGCGGATCGCCGAGCTGGAGGCGGAACTCGGCCTGCCGCGGCCGGACGCCGAACTGCTGGCCCCGGAACTGGTGTCGACCGGGCCGGACGCGGCACCCAGCCCGCTGCCGGACGCGGTGCGAGCCCGGCTGGCCGAACTCGACCCGCACTTCGCCGGCTACTTCGACCTGCAGTCGCGGATGCGCACCGGCCACGGGCCGGGCACGCTCACCGAGCGCGAGCGCGGCCTGGTCAGCCTCAGCGTCGACGTCCACTACCAGACGCTGGCCGACACGTTCCGCACGCACGTCGGGCGCGCGCTGCGCGGTGGCGCGTCGCCGGAGGACGTCCGCGCGGCCCTGCGGTTCAACGCCCAGTTCGGCGTCACCCGGGCCTGGCACGCCTGGGAAGCGCTGAACGCGATCCTGGCCTAACCGAGGACCTCGTCCGCGAGCCGGCTCAGGTAGCCGGCGAACCGCTCGCGGTCCTCGGCGGGCCAGTGGCCCACCAGCGCTTCGAACGCTTGGCGCTGGTGGGCCCGCGAAGCGTCGAGGAACTCCTTCGCGGTGTCGGTGAGTGTCAGGACTGCGCGTCGCGCGTCGCGGGTCGACGTCGAGCGCACGACGAAGCCGTCTCGGGCCGCTTCGCTCACCATCCGGCTGGCCACCGAGCGGTCGATGCCCAGCTGGCGGGCCACGTCGGCGACGGTCACCTCGTCGACGGCCGCGCCGTCGACCGCCTGGATGACGAACAGGTTCGGCACCGTCCACGAGGGCGGCGCGTCGGCGGCGAAGCGCTCGACGACGTCCGGGGCCCACTGGCGCGCCCAGTGGCGCACCAGGCGGAAGAGAGCCGGGCCGCCGTCACTTGATGTGTGCACAAGGCACGTTATAACGTGTGCTTTATGCACGCATCTCGGAACCTCGCCTACGTCGGGCTCCTACTCGGCATGGCCATGGCCCAGCTGGACGGCCTGGTCCTCACCGCGGCCCTGCCGTCGATCGGCGCCGACCTGCACGCCCGCACGGGGCTCGTCGCGGTCACCGCCGCCGGGCTGCTGACCCTGACCGTCGCGACGCCGCTGCACGGCAGGCTCGGTGACCTCTACGGCCGCCGGGTGTGCGTCGCCGGGTCGGTCGTCGTCTTCGCCGCCGCTTCCGCCTGGTGCGCCGCCGCACCGGACCTCGGCTCGCTGATCGCCGCCCGCGCGCTGCAGGGGCTCGGCGGCAGCGGCCTGATCGTCACGGCGATGAGCGCGCTCGGCGAGCTGTTCGACCGCGACGAGCTGCTGCGCCGCCAGGGCTGGCAGACCGCCGTCTTCGCCGCCGCCACGCTCGGCGGCCCGCCACTGGGCGGCCTGCTCGCGGCGGGCCCCGGCTGGCGGTGGATCTTCCTGGTCAACCTGCCGCTGAGCGGGCCCGCCCTGGTGCTCGGCCTCCGCGGGTTGCCGGGGAAACGGCGTCAGGGCAAGGAGAAGTTCGACGTCGCGGGCAGCGTGCTGCTGACCGTCGCAGGCGCCGCCGTCGTCGCGCTCGGCACGGCCGGCGCGCTCGCCCGCAGTCCACTGTGGACGCCGGTGCTGCTCGCCACGGCCGGCCTGGCGGGCTTGCTGTTCGTCCGGCGGCAGCGCCGCACCCCGAGCCCGCTGATCTCGCCGAAGGTGTTCGCCGACGCCGTCCTCAAGCGCGCGGTGGTGGTCAACGGCCTGGCGGGTGCCGCGCTCTACGGGACCTTCAGCTACGTCGCGCTGGTCGCCGCCATGGGGGCGGGCGCGGCGGGCACCGGGCTGCTGCTCGTCGCCATGACCGCCGGGCAGCTCGTGCTGTCGGCGTCCTTCGCCGCGCTGGCCCGGCGGCACCCGGACATGACGGCGTGGGGCCGGTCCGCCTGCCTGCTCGGCACCGCGGGACTGGCCGCGATCGCCGTCGCCGCCGCGGCCGGGAGCACCCCCTGGCTCCTGGTCCCGGGCCTGTTCGCGATCGGCGCGGCCTTCGCCGTCTGCACCGCCGCCTACACCGTGCTCGGCCAGACCCGCGCCGACCGGGCGCTGCTGGGCGTCACGCTGGGGTCGCTGACCTTCGCCCGGCAGGCCGGCGGCCTGGCCGGGGCCGCGGTGTTCGGCTGGCTCGCGCTCGCCACGACCGGCGGGCTGGCCGCACCGGGCCTGACGGTCGTCTTCGCCGCGGCCGCGGCGACGATGCTCGTGGCGTGGCTCACTTCGCCGGTTGTCACGTCGGCCCCCGCCGTCTCGTCCAGCTCGTAGCCGCCAGACGAAGGAGACCGAAATGCCGCGCATCCCCGCCAAGAAGACGTCCGAGGCCGGGCTGTTCCTCAAGCTCGTCTACCGGATCGCCGGCCGCCGCTTCGGCGCGGTGCCCGAGCCGATGGCCGTCACCGCGCACCACCCCGGCCTGCTGCGGACCTACGTGGTCCACGAACTGCTCGCCGAGCGGGCGTCGAAGAAGCTGCCGCCGAACGTGCGGGAGCTCGCCGTCTACCGGGTCGCGACGCGGATCGGCTGCTCGTGGTGCGTGGACTTCGGCACGATGCTGCAGAAGCACGACGGCCTCGACATCGAGCGGCTCACGAAGATCGACGACTACGCCACCTCGCCCGCGTTCAGCCACCAGGAGCGGCTCGCGATCGCCTACGCCGACGCGATGTCGGCGGACCGGGTGACGGTGACCGACGAGCAGGTCGCCGAGCTCGAGCGCGAATTCGGCCGCGAAGGCGTGCTCGAACTGACTTACCAGATCGCGCTGGAGAACTCCCGCGCCCGGATGAACAGCGCGCTCGGCGTCGTGGACCAGGGTTTCACCTCCGGCGACGCCTGCCGGGTCCCGCTCCCGTAGGACCCCGCGAACCCGACCCCGGTGGGACGCGCCACCGGGGTCCGGCGCGGGACCGTTCTGCGCATGCACCTCGTCGCCAGTGAACGGATCAAGCTCTTCAGCATCGCCACGCCCTGGGTGTGCGGCCTCTTCGCGGTGGTCGCCATGGTCTTTCCCGCCGTGATCACCGCGCTCGGTGCCGGCGAATCGCGCCTGCCGCCGACCGTCGCGAGCACGCAGTTCGGCTACCAGCTCGCCCTGGTCGCCGTGCTGGTGCTGGCCGCGCTCGCGGTGACGAGCGAGTACCACTCCGGCACGATCCACGGCACCTTCCAGGCCGTGCCGAGCCGGACGCCGGTGCTGCTGGCCAAGGCCGCGCTCGTCGCCGGCTACGCCTTCCTGCTCGGCGAAGCGGGCGCGTTCGCGGCCTGGCTGGCGGCCCGGATCCTCGCACCGGACGCGGACCTGGCCCTGGACAGCGCCGCGGACTGGCGGATCGTCGCCGGCACCGGGCCGGTGTTCGCGCTGGCCGCCGTCTGCGGCGTCGCCGTCGGCCTGCTCCTGCGGCACACCGCCGGCGCGGTCGCGCTGCTCGTCGGCTACCCGCTGATGGCGGAGAACGTCGTGCAGCTGATCCCGCGGGCCGGGCAGGTGATCCACCGGTGGCTGCCGCTGAACGTCGTCACCAAGTTCCTCGCCGGGAGCGGCGAGGCGAACGCGGGCCGGGACGGCGGCAACGCCGCGGTCCTGTCCGACTCGCCGCTGAGCCCCGGCTGGGCGCTGGCCTACTTCGCTGCCTTCGCCGCCGTCCTGCTGGCCGCCGGCATCACGAAGGCGAAGCGGCGGGACGCGTGATCCGCGCCAGCTTGTCCGGGTTGACGAGGTCGTAGATCGCCGCGACCTTCCCGTCGCGGACGGTGAACGACTGGACGTGCTCGTCGAGGGTGAGGAAGCCGTCCTCGCCCGGCTGCGGCGCGAGGTACACGCCCAGATCGCCGTTGACGAGCACCGGCGTGCCGCCGGCGAGCACCCCGGGCGCGTACATGCGGGTGAGGCCGATGAAGAACCGGGCGATCTTGTCCGGGCCCAGGATGAGCTGGCGGGCGGTGCGGCCCTTGCCGTTCGAGTCGCCGATGAGCACGACGTCCGGGGCCAGCAGCTCTGTCATCGCCCGGACGTCGCCCGCCTGCAGGGCGATCAGGAACTTCTCGAGCAGCTTCGCCTGGTCCTCGAGCGGGACGCGTGGGGCCGGATCGGCGTCGGCGAGGGCCTTGCGGCCCCGGGAGGCGTACTGGCGGGCGGCGTCGGCCGAGACGCCGAGCGCGTCCGCGATCTCCGCGAACGGCACCGAGAAGGCGTCGTGCAGCACGAAGGCGACGCGCTGCTCCGGCGTCAGCTTGTCGAGGACGACCAGCGCGGCCATCCGCAGGCCGTCGTCGCGCACCGCGATGTCGAGCGGGTCCTCGCTGACCGGCTGCCCGAACGGGGTGACGACCGGCTCCGGCAGCCAGTTGCCGACGTACCTCTCGCGTTGCGCGGCGGCCGACTTGAGCCGGTCGAGGCAGATCCGGCCGACGACCGTCGTCAGCCAGCCCCGCAGGTCGCGGATCGCCGCGCGGCCCGCGTCGTCCAGGCCGGCCAGTCGCAGCCAGGACTCCTGGACCGCGTCCTCGGCGTCGGCGCGCGTGCCGGTCAGCCGGTAGGCCACCCCGATCAGGTGGCTGCGGTGCGCGGCGAACTCCGCGGCGAGGGTGTCCTGGGCGGTGGGCGTGGAGGCCATGCCCCGAGTGTGCCGCAACGGGCGAGACTAGAGTGGGTCGCGTGGCAGGACGGATTCGGGAGAGCGACATCGCGGAGGTGCGCGAGCGGAACCGGATCGACGAGGTCGTCGGGGAGTACGTGGCGCTGCGCCGCGCCGGTGGGGGCAGCCTGAAGGGCCTGTGCCCGTTCCACAACGAGAAGACCCCGTCGTTCAACGTCCGCCCGGCGCACGGGACCTTCCACTGCTTCGGCTGTGGCGAGGGCGGCGACGTGATCAAGTTCGTCCAGAAGATCGACCTGATCTCGTTCGTCGAGGCCGTCGAGCGGCTGGCCGACCGGGTCGGCATCCGGCTCACCTACGAGGGCGGCGGCGCGACGATCCAGCGCGACCGCGGCAGCCGCAGCCGGCTGATCGAGGCCCACCGCGCAGCCCAGGAGTTCTACGCCGAGCAGCTGGTCACCGACGAGGCGCGCCCGGCGCGCGACTTCCTGTCCGAGCGCGGGTTCGACGCCGCGATGGCGAAGACGTTCGGCTGCGGGTACGCCCCCGGCGGCTGGGACAAGCTGACGAAGTTCCTGCTCAACCGCGGTTTCGAGGTCAAGGAGCTGCTCACGGCGGGGCTGTCCAAGGAGGGGCAGCGCGGCCCGATGGACCGGTTCCACCGGCGGCTGGTCTGGCCGATCCGCGACGTCGGCAACGAAGTCGTCGGCTTCGGCGCGCGGCGGCTGTTCGACGACGACCGGATCTCGGCGAAGTACCTCAACACCGCCGAGTCGCCGATCTACAAGAAGTCCCAGGTCATGTTCGGCCTCGACCTCGCCAAGCGCGAGATCGCGAAGCGGCACCAGGTCGTCGTGGTCGAGGGCTACACCGACGTGATGGCCATGCACGCCTCGGGCGTGCCGACGGCGGTGGCGTCGTCGGGCACGGCGTTCGGCGAAGACCACATGAAGGTGCTTCGCCGGCTGATGATGGACGACGACGCCTTCCGCGGCGAAGTGATCTTCACCTTCGACGGCGACGAAGCGGGCCAGAAGGCGGCGTTGAAGGCGTTCGAAGGCGACCAGACGTTCGCCGGCCAGACGTACATCGCGGTGGCGCCGGACGGCATGGACCCCTGCGAGCTGCGGCTGGCCAAGGGCGACAGCGCGGTGAAGGACCTGGTCGCGCGGCGGACGCCGCTGTTCGAGTTCGTCATCCGCAGCACGCTGAAGAACTACGACCTCGACTCGGTCGACGGCCAGGTCGCGGCCCTGCAGAAGACCGTGCCGATGGTGGCGTCGATCAAGGACCGCGCGGCCCGCGACGGCTACGCGTCCAAGCTCGCCTGGTGGGTGGGCTGGCAGGACGTCGCGCAGGTCGTCAACCGCGTCCGCGGGGCCGCGGGCGCGACGGACAAGCGCGGCGGAGCACCCCTCAAGCAGCCGGCGCGGGCCCAGGCGGCACCGCCCGCGCCCACCCAGGACGTCGCCCGCCCGGCGCCGAAGGACCCGCGGTTCGCCGTGCAGCGCGAGGCGCTGAAGGCGGCGCTGCAGCAGCCCGCGATCGCCGGGCCGGAGTACGACGCGCTGCCGCTGGAGGCGTTCACGCACCCGGTGTACGTCGCCGTCCACGAAGCCGTTCTGAAGGCGGGCGGCGCGGGTTCGGGCTTGACCGGGCCGGCCCTGCTGGACGCGGCCGCCCCGCACTGTCCGGAAGGGACGGTCCGGCGGGTGTTGTCCGAGCTGGCCGTGGAACCGTTGCAGGCCAAGGACGAGGTCGACTCGCGGTACATCTCGTCGATCCTCGCGCGGCTGCAGGAGAGCCTCGTCGGGCGGCAGATCGCGGAGATCAAGGGCAAGCTGCAGCGGCTGTCGCCGGTCGAAGCGCCGGACGACTACCGCGCGCTGTTCGGCGACCTCGTCGCGCTGGAGCAGTACAAGAAGTCGCTGGGCGAGCAGGCCGCCGCCGGCGCGTGGAGCTGAGATGGGCTTCCTGCGCCGGTTGCTGGGCGACCGCACGCCCGACGGGTTCGCCGGTGCCCTTTCCCCTGGCGAAGAGGTCGTCGACAGCGCCCCGGTCGAGGGTGGTGGCCACCTGGTGGTGACGGCGCTGGGCCTGTGGGTCCCGTCCGGCGACGGCGCCCGCCGCGTCGGCTGGCACCTGATCGCCAAGGCGGCCTGGGCGGACGGCGTGTTCACGCTGACGGAGTCGTCCGAGGTGGGCACGGCGGGTGCGGCGGTCGTCCTGGCCGACCTCCCGCCGGTGCGCTTCCGGCTGCCGTCGCCGGGCAAGGTGCCGCGCGAGGCCTACCAGCGCGTCGAAGGCTCGATCCGGTCGCGGCACCGGCAGGAGATCGGTGCCGGGGGAGCGTGGTTCGTCCAGCGCAAGGTGCCCGGCCGCGACGGCACGGTGCTGCAGGTCCGGCCGGACCCCGGCACTGACCCGGCGCTGGTCGAGGCCATCGCCGAGCAGGTCGCCGCGAAGCTGGTCAACCCGGCGCAGTAGCAGTACGCTCGTACTCAGTACAAGCGTACTGCTAACTGGGAGGCGACCGTGTGGGACCCGGGCAAGTACCTCGACTACGCCGACCTGCGGGCCCGGCCGTTCCACGACCTGGTCTCGCGCATCGGGGCATCGGCACCGCGGCGCGTCGTCGACCTCGGCTGCGGCCCGGGCAACCTGACGGTGTCCCTGCGCGACCGCTGGCCGTCGGCGGCCCTGGAGTGCAGCGACAGTTCACCCGAAATGGTGGCCGCGGCCCGCTCACGCGGGCTCGACGCGGCGCTGCTCGACGTCCGCGACTGGACGCCGGCACCGGACACCGACGTCGTGGTGTCGAACGCCGTCCTGCAGTGGGTCCCCGACCACGGGCCGCTGCTGCGCCGCTGGGCGGCGGCGCTGCCCGCGGGCGCCTACCTGGCGGTGCAGGTCCCGGGCAACTTCAACGCGCCTTCCCACGCGCTGACGCGCGAACTGGCGGCGTCCCCGGCCTGGGCGTCCCGCCTGGCCGAGGTGGTCCTGCGCGAGGACGACGCGGTGTCGACGCCGCTGGAGTACGCGAACCTCCTGACCGACGCGGGCTGCGTCGTCGACGCGTGGGAGACGACGTACGCGCAGCCCCTCCAGGGCCCTTCGCCGGTGCTGGAGTGGATCACCGGCACAGCGTTGCGCCCGATCCGCGCAGCGCTGTCCGACGCCGAGTGGGAGGAGTTCCGCGCGGCCCTGTCCCCGCGGCTCGACGAGGCCTACCCGGCCCGCCCCGACGGCGTCACGTGGTTCGAGTTCCGCCGGGTGTTCTTCGTGGCCCGCATCAGCGCTTGAGCTTCTCCCCGATCTTGGCCCGAGCGACTCCGGCGGCGCCCTGGACCATGGGGTGGTCGACGACCCGGCGGTAGGTGCGCACGAGCTGCTCGTACCGCCCCCGGCCTGCCTTGGCGCCCAGTACGTACCCCAGGCCTGCCCCCAGCAGGAACTTCTTCATCCGAGTCCACGCCTTCCGTCGTTAGGTCGTCCGACTGTCCATTGTCCAGGAAAACCGGCCGGGCGGGGGCGGTTGCGCTAAGTGGGGGGTGGTGTGAGGGGTCACGGAGGCATGGGCTAAAGTTCTTCTCGTCGGTCGGAGAGGCCGGCACCGGAAGTGAGCGACATTCCCCTGTAGCTCAACTGGCAGAGCATTCGGCTGTTAACCGGAGGGTTCTTGGTTCGAGTCCAAGCGGGGGAGCTGTCAGACGAGAAAGCCCAGGCCAACGGCCTGGGCTTCTCTGCGTTGTAGGGCAGTGGCGCCTGGAGGGAGGATTTAGTGATTAAAAACTCCGGCAAGGTGTCGCCGCTGCGGACATCAGCACTTCGGCGTTCCGGGCGGTATACTCGCTGCTTCCGTACAGGCACCCGCGATCGCAGGGGTGTTGGGCAAGTTGGTCGAGGAGGCGTTCGGCCGCCAATCGCTCGCGCTGCTGACCACTCTCAACGCGGAGTGCGCCAGCGCAGACGAGCTCACCGAGTCCACTACCGCGGCGTTCCAGCAGCACCCAGACCTACGCGATCATCACCAGCTTCCCGGGATCTGGCCGGACGCTCAGCGGGAGTGGAAGTCTTGCCTGCGCGACCCGCTTGGCCGACGCCCGGCTGACACGCCACACGCCACGCCTCTGAGCAGCACCAAGCTCACTCGATCGCCTCGGGTCACGGTGATCGGCAGCGAGCTGAGCCTGCGCAGGCGACCCGTGGCGTCCGCGTCCGAGCCTTCGGCGAGTCCTGGTCCCCGGTGTGCGCGCGGGCCGCCGCGCGTGCTCGCCCGCCAGGCACCTCTCGATGAAGACGAGGTGCGAACGGGCGGTGTCCCATCCCGATCCGAGGGGGGCACCGCTGCAGGTCCTTCAGTCGTTCAGCAGAGGTCGATGCCGGGGATCCGGCCGGCGTAGCCGGTGTTGACGTAGTAACCGCGGACGCGTGGAACAAGCGGGTCGGTCACGACTGGACGCCCTACCTCGCGGCCAAGGACGACGACTCTGCGCACTCTCGTGGTCATGGTTCGTCAGCGCGTCGCCGCACTTACGGAACGCGGGTGCCGGCGCCCAGTGTCCAGCGCTGATTGGCTCCGCCGTTGCAGGCCCACAGTTGGATGCCTGATCCATGGGGATTCACTGCTCCGGAGACGTCGAGGCAGAGTCCGGACTGGACGCCGGTGATCGTGCCGTCGGAGTTGGTGTTCCACTGCTGGTTGGCGCCGCCATTGCAGTCGTAGAGCTCGACCTGCGTGCCGGAGACCGTTCCGCTGGCGTGTGCGTCGAAGCACTTGTTCAGGACTTTGAGGGTCTTGGCCGAGGTGCTGTAGGCGACCTTTTGGTTCTCGCCGCCGTTGCAGTCCCACACCACGAGCTGCGTGCCGTTCACGGTCGTGCCGCCGGGAGAGTCGGCGCAGCGGCCGGAGTTGGCGCTCGTGAGCGGGCCGCCCAGCGTTGTGTTGCCCGCACTGGGGGTGACCTTGAACAGCGCTGATTCGTGGCTTTGCAGGCTGCGCGAGACCGAGTTGCTGGATGTGCCCGCGTCCGCTCTGGCCCACAGGTTTCGGACCGTGGCGTTGCCGGTGAAGCCGAGGTCGGCCCAGCTGGCGATGATCGTGGCGGTTGTGTCGCCGAGGTTGAACATGGCTACCGTGTAGCTGCCGTCCGAGTTCTTCGGCGAACGCCAGACCTGCTACTGGGTGGTCTGGGATACCGGGGTGGCTGGACGACCGCCGTCCCGGTCGACGGCGAGGACCTCGTCGTTCTTCAGCATTCCGAGGTCGCCGGCGTCGAAGTTGGTCATGTCCACACCGAGCAGCAGCGGGGCCTTGGAGATCGCCCACAGGGTGAGCTGACTCTGCTGCTCGGCCGGCGTGAGGCCGGTGGCCGCGCCGTTGCCGACCTCCAGCGAGTCGGGGTCGTTCCACGCACCTGGACCGGCGTAGGGCGCCCACTTCGGCAGGTCGGCCCAGCGCGACGGATCATCCCCCAGTGGGTCAGGGCCGAGCAGTAGCACACGATGTCGCCACTGATCCGCCAGCTGTTGGCGTACTGCCGCCAGGTGTCGACGTTGCCGAAGTCCAGCGTGTTGGACAGCCCGTAGTGAATGGTCCGCCCGGTTTGACGCAGCGCGTCCGACCAGTGTTTGACGTCGTCATGGTCGCTGGTGTGCACGCCGTCGATCTTGATGTAGTCGACGCCGTAGGAGGCGAAGAGGTTGGCCCACGAGTTCAGGAATGCCTGCGCCGCGGCTGGGTTCTTGTTGTAGTCGATGAAGTACATGACGTTGCCGAAGCCGCCGTAGTTCGACTCGTACCGGCTGGTGTCGGAGACGATGTCGCGGGCGTGGAAGGAGGTCCCTTGGATCGGGGTGTCCTGGTTGTACGCGGCGACCGGGATTCCGGGGGTCACGTACATGCCGAACTTCTCGCCGAGGCCGTGGACGTAGTCCCCGAGGGCCTTCATGCCGCTCGGGAACTTGGCGGTGTCGACCGCCCAGTGCCCGTACTGGTCGACGGTGGTGCCGGGATTGAGGATGTAGTAGTCGTCGAGATTGACGTATTGGAAGCCCTTGGCCACCAGGCCGGCGTCCGACATGCCTTTCGCTTGCGCCTTCACGTTGGCTTCGGTGGGGCTGCGTATCAGGAAGCTCCAACTGCTCCACCCGGCCGGCGGTGTCCGGGATGCACCGTTATCGGAGGCCAGTGCCAGTGACGCCGTTGTGAGGTTCGAGAGCGACAGCGACGCTGCCAACGCAATTGGCGCGAACAGTTCAAATTTTCGCATGATCCTCCTCGAAGTAGCAATTATCGACTCGTCTCGACAAATGGTCGCAAATCAATGCGCCTGTCAGAGCCGTCGAGTAAGAATTGTCATTTCAGGCGTCCGTCACGTCACGCTGTTGACGTCGACGTGCTGCTGTCACGAATTGCTTCGGGAACCGAACTCTGCTGCCTCTGGATCACATGGACCCGCATTGCTGTGTGGATCCGGTGGCGTTGACGCGGAGAGCGCCGCCGCTGGTGTTCGTGCTGTTGCTGATGCAGTAGCCGTTGACAGTCTGGAAGCCGGTGTCGTAGGCGCTATCGCTGCCGCGCTGTGCCGTGAAGTGGTCGAAGGCCACTGGACCGCCGCCGTAGGTGATGACCGCGGGACGGTGGTCGTTGGTCGCGAACTTCACCGACGAGCGGTTGAAGTGGATGTTGTCGGCGTTGTGGAGGTACCACCCGTACGAGGGCCGGGTGCCGACGCTGGTGGGGTCGTAGGCGGTGGCGTTATCGCTGGGAGGTGCCGTGGCGATGGCCGCGCTGCCGCCTGGGACGGTGATGTTGACGTTGGTGAAGGTCACTCCGTTGATGTGGTTGTTGCCGGATTTGCCCCACAGGGTCGGAGTGGCGCTGGGGTTGCTGCCGGTTGCAGTGATGTTGTCGTAGGTGATGTTGCTGATGTGGCCGACGCCGGGGTTGTTGCCGCAGCGTTTTCTGGTTCCAATCTTCTGGAAGATCGGTGAGTGGACGCCGGTCACGGTGATATCGCGGTAGTGGACGTCGGAGATGGTGGCGCCGTCCATGGAGACCATGCCGAGGCCCGATTTGTTCGCTCCGGTGATCTTGATGCCTTGGAACTGGTAGTCGCTGAAATCGCCGCAGGTTTCGGAGTCGAACATCAGCGCGTTGCAGCACCGGGCCGAGAGTGTCGAGTTGGTCACCGTGACGTGTCCGTTGAGGAGTTTGGCGCCGAGGGCGTAGTCGCTCGTGAAGACCAGCGCGTCGTCGTTGGCGGAGATGTTCGCGTCGGTGACGGTGACGTTGGTGGTGGAGATGATGTTCCAGCCGTCCTGGTCGCTGGCTGTGTCGATGGTCAGATGGTCGGAGACGACGTGTTGCAGCCGTTGATCAGTGCGGCGAAGTGGCCGCCGCGGCGTAGTGTGATTCCGCTGAGGGTCAGGTTCGTACAGCGAGTCAGGGAGATGATCTTGTCTGCTTCGCCCGCGCCCGGATTTCTGGTGGCGGTGACCAGGTAACCTCCGCCGTCGATGGTGCCGGAGCCGGTGAAAGCGATGTTGGTCACGTTGTCGCCGTAGAACATGGCGTCGTGGAAGTGGCTGTGTCCGTAGTCCTGGTATCTGTCGTTGGGGTTGGGTTCGGCGGCGTCGTAGGTGTTGGCGACCGACCCCAGGACAGTGGATCCGGCGTCGAGCTGGATTGTCACGTTGCTTTTGAGGTGGACGGTGTTCTTCGATTTGTAGGCGCCAGCGGGGAATTCCACCGTGCCACCGCCTGCGGAGTTCGCCGCGGTGATGGCCTTGGCGATGGCGGGGCTGTCGTTGACGTGCCGTCGCCCACGGCTCCGTAGTCCCCGACGTTGAACACGGCCGCCGCGGCGTTCGATGGCGGGCCTGCCAGGCTGCCGACATCCGCGGCGGTCGCCCTGAACAGGCTGGTGACCGCCGCAACGACGACGCCTAACAGGGTGCTGGTGCGGTTGATGCGTCCTCACCTCGTTGTGGGGGACTTGGGTCGGCTCTGGCGCCGCGGCGGCGATGCGAGTTTGTCGCCGCGGCGGCAGAGCGGTGTGGTGCAGGGTCTCGCCGCGGCCGTTGATCTGTTGCGGCTTGTCAGCCGAGGGCGACGTGGAAGATCCTCTCGTTGCTGTTGTTCGGAATGCTGTCCTTGTCGCCGTTGTTGCTCGTGGTCAGCCACAACCCCCCCGTCAGGGGCCGGCTCGACGGTGCGCAGCCGGCCGTAGAAGCTGGTCATCTTCGCGTCGACGTAGCCGCGGGTGATCGCCGGGCTTTTGCTCGGCGCATCGGCCCCGGCCTACTGGGTGGTGCAGGTCATCGCGGCCACCGGTGGGTTCTTCGGCGGCTTCGAGCACCACGGCTGGCGACCGGGGCTGGTCCGCGGCGTCACCGGCGGCCTGCTCTACGGCGCGGCACTCCTCGCCGTCCGCGCCCTGACCGGCTGGACCGACACGGTCGACCTGGGCGGCGTTCCCGGTCTCCTCGTCGTCATCACGGCTCTCGCCGGTGCCGTGGCCGGTGCGCTCGGAGGGGCGATGCGCGCCCGGCGCTGATCCTTTTCACGCGGCAGGAGTCCAGGAATGGTCCAGCAACTCAACCCGCTCACTCATGATGTCGGTGGCACCACGCTCACGGCGGTGACCGCCGGACCCGAACGGCCGACCGACCGGCCCTTGATCGTCGCCTTGCACGGTGACACCTACACCGCGCGCTACGGTGACGTCGCAGGCTCGCGGCATGGGTCGTTTCTGGACGTTGCCGCCACCATCGGGCACCAAGTGGTGGCTTTCGACCGGCCCGGTGACGGCGGCAGCACCTCGCTCGACACCGCGGTCAGCACTTTCGAACCGCACGCCGAACTGCTGAGTGCAGCCGTCACCGCTGTGGCGGCGGACGCGGGCAGCCGCGAGGTGTTCCTGGTCGGTCATTCGATCGGCGGGCTGATCGCCTTGAGGATCGCGGCGAGCCGGCCGGGCTTCCCCCTCATCGGCGTTTCGGCGACCTCGAGCGGCGCGGCCGAAGCGCTGGGTTCCCTGGCGCCGGAGGTGCGTGTCCCGGTCCACTGTGCACTGGCGGAGTCCGACGCGCTCTGGGACAGCAACCCGGAGAAGGCCGAAACGTTCGCGGCGATGTTCACCTCCGCGCCGTTCGTGAGCGTAACCCGCGGTACCGGCCACAGCCACGCGCTGCACCTGCGTCAGCTGGCGTTCGCCGCCGAGTGCGCCGCCTGGGCCCGGAACGGCGTCGAGAGCGTGCGTTGATCCCGCTGGCGGGATCAACGCACGGTCCCGGTGGCCCGGGTTCAGCCGTCGGCGAGTGCGGACTGTTCCGATGCGGCTCGGAGGATCCAGTTGTGGAACTCCACCGCGAAGTGCTCGAGGTGGTGCTGGATCACCGTCGGGCCGCAGGAGGCCGGGAGGGTCACCGAAAGGTCGACGGTGAATCCATCCGCCACGTCGGTGAACGAGTTGGTGATACCGCCGACGACGGTGCCGTCCTCGAGCACTATGCGCGAGCGGCGGCCGTTCGCCGGGCCGGGGTCGGCCGCCGCCTCGTCCCACTCGCGCATGAAGAACGAGCAGACGTGGTCGCCGAGGGTCTCGACGATGTTGACCCGGCCGCCGCCCGCGTGGATGGAGTAGTGCTCCGGGTGTCCGGCGAGCAGGACGTCCTCCCGCCCGAACGCCTGGGACAGCCAGCTCGTGAACTGTGCCGCGGTGATGCCGTGCGCGTGCAGCGTCGTCGTGCCGGTCGTCTCCTCGCCGGCCGAGCGCGCGACCTGGTCACGCAGGTAGGCCTCGCCCGCGGCGATCTCGTCGGCAAGGAGGTCGAGGAGGCGCTCGCGGCCGAGCTTGGCCTTGAGCAGCGCGAGGGCGCGCTGGGCAGCGCGGACCTCGAACCGCGCGATGGCGCTGTCGTCCTGGTCGGCCGCCAGCCGGACCCGGGCTGTCGTGGCCTGGCTCTGGACGGGCAGTTGCAGGTAGGAGGCGTGCTCGCCGCCGGTGTGGATGACGTGCTCTCCGTGGTTGGCGCCGGTGTACTCCTGGATGCCGGGCATCAGGGTGCCCAGGAGGTTGCGGGAGCTGACGACGAAGCGCAGTTGCTCGCCCGCGCGGAAGGTCAGTCCGATCGGGAGCAGGTCGATCTCGACGTCGACGATCTCGCCAAGGGAGAGGAGTTCGACCCGGTCGAAGCTGTGGGCCGGAACGTCCTCTGTGGACAGTTTCTCGTCCAGGTGCCGGGCCGAGACGCGCAGCCGTCCGTCCGATCCTTTGTAGCGCAGGATCGACGCGCCGTGGTCGGTGAGGTCGTGGACCACCGCGGCGCGGTTGGGGACGGTGAAGGCCTGCAGGGGTGTGCCGTGGGCGTCGAGCTTCTGCGCGAGGACGAACAGGTCCATGTCGTCGGCGTCGCGGGCCTCGACCCACAGGTGCGCCTTCGGGTAGCCGACGAGCACGGCGTCCTCGTCGAAGCGCGCAAGGAAGGACACCGCGGCCGGGTTGGCGGCGACCGGGTAGGAGACGGCGGCCTCGCCGGTGGGGACGGTGGTCGTCAGCGTGCGGGTGCGGCCGTCGAGGTAGTACTTGGTCGCGGTGACGTCGGCCGGGGGGAAGGTGTCCGCGGGGAGGTTGACCCGGTCACCGCCCTGGAGGTCGAGGACGGAGTAGCGGACCCGGGGTGTGTGCTCCCAGCCGTTGTCGACGTCCTTGAGGTAGTGGTCGAAGAAGCGGCGCAGGTCCTCGACGTTGGCTTCGTCGTAGTAGTCGGGCCATTCCTGGGTGTTGTGGACGCGCAGCCACTTGTCGGGGCTGGCCATCCGGCGCCAGGCCCGGAACGTGCCGGCGGTGTGCAGGGTGTTGGAGTAGCTGGCCACGACGTAGGCGGGCACGGTGATCCGGTCGAAGTCGGGAACCTTGTGCGCCCAGAAGTCGTCCGCAAGCGGGTGCAGCTCGGCCTCGGTGACAAGGTCCTCCTTGCGGTTCTTGCCGAAGAAGCTGCCCTCCTGGAGCTGGCGGGCGAACCCGGTGTCGGGCATCCCGCCGCGCAGCACCAGGTCGCGGTAGACGTCGCTGACGCCCTCCCACGGGTTGATCGCCGCCAGGTGCGGCGGCTGCTCGGCGGCGGTGAACCACTGGGAGACCGCGAGGTAGGACGTGCCGCTCATCCCGACCTTGCCGGTGCACCATTCCTGCTGCGCCAGCCACTCGATGAGGTCGTAGCAGTCCCGGCCCTCCTGGCGGTCCCACAGGACGCTGTCGCCCTCGGAGTCGACGACGCCCCGGATGTCGGGGTTGCAGATCGCGTAGCCGCGAGCGCACCAGTACGCGGGGTCCGGGCCTTCGAACTTCTCCAGCCCCGACACGATCCCGTTGTCGAGGCCGACCATGCCGAAAACGCCCATGACGCTCGGCGAAGAACCCTGTCCCTTGCCGTAGGGGCTCCACGCCACGAGCACCGGGACGGGCTCGGTGCCGACCGGGCGGAACACGTCGACGTGGATGGTCACCCCGTCACGCAGCTGCACCGCGACGTCCTTCTCGAAGACGACGTCGACCGGCAGAGGGCGGAACGGCGGGGCGAGGCGGAAGCCGGCCTCGAGGATCCGGGTGCCCGGCTCGAACGGCGTCAGCACCCCGGTCCGGGCGGGCGGCAGCGGCTGGGACGGCACGAACACCTTCTGGTCATTGCTCACGACGGGCTCCTTTCGCTCGGGCACGTCCTGGTGCCGCGGTCTTGCCTGTTTCGACCGTACGGCCGACCCGAGAAAAACTCAACGCTTGTGGAGAAAATGCCGTGGCCGTTACACTCGTCCGGATGACCGCCCAGGAGGAGGCGCCGGCGACGAGGGCCCGTCGCGGCCGCAAGCCCGGACCCGGCAGCACCCGGCAGGCCGTGCTCGACGCGGCGAGAGCGCGGTTCGCCCGTGACGGCTTCGCGGGGACCACGATCCGCCGGATCGCCGCCGACGCCGGGGTGGACGCCTCCCAGGTGATGCAGTTCTTCCGCTCGAAAGACGACCTCTTCGCCGCCGTCATGGCCGTCCCCGCGTCCGCGCTGGACCGGTTCGACACCGCGTTCGAGGGGCCGGACGAGCACCTCGGCGAACGCGTGGTGCGCGCCTACCTCAGGGCGTGGGAGGGCAGCGCCGAGGAGTCCGAACCCCTGATGGCGATGCTGCGGGGCGCGGTCGGCAACGAGAACGCCCGCGTGCAGCTGCGCGAGTTCATCCAGTCCCGGTTGCTGCACGGCGCCGGTGGCGGTGGCGACGCGATGCTGCGCGCCGGCCTGGCCGCCGCGATGCTGGTCGGCATCGTCACCAGCAGGCGGATCATCGGGGTGCCCGTGATCGCCGCTGCCGACACCGAACAGATCGTCGCGACCGTCGGCCCCGCGATCCAGCAGGTCCTGACCGGCTGACGGGTTCACCCGGCGTCCAGCCACGCGCGGATCTCCGCGTCGTGCTCGCCCAGCGCCGGCGGAGCGGTGTGGGTCCGCGCGACCTCGGTGCCGTCGAGGCTCGCCATCCGCAGCGGCGGTCCCGGCAGCTGGATCCTGCCGAGGACGGGGTGGTCGACGTCGATGACCAGACCTTGGCTGAGGGTCTGCTCCCAGGTGTAGACCTCGTCCAGGGTGCGCACCTTTCCCGACGGGACACCGGCCTCGGCGAGCCGGCGGAGCCAGTCCGCGGAAGTGCGCTCACTCAGCCGGTTTTCCAGGACGGCGGTCAGCTCGTCGCGGTACAGGACCCGGTGGCGGGCTGTCGCGAAACGGGGATCCGTCGGGTCGAGGCCGGTGGTCAGCGCGACAGCACGCCACTGGTGGTCGTTGCCGACCGCGATCTGGATGGTGCCGTCCCGGGTCGCGAACGCTCCATAAGGGACGATCGTGGGGTGCTGGTTGCCCATTGCGCGGGCCACCTCACCGGCCACCGTCCAGCGGGTGCCCTGGAACGCGTGGGCGCCGACGATCGCCGCCAGCAATGACGTCCGCACGACGGTGCCCCGGCCGGTGTCCGCCCGCTCGGCCAGCGCCGACACGACCCCGAAGGCGCCGTACATCCCGGCGAGCAGGTCGCCGATCGGTACCCCGACCTTCGTGGGTTCGTCCGGGCCCGGCCCTGTCAGGGACATCAGCCCGGCCTCGCCCTGGGCGATCTGGTCGTACCCGGCCCGCCCGCCCTCGGGCCCGTCGTGGCCGAACCCGCTGATCGACAGCAGGACCAGGCGAGGATTGAGCTCGTTGAGGCGGTCGAGGCCGAAGCCGAGGCGCTCCAGCGCGCCGGGCCGGAAGTTCTCGACGAGGACGTCGGCCCGCTCGACGAGCCGCTCGAGATCGCGCCGCCCGGCGTCGGACTTGAGGTCGAGCTGGATCGACTCCTTGTTGCGGTTCGCCGACAGGAAATAGGTGGAGACCGGGTCGTCCGGCGGTACCACGAACGGCGGGCCCCAGTGCCGCGATTCGTCACCGACCCCTGGTGCCTCCACCTTGATGACCCGGGCGCCCATGTCGCTCAGCATCATCGTCGCGTGGGGCCCGGCCAGGGCACGGCTGAGGTCGACGACGAGGACGCCGGACAGCGGTCCGGCCGTGGCGCTCACTGCTCGTTCCCGGCATGCCGATGGTCGTTGGCCACAATCGGGTTGCGCAGGGTGCCGAGCCGCTCGACCTCGACTTCGACCTCGTCGCCGGGGTGCAGCAGCCACGGCGGTGTGCGGGCGTAGCCGACGCCGGCCGGCGTTCCCGTCGCCAGCAGGTCTCCGGGTCGGAGCGTGAACGTGTGGGAGATCAGCGAGAGGGTTTCGCCTACTGTGTAGGCCATTTCGGCGGTGGAACCGTCCTGGACCAGCTCGCCGTTGACTCGGGTCCGGACGCGGAGGCCGTCGCGCAGGTCGCCGACCTCGGCGGCCGGGACCATCGGGCCGAGCGGCCCGGAGTTGTCGCCGTTCTTGCCGAGGATCCACTGGCTGGTGAGCTTCTGGGCCCGTCGTGACGTCACGTCGTTGAACGTCGAGTAGCCGACGACGCCGGCCAGCGCCTGATCGGGTGTGGCGTCGACGAGCGTCGACCCGACGTAGGCCATGACCTCGCCCTCCCAGTCGATGCCTTCTTCGTTGGCGGGGACGGGGATCGGGGCGCCTGCGACGGTGAGCGATGCCGTCCAGCGGGCGAACAGCGATGGGTAGGGCGGCAGGTCCTGATCGCGGAAGCTGCCTTCGGCCACGTGCTTGAGGTAGTTCAGCCCGATGCAGATCACCCGCGCACCGGGCAGCACGGGCGGAACCTGCTGCACGTCGGCGAGCGCGACGGCCGGTCCGTCCGGAACCTGTGACAGGAAGCCGGTGGCGTCGGTCCAGAATTCGTCCAGCCTGGCCACGACGGTGGCCTTGGCGCCGTCGTCGGACAGGGACGCGACCTCGACCGGTTCGTCGGCGCGGCGGATCCCCACGATCCTCATCGGTGTGCCTCCTCGTGGTGGGTGCCGTGCGGGGTGTGGAGGTGGTGCTGCATGAGGAGGTCGGCGGCGAAGTCGTTGGAGGGGTCGCGCCAGACGCTGTGCACGTGGTTGGCGTTGTCCTCGGCGTTGTCGAACTCGATGAGGGTGGCGCCGCCCTGGATGCGGAAGTAGTGCGGTTGGTCGATGGTGGTGCCGCCGGCCCACGCGAAGTGCAGCTCGTCGACTCCGCCGGCGGCCGCGATGCGGTCCATCTCGGCATTGACCAGTCCGGGGCGGGCGCGGTGCACGAACTTCGCCAGCAGGTCGTCGAAGCAGGTCCGCTGGGTGGCGGAGAGGTCGCCGACGCGGAGGCCGCGGGGGTGGGCGCGGAAGTAGGCGAGTGCCTTGCGGTCGTCGTCGGTGATCATCGCGTCGCGGCGGCCGACGCCGTGGTAGGCCGGGTACTCGACGTCACCGATGTGGGGCACGGTGCGGGTGACGAAGTCCGCCGGGGGCTTGTCGTGGATGACCGCTTGCGCCCGCTGGCCGGGGGTGAGGCCGTCGAGCAGGAGGAAGGCGGCGTCCTCCTCCTCGCCGAGGATGCGGAACGGGCCGATGCGCGCCGGCTCGGCGCCCAGCAGGAACGGCGTGGCGTTGACCAGGTCGCCGTCGACGACGGTGACGTTGATCGACAGGTGGTGCCCGACCAGCCGGAAGCCCCAGGTGGTGTCGGGTTGCGGCTGGCCGAAGAAGGTCAGGAAGTAGCCGCGGGCGTCGCGGAACGTGGCGGCGACGTGGCCGAAGACCGGGAGGTTGAGCTCGCGCAGCACGTGTTCGTTGCTCATCACCTGGACCACGCGTGCGTAGGCGGGCAGCGACATCGACTCGGCGATGAGCCGGTGCGCCAGTACCTCCTGGTGGCGGTCCAGCTCGCCGAGGGGGAGGCCGTGCCGGCCGGACTCGGGCAGGAAGTTCCAGTGGGTGCGGCCGGGGTCGGTGTGCGGCAGCAGCACCCGGGCCCGCTGGTCGCCGGTGAGGCTGTCGAACAGGCCGATCGCGGCGAAGGTGACCACGGTCGCGTCGAAGGAGCCGCCGGCGTGGGGGCGGTGTTCGGCCGGTAGCTCGGTGTGCGCCGGGAGATCGGTCATCAGGCGGCCGGCCGGATGACGAGCATGCTGGCCGGCAGCTTGCTGCGGTTGACCACCTCACGGCGGGTGCCGGCGGTGAAGTGGACGGAGTCGTACGGGTGGAGGGTGGCTTCCTCGCCGTCGCTGACCATCACCAGCTCGCCGCTGACGAGGACGTACACGGTCTCGACCGGCTGCTCGCTCATTGCCGCCCGTCCGTCGGGCAGGTAGTGCGACAGCACGACGGTCACGTCCTTCGTCGGGGTCGACGCGCCGCCTTGGAGGCGCACCGGCCCGACACCGGTGTGGCCGGGTGGATCGAAGCGTTCGGCGTCGGCGAGCCGGGTGACGCGCATGGTCATCGCAGGTGTTTCCCTTCATCGGGGTGGGGCTGCAGCGCGCGGCGCAGCTGTGAGACGAGGCGTGGGATGTCGGTGTGGTCGCCGGCGCCGAAGATGTAGAAGTCCGGCCGGGCGAGGAATGCGGTGCAGCCGTGCCGGGTGAACCAGCGTTCGTAGGCGCCGTCGAGGTCGCGCATCGGGCCTGCCGGGGACAGGTCGGTGATGCTGCCGCCGATCTTGCGGAACCACGACGCGGCTTCCTCGTCGAGCAGCTCTCCCGGATCGCCCGCCCGGCTCACGAGCTGCCAGTCGCCGCCGACGACGTCGTCGAACAGGCCGGACCGGCCGGCGACCGCGACCCGTCCCTGCGGCGCCAGCCGCCCCTCGACACCTCCGCTGGGGACGGTGATCGACGGCGTGCCCAATCGAGGGTGCGGCGGTTCCACCGCGGTGGCCGCTTGCCGCTTCAGCTCGGTGTCCCGGGCGGCGGCGCGGGTGGGGTCCAGCTCGCAGATGACGCGGCCGGCCGCGACCGCTTCGTCGATGATCTCCCGGACGTGGCCGGCTCGTTCCGGGCCGTAGGTGTCCAGCACACGCGGGTCCGCCAGGCCGGCGTGCACCATGCCCAGGCGCCAGCCCAGCGCGCGGGCGTCGCGGAGCCCGGCGCACAAGCCCTGGCCGAGGAACGGGGGCATGAGGTGCGCGGCGTCGCCGGCCAGGAAAGCGTTGCCCACCCGCCAAGTCCGCGCCCACCGGCCACGGAAGGTGTAGACGGCGTGCCGTTCCAGCTCGGCGTTGTCGGGGGTGACTCCCCACGGGGCCATCAGTCGCCAGGCTGTGGCCTCCTGGGCCAGCTCGTCGACCGGCATGTCGTCGCGGCGCATGAATTCGAAGCGGCGGCGGCCTGGTCCGCTGTTGACCGCGGTGGCCGGCTGGCGCGGATCGCAGTACTGGACGACGAAGGCGTCCCACGTCTCTTCGCGCAGCGGCCGGTAGTCGACGACCAGCCAGTCGGCCTCGAAGCCCGAGTCGCCGACGTCGACCGCGAGCTGGGTGCGCACCGGGCTGTTCGCGCCGTCGGCGCCGACGAGCCATCGGCTGCGGACGGTGGCCGTCACCGCGGGCTCGGTGGTGGAAACGAGCTGCGTCGATACGGCTCCGGCGTCCTGGGCCAAGGCGGAGAACGCCCAGCCGCGGTGCACGGTCACGCCCGCAGTGGCTTCGGCGGTCTTTTCGAGGACCGCTTCGAGGTCGGGTTGGTGGAAGCCGTTGGTGTTGGCCCACCCGGATTCGGCCGGCCGGTTCCAGTCGATCGAGCGCAGCAGTTCGCCGTCGCCGTTGCGGAACTGGTAGCCGCCGCGGGCACCCTGCGACGGTGTGAAGAGATCGGCGTGGCCGGCCATGAGCCCGGCGGCCTGCAGGATGCGCAGTGCCTCGTGGTCGATCGTGCAGGCGCGGGGGAGCGGGTACCGCTGCGGCCAGCGTTCGACGACCGCGACCCGCATTCCCGCTTGCCCCAACAGGATCGCGGTGAGCAGGCCGACGGGGCCACCGCCGACGACGAGACAGTCGGCCTCGGGAGCGGGGAGCGTGGTCATGCCAGGTCTCCGTTAGGGACGACGACGCACTTGGCGTGCGGCGAGCCGGACTGCGCCCGCCACGCGGCCGGTAGCTCGTCGAGGGGGAAGACGTGGGTCGCCAGCTGCAGGCCTCCGCGCGAGATTTCGGCCCACAGCCAGGTCAGCGCCTGATATTTGTCCATTAAGGACAGGTGCAGGCCGGCAAAACCGGACAGGACCAGCTGCTTGCCGCGCATCGACCCCGCCGGAACCCGCGCCGTCGGACCGGCGAGGTTGCCGATGTTGACGAGCCGCGCCCGGGGCGCGCAAACCTGCAGGGCGGCCTCCAAGGGCAAGCCGTAGATCCCGTCCAGGACGACGTCCACCGGTCCCGCCGCGGCGAGGAGCCGGGCAGCCAGGTCGTCCCGGCTTTCGCCGGGCTGCAGGGCGACGACGGCGTCCGCGCCGAGATCGAGCACGCGCTGCAGCGCGGCGTGGTCCCGGCCGACGCCGATCACCCGCCCCGCGCCCACCTGCCGGGCGATCTGCACCGCGAGCTGACCCACGGCGCCGGTGGCGCCCAGCACCAGTACCGTCTCGCCGCGTCGAACACCGGCGATCTCCACCAGCGGCAGGTAGGCCGCGGTGCCCGCGTTGCCGACCGCGGCGGCCAGGACCGGATCGATGCCGTGGGGGAGCGGGAGCACGTCCGCGTCGGCGACGAGGACCCGGTCGGCGAACGCTCCCGGTGTGTCCGGTGCGGCGTGGCATTCCGCGTACACCCAGGTGCCGGGCTCGTGCGCGTCGGATTCGAGCACGACGCCCACGCACTCGCTGCCCGGGACGTAGGGGGCATCGTGGCGGACGGAGTGGAACGTCCCGGAAGCGATGAGCAGGTCCAGCGGGTTCAGCGGGGCCGCGGCCACCGCGATCAGCGTCGTGCCGGGCGTTCGGCGCGGCAGCATCGCCGAGCCCAGGCGAGGCTCGGCAGCCGGGGCGTCGATCAGGATCGCGCGCATGGCCGGTCAGCCGGCCTGGGGTGCGGCGGTCCGGTTGAGGGTGGTGATCCCGGCGAAGTCGTGGGGCTGGATGCCGGCCATGAGGCGCCCGTAGTTCTCCGAAAGCGCTTCCAGGTTCAGCGCGCCGTGCAGGGTGACCACGCGCGCGTCGCGCCAGGCCCGCTGGATGTGTTCGAAGTCCATGATCGCGGTCGAACCGGAGTTGCGCTGGAGCAGCTCGATCGCCTCGGCACACCACTTGGCGGCGTAGGCGGTCTCGGCGAGGACGCGCGCGCTGAAGTGCTGCAGGTACTCCGGCGACGCGGGCGTACCGGCGGCGGCGATCTCGCCAAGCCGGTCGGTCTCGGCCGCGTTGGCCTGCGCCATCAGCGTCGCCGACCGGATCTTGCTGTGCACTTCGGTGAGCATGAGGTGCGTCAGCGGCGCCTCGAGCTGGTTCTTGTACGTCGTGCCGCGGATCGGCCGGCCGGCGGAGCGCTCGAGGAACCGGGCCAGTGCGCCCTGGGCGATCCCGATCGACATGCCGGCCATGAGGCTGAACGCCCAGCCGAGCGACGGGGCCTTCCACAGCGATCCGGCCAGGCCGTTGTCCAGCGTGCCGGCCACGACGTCGCGGAAGTCGACGACGCGGTGGGCGGGGACGAACAGCTCGTCGGCCGAGAGGGTGACGGAGACGCTGCCCGTGGCGCGCATTCCGGCGACTTGCCAGTCGTCGAGGAACCGCAGCTCGTCGCGGGGGACTTGGACCCCGACCAGGTAGTGGCCGTCGCCGTCGTCGGCCAGGCAGCCCAGGTTCGTGTACGGCGCCCACAGCGCGTCGCTGCCGAACGTCCAGGGGCCGCCGGAGATGATCCAGCCGTCGTCGACCCGCTTCGCGCGCCCCCGTGTCGCCGGGAAGTGGCTCGATCCGGCTACGCGGGGCCCGACCCACGCGGGGCCGTAGACCTCTTCCACGACCTTGGCGCCCGAGCCGGCCGGGATCCAGTTCGTCGAGGCCGCCACCCACACCGTCCACCCGGCCGAGCCGTCCCACGACGACACCTCGGTGACGACGTCGAGCTGGTCCCGGACCGAGAACTCGGCACCGCCGAACTCCGTGGGACTGGCGATGTCGAAGGCACCGGTGGCGTCGAGCGCGGCGATCGTCTCGTCGGAGTGGCGGCCGGCGCGTTCCGCTTCCAGCGCGGCGGCGCGCAGGGCCGGACCGAGCTCGCGCACCTTTTCCAGGACAGCGGCGAGGGTGGCGGGCCGGTCGTCGGTGACGAGCATCGTGGTCTCCGTGTCGGGTCGGTCGTTCAGGGGGTGGTGCGCCGTCGCCGTCACCGGGTCGCCTTGATCGCGTTGAGGTAGGCGACCCGGCCGGCTTCGGCGTGCTCGCGCAGGACGTTGAGCTTCATGTCGGGCCGGTGTTCGGCGTTCGGCTTGGGCACGAACGGGTTGCCGGTCCAGGACGTCAGCCGGCAGACGCGTCGCCGGATGCGCCAGCCGGCCCCGGTGCGGACGAGCTCGTCGTCGTACCACCCGGTGCCCGTCCACGTGGGACCGGCTTCGGCCGCTTCGCGGATGAGCAGCCAGTTTCCGTAGCTGAACGCGTTGGCGCGATCGCCGTCGACGTGGACCAGCTGCCCCATCATCGTGTGCTGGTGGCTGTCCAGCGTCTCGTGGAACTCGGCGAAGGACCGCTTGAAGTTCTCCAGACCGACCCACGCGTTGCCGGCCGGGCCGAACTCGGCGGTCACGTCCTCGGAGAAGACGAGGTCGAACAGGTCCCAGGCGTGCGCGTCCAGCGCGAACCCGTACAGGTTGAGCAGCTCGATGATCGCTGCCTTGTCCTCGGTGTCAGCCACGCTGCTGGTCTCCATCTCGCCTGTGAAATGTCACTGAATGCTTGTGTCATGTCTAGACTGGGCGAACCGGGGTGTCAAGACGCAATCTCGACTCGCCCGCCGGTAGTCTGACGGGCCCAGTGGCCTTCCAGTGCACGCAACAACTCGACGGGGTGACCTGGTGACCGACGTGTCCGACTCCCGCGTCTCGCTGAACGAGACCGCCTACCGCCGGCTGAAGGACGACATCATCGCCTGCCGCCTGGCCCCTGGTCAGCGGCTTACGGAGAAGCAGCTGGCGGCCGACACGGGCTTCAGCACCGCGCCCCTGCGCGACGCCCTGACCCGCCTCGACCACGAAGGCTTGATCCGCACCGTGCCCCGCAAGGGCTACCAGGTGACGCCGCTGACGCCGAAGTCCATCGACGATCTCTTCGTCGTCTGGGGGATCGTGGGACCCGAGCTGATCCGGCTCGGCCTGCGCCAGGCCGGTGAAGCTCGGCTCGCCGCGGCACGAGCGGCGTTCGACGAGCTGGACGCGGTGGCCGAGGAGCAGGGCGGATCACCGTCGGCTCTGCTCGACATCGACGTGGTCAACCGGACTTTCGCGATCCTGGCCGAGGCGTCGGGCAACACCTACCTGATCACCTTCTTCCAGCGGCTCATGGGTGACATGAGCCGTATCCGAGCGCTGCTGCTGACCTCGGATCACACGAGCGCCGCGACGGCGCCGGCCGACCACTGGGTGCGCCACATCCTCGACGAGCGTGACGTGGACAAGGCCGCCGAGCACGCCAGGCGCTACATCGAAGACGTTCACCAGCACGTGCTCCGGGCCGTCGTCAGGTGGCCCTCGGTGATGAGCAGTGAGGTCAGTGTCCTGCCGCCGCGGTGAGGCGTTGCTTGACACAACGCGTGTCCGTGCTTCTAACATGTCACAAACCTTTGCTCGACATGTTAGAGCTGCGGACTGGAGCGCACGATGACCGACGCCGGCACCGCGACGATCGACCCCGCACTGTTCCGCGAGACGCTCGGGCACTACCCGACCGGGGTAGCCGTCGTCACCGCGGTGTCCGAGACCGGCATCCCGGAAGGGATGGTCGTCGGAACGTTCACCTCGGTCTCCCTGGATCCGCCTCTGATCGCCTTCTTTCCCGCCAAGGGCTCGAGAAGCTTCGCGCGGTTCAGGGACGCCGCCAGCTTCTGCGTCAACGTGCTGGCCTCCGATCAGGAACCGCTGTGTCGCCGGATGGCGACCGGTGGCGCGGCCAAGTTCGACGGCGTGCGCTGGCGGCCGGGACCACTCGGGTCACCCGTCCTCGAGGGCGCGGTGTCCTGGATCGAGTGCACGTTCGAGGACGTGCGCGAGGCGGGTGACCACTACATCGTTCTCGGGCGCGTGCAAGAGCTCGGCGTCGCCCGGTCGACCTTGCCGTTGCTGTTCTTCCAAGGCGGGTACGGGAAGTTTTCGACCGGATCGTTCATCGCCGCGCCGGATCCGGAGCTGATCCAGGCAGCGCAGCTGGCCCAGACGATCCGATCGGAGGTGGAGGACTTGAGCATCGCCTTCGCTGTCGACTGCAGCGTCCTCGTCAAGATCGGCAGCGACGCGGTGCAGGTGCTCACCGCCAATGGCGGGCGAGCGTCCGAGACCGTTCCGCTCGGACATCGGCAACCCATCATCCCGCCACTCGGCGCCGTGTTCATGGCGAATGCGACACCCACGGAGATCGAGGCCTGGTTGCAGCGGTCGCCTGACGACAGCCGGGACCGTCGCACCCTCCACGGCAGGCTGCTCGACGTAGTGCGTGATCGTGGCTACTCGCTCCTGGCTGCCGAGCCGGAGCTGCTGCAGCGTCATCAAGCTGTGCTGACCGAATTCGAGCGGTCCGACCGGCTCCCTCGACAGGAACGGGACGTGCGGCAGGCGACCGCCGACCTCGCCGACTTGTTCTGCCCCGACCTCGACGCCGGCCGACGCTACGACCTCGCATCGATCGTGGTGCCGATCTCCACGACGGCAGACCTGCCCCCGATGGCGCTGCGGATGACCGGGATGCCGAAATCCGCGCCGACCGAACAGGTCGAGGCCTGGATCGACGGCTTGAGGCGAGTGGCCGCTGCGGCGGCTATGGCCGGCACTCGTGGCTGACCGGAACTTTCAGCGGCCGCGGGGATCGCGGAACGCCGGTCGCAGCGACTTCGTCACCCGTAGCAGCTCGTCGAGCATGACGGTGGCAGCTTCCTCCATCGGCGGGTCGGAGGCGACCTCGCCGCCGGTCGTGAGCTTCTGCATCGCGAACGGGACGTTGATCGACTCGAAGATCGGGACCATCCGCAGGGTCGTGACGACCTGCTTCAGCTGCTGAACCGCCCGTGTACCGGCGCCGATGCCGCCGTAACTGAGGAAGCTGACCGCCTTGTCCGCCCACTCCCGGTGCAGGAAGTCGATCGCGTTCTTCAACATCGGAAAACGCCGCCGTCGCGGCCGGGAGTTGGGTGGCGGCCAGTAGCGTGGCCTGTTCATGGGGCAGATCGCCGGCGAAGACCGCGGGGAACTTCGTGGGGTCGTGCGGCCCGTGGGGTAGGTGAACTGCTGCAGGGCAGGGTTGAGTGCGCTGTCGGCCGAGTTCTTCTCGACGGTGGACAGGACCTCTGCGGTGTCGGTGGCGAAGGCGTTGACATACACCAACGCCCGTACATTGGTGGCCTTGGTGGCTGCGGTGCTGATCACCGCGCCGCCGTAGGAATGCCCGACGAGCACCACCGGCCCCTTGATCTGGCCCAGCAGACTCGCCAGGTAGGCCGAGTCCGCGGCCAGTCCGCGCAGGCCCAGCGCTGGCGCGACGACGGGGTAGCCCTGCTTCTGCAGTCGTGTCACGACGCCGCTCCAACTTGAGGCGTCGGCGAAGGCCCCGTGTACCAAGACCACCGTGGGCCGCGACTTGGTCGACGACGATGTGGCGGTCGGGGACGGCTGGGTCGCGGCGGAGGCGGCGTTCGGGCGAGCGCATCCGGCCAGGCCGACCGTGGCGAGGAGGACAGCGAGGACGGCCAGGCCTCCGGCGCACAATCCGCGCCGGCGTGTCCTCGGAGGTACGAGCATGACAACTCCTGATGTCGGGATCTCGATGCCCGCTGTGTGGATAGTTCGGACCGACGTGAGATACCGGCCTGCGGCGGGTCGCCGGTGTGGGTTCGGCGGTGTGCCGTGCAGCGGCTGGGACCTCCACCTGGCCTCAAGTCGAACAGCGCACCGATCGCGGTTGTGCGACGCTGGGGCTTCGAAAGATGACAAAACGGACCGAAGATGGCTCGGGGGCCGGCTGTCGAGACCGCGGCCATGCCACCCTAAAGACGTCAGCCGGGCCGTCGAAACATCCCTACACTCGTAGGGTTAGGTAGCCACCGCTGCGCCGAGCCATACTCGAGTCCATGACCACCAAGTCGGAGCTCGGACGGTTCCTGCAGACACGCCGGGCGCAGTTGCAGCCCGCGGACGTCGGACTGCCGATGTATGACGAGCGGCGGCGGGTGCCAGGACTGCGCCGCGATGAGCTGGCACCGCACGGAGGGGTGCCGCGGACAGCCCGCGCCGGCCGAATATCAGGAACACAGGTGTTCCGGAGTCTTGTGCGATCTTGTCGCAGTATGCATACTGCTTGCGATCAGATAACTGGGCGGCCGACGAGCGCACAGGACGCAACGGAGGACGACATTGCCGTCACCTAGGACGGTCGGCCCGTCGCTCTGGTGGCCCCGCCCGAAGCAGCGAACGACGTCGGGCGTTCGCCGCAGCGCCGTCATTTGGTTCTTCACACGCGTCTCAGTTGGAGCACCGTTAAGCGAGAAGGCGAAACGATGGGCCAGGTAGCCCGAAAGACCACAGGAAGACGCGATTGCGTCCGAGCGTCCACAGTCGGCGTCGCTGCCGCCGCGACCTTTCCCTTAACGCCCAGAATCGCACATTCCGCCGTGCCGCCGTTGACATGCGCAAGACGTATGTGAACCCAGTTACCTCTGCCTGACATCGAGGTTCACAACTGTCCGAGCGGGAGTCTCTCACCGACGCCGTAATCGCAGATTCAATGGCGACGTTGCTGATTCTCGTCAAGGAGGCCAGGCCAAGGCGGACGGTCGCAATATTCTCGATGATCCGAGATCGAGTCTCACCTCAGTGGGGAGAACAAGTCAGACGATGGCCGACGTTTCGGCATGCAACTGCGACCTACCATTTACCTTACTGTTCGGAGGCAAGGGAACGACCACCGGGCACTCTATTCGACGAAAGATTAACCGGAACTGAGAATACCATGAGATGTATCTCGAGGGTCCTCGCCCGGGTGGCAGTTCAACCGATCGCGGCAAGTATCAGCTGACCATAACCGATTCACCCCGACCCAATTGGGATAAGCTTCAACGCCGGTAATGTCCAGTTCTTCCTTGATGACGGGTCGGTAGAAATGTATGCGCGCCAATCTGGCGACTGCAAACATTTCGTTAACAACGCATCGTTGATCTGAGAAAACAAGAAGAATCCCGAACCCGTGATCCGCCAAACGGCGACAGCGGGTTGCGCGTGAGCTGCTGGCGCTGGTACCAACTTAGTTGACATATGTTCGTCAGAAAAGTTATGGTTCCGTCAGATTTGCGGTGTCAGCCCGGACCGATCCAACCGGACAAATCACGGCTTCCAGTAATCCTATATCTACCTTGACTGACGTCCTTATTGCCTTTATTTCGAGACCCTGTCCGCGGTGCCAGCTACTGCACGCGCGATTGACTGAATGAGCCAAAGGGAGTCGGGGATGCCCGAGCAGTATCCGCTGGAGCCGTCGAAGAGTGACATGAACGCGATGGGCCGGCTGGTGCTCGACCATGTCGTGGAAGTTCTCGAGAGCGTCGGCGAACGGCCGGTTCGAAACATGCCGACTGGGGCGGACCTCCGCAGAATCAGCGAGGATTTCCTGACAGCGCCGCCGCAGGAGGCCGGCGAATTGGTCAATCTTCTGGCTCGACTGAGGCGTGCCACTTTAGCTGCGGAGGAGAAGGGAAGCCCGGGTAATTTCTCCTATATGCCTAGCGGGGGTCTTTTCTCCTCAGCGCTGGGTGAGTTCTATGCTCGCGGCACCAACAGGTACGGAGGGGTCGCTTTCGCCTCGCCAGGGCTGATCGCACTGGAAGAGAGCGTCGTGAGGTGGCTGGCTCAGAATGTCAGCGGTCTACCGGCTGGCAGTGGTGGCTTTCTCACCACTGGCGGTTCCATGGCGAACTTCTCAGCGCTCTTCACTGCACGTGAAACCCTTCTCGGTCCCGATATCGGGTCGGGCACGGCATATGTCACCCGCCACACCCACCACTCGGTTGTGAAGGCTGCACGACTAGCCGGGATCCGGAAGGAGAATGTCCGCGAAGTGCCCTGCGGCGGCGATCTGACGATGGACGTCGATCAGGCTCGGTCAATGATCAAAGTTGATAAGGAGGCCGGTCTCAGGCCCTTCCTCATCGTCGGTACCGCAGGCACCACTGACACTGGTGCGATCGACCCTCTGACAGACATTGCTACTGTCGCGGCTGAGCATGATCTTTGGTTCCATGTCGACGGTGCATACGGTGGTCTGTTCCGCCTTACCGATCGCGGCCGGAATCGACTCGCTGGCGTGGATCTCGCCGATTCGGTCACTCTTGATCCCCACAAGTCGCTCTTTCTGGCGTTCGGCACCGGAGCTCTCCTGGTGCGTGATCCCGGCCGACTCCATACGGCTCATAACGAAAGAGGTAGTTATCAGCAAGACTACCTGACCAGTGATGGACTGCCCGACTATTCGAGTATAGGCCCGGAACTCAGTCGCGAGGTACGCGGACTGAGAGTGTGGTTTCCGCTGCACCTTCATGGCGTCACCGCCTTCCGGGCGGTACTCGACGAGAAACTTGATCTAGCCCAGTCTGTCTACGATGAATTGAGTCAGTTCCCGTTATTGGAACTGCCGTGGCGACCCCAGTTGAGTACCGTGGTGTTCCGCGTCAGCTCCGGTACAGGAGACGTCAACCAGGCTACACGTCGACTGCTTGATCGCATCAACGCTGACGGCCGCTTCTGTCTGTCCAGTACCAGAATAAACGGACACGAAACCGTCAGGATATGCATACTCGCTCATCGTACTCATCGCGATCACGTCGCTGAACTCGTATCAACTATCAAGTCATGCGTAGACACGTCCTCGCCCAAATCGCGCTTCCGTTAAGTGATCTTGGGACGGAACCGACACACTCCGGCGCGCCGCGAGGACTACCTGGCCGTCATCTGGGAGCGAATAGGCTGATGGAATCGACACACCCTGGTATGTCTCGCGAGGACTACCTGGCCGTCATGAAGAAATCTTTCGACACCGCGTACCGGACCCGCGGTGATCTGTGGACCGGTGAGCCTGCTATGCGCCACCTCGTCGGCCTGCTCACCGTCCGTCTCGCACCGGATAGCCACGTCCTGGATGTCGGCGCGGGCCGCCTCCGGGACACCGAGGTACTCCTTGAGGCGGGACTCCGCGTCACCGCATTGGATCTGATGCGGCAGGAGGAGTGGAACCGGGTCGGCGAGCGATGGGGCGACAGGGTGCGATTCGAGGTCGGGGACGCACGCGACCTGTCCGCCGACGCCGAATACGACGCGGTCCTCGACAACGGGTCGCTCCACCACCAGCTCCCTGAGGGCTACCCGGACTACCTGGGGGCGCTGCGGCGCAGCCTAAGGCCAGGTGGCTTGTTCGCCGTCAGCCTTTTCGCCCGGCCAGAGCAGGAAACCGAAGGCACGCTGCTTGTTCTGGAGGACGGCCGCTTTTCCCGCGTATTCACCGTCGACGAATCACGCGCCCTTCTCGCTGAGAACGGATTCACCGTAACCACCACACGACGGGTCGAACGAGACATGCACGGCTGGGCCTACCTGCTCGTCCTCGCCCGCAGCACACGGGACTGACAGCAGCGCACCGCTAGAGAGTGGGGTGCGCTCGAGGCAAGAGACCCGCAGGCGCAGTGCGCAGCGTTCCGGGCCTGACAGACCAACGGAGTCGGTGATGAGTGCAGAACGAGAGAACATTCTTTTCGTCGACCGGGCTGGCTATGACTTCTACCGATTGCCGACCGGAGAACCAGTACTTGACCCGGAGCGGTACCGGGTCACTCTGGTGACGCCGAACGAATTCAGTGGGCAAGCCCGATACGGCGAGTGCGCAGAGGTCCTTTGTCTCGACGTCAACGACCACATCCTGCTCGACGCGCTCATCGACGCCCTGCACCGGCGACGCCCCTTCGACCGCCTTCTCGCGTGCAGCGAGGGGCTCATGCTGCCGATGGCCTCCCTCCGGAAGCGCCTCGGCATTCCCGGTCCGGTGCCGGAGGAGATTCTGCCCTACCGCGACAAATCGATCATGAAGTCCATTGCCCGCCGCGCCGGCCTGCCAGTGGCCGACTGGCTGCCGGTCGACCGCGCCGCCGACGCACATGACCTCCTGACCACGTACGGAACGGTGGTCATCAAGCCGCGCGCCGGATTCGGTTCGGCAGGTGTCCACATCGTGTCCTCCGCCGATGAGTTGCGGGCACTGGACGACGACCCCGCACTCGACCTGTCGAACCACCAAGCCGAACAGTTCATCGACGCCCCCATGGTGCACATCGACGCCCTCGTCAGGGGAGGTAAGCCGCACACCGTAGTGCCGTCCCGTTATCTGACCTCGACACTCTCCTTCATCCGCGGCCTGCCGGTGCTGAGCGTCACCGTGGACGAGCCCCGCCTGGTCGCCGCGTGCGAGACACTCTTAGCTCAGGTGGCGGGGGCGTTTGGCGCCAAGGACAGCGTCCTGCACCTGGAGGCGTTTGTCCTGGACGACGACCACCTAGTCTTCAGCGAGGTAGCCTGCCGCCCGGGCGGGAGCAACCTGCAGGCATTGGTCGCCGCCGTCCGCGGCGTGAGCCTGCACGAAGCCACGGTCCGGCTCTCCCTGGGCGAAGCGCCTACCACAACGTACCCAATCCGCTGCCGCGCCGCGGGACATGCGATCCTCTACGGCCGACAAGGCCTGGTCGCCGCAGTGGACGACCAAGCCGTTCCGACCGAGTGGATCGTGGAGCGCCGGCTGCTGGTCGCACCCGACGGCCGCTTCCGACCGGTAGGCATGGTCGGTGGCGGTGTAGCTGAGTATGTGCTGCTCGGTAACTCCACCGAGGAAGTCGCGTACCGCATACGGTACGTCGCAGACCAGGTCACCATCAGCTACGAGGACGGGAATGAAGTCTGATGCCGCCGCGCCAGGGCGGAAGTTCTCTCCAGCGAAATGTTGGCCGCCTAGAGTCGAGGTGGTGGTCCGGATCGGAGTACGAGGGGTCTGGATCACTGTTGATCGACGTCGAGAATGACACCTACCCGATCGGGAGATGTGCGCCTGGCTGGGCGTGTACACCCGGGCCGCCACGAGCGAAAAGACCAGGCCCCCTCGCTGGCGGCCCAGCGACGCGAACGACTCGCGGCGATGATCACGGCGACCTTCCAAGCCAACTACGGCACCTACGGCTACCGGCGCATCCACGCCGTGCTCGTCCTCTCGGACGAACAGAAGTCCGACGAGCTGGTCCGGGTGCTGATGCTCGAGCCACGCTGGTGGCCCGCAAACCGCAGCCGGGGCGGCCGGCTACTCCCGAGCCGACCGGTCCCACCACATTCGCGACCTGGTCAGCCGAAAACTGGCCGCTGCCCGGCAGCACGCTGGCCGACGACATCACCCACACCCCGCCGGTGAAGGCTAGGTGTATCTGACATGGCGATCGACTGCTGCTCAATAATCGTGACCGGCTGCTCCATGGCCGGTCTTTACGCGACCTCTCTCATGCGACAATCCGCCGACCGCATCGGGAATCCACTGGGCCCATTGCAATGACAAATTCTCTGTGGTTCATTTGAAAGCGATTTGGTTCAACATGTGACGTTCGCCACGGACATGGAAGCCTGCACAGCTATTGCGCACTGAATTGAAGAATTTTATAGTCGACAACGTGTTCAGTTAGAAATTGACACAAGATGACATTAGATGTCCGCGGCGAGTATCTGAACAGATAACGCGACATGAATTAGTCGCCAAGAACCCTGTCCGCAACTCGAAGCGGCTTAGTAGATTGCTAGCTCTCAATGTAGTAATGAATCATCGTACACGAATTCGCTCGGCCACATCATCGTCATCATGAGCCCTATGGGAAGCCCGTGATTCAGGAGGTATTAGTGACTACATCTGGACATAACGGTCCGATCAGCGGGGTCGCGACGAACCGGAACAATTACGTCCTGTCGGCGGGGTACGACAACCGCGTGATCCTATGGGAGCACCGTGAACGCCGTGCTGTTTCGCGCGCCTGGCACGATCACCTCGCCAACAGCTGTTCGTTCTCCCCGGACGGACGTCTAGCGCTGTCGGCATCCAGTGACCACACGGTACGTCTGTGGACGATCCCCGACCTCAAGCTGGCCGCCGTCCTGACCGGGCACGAGGACGACGTCGAGATGGCCGTGTTCCACCCGACCCGTCCGCTCGTCGCCACCGCGAGCCGTGATCACCGCGTGCGGGTGTTCGGCTTCGACGGTGCGCTCGTGGTCACGATGACCGGCCACGAAGCCGACGTCATCTCCGTGCAGTGGAACACCGAAGGCGACGAACTGGTCTCCTCCAGCGACGATGGCACGATCCGCCGGTGGTCGCTGGAGACCGGTGCGCAGCTGGAGGAGCTCGACATGGCCGGGGTCGAGACCGACACCATCGCCGTCGCCCCGGACGGGCGGATTTTCGCCGGGGACGACGACGGCCGGCTCACCGCGATCGCCGGCGATCGCCGCGAAACCGTGAGTGCGCACGAAGCCGGGATCAAGCGCCTGGTGCTCGACAGCGCCGAACCGCTGCTGGTGAGCCTGAGCTACGACCGCACGATGCGGTTGTGGGACGTCGCGGGCGACCGGCCCGAGCCGGTGGCCACCGCCACGCTGCCGGACGACGTGTGGCCCCGCTCGTGCGCGTTCCTCGATTCGCAGACGCTGGTGTTCGCGACCTTCGGCGCGAGCTACCGCACCTACGACGTCACCGAAGGACGCTGGCACGACGAGCAGGTGGCAGCGACGCCCGGGGTCAACGCCGTGGCCGAGATCGACGGCCACGTGTTGTCGGTCGGCGACGCCGGCCGGGTGATCGACGCCGAGCACGGCGAGGTCGTGGGCGAGGTCGGCAGCCTCGCGAACTTCCTGACACCACTGGGGGACCTGGTGCTGACCGGCGGACAGCTGGGCCGCGTCTTCGACGCCCGCACCGGTCGCGTCCTGCACCAGCACCGCTCCCCGCTCAACTGCGGCGTCCGCTTCGAGCGCGACGGCCGGGAGCACGCGCTGATCGGCACCTACACCGGCGAGGGCCTCGTCTTCACAACCGACGGCGACGGCATCCGGCTCGTCGCCGAGCTGCGCTTGCACGACAATGCTGTCAAGGCCGTCGCGGTGTCCGGGGGCACGCTGTTCTCCGTGGCCGCCGACGCAGGCGCCACCTGGGTGGCCACCGCCACGCTCGAGGTCGTCGCGCGCGTTGCGGACGGGCACACCAAGATCGCCAACGGGTGCACGGGCCTGGGCGACGAGCAGCGCTTCGCCAGCGTGAGCCGGGATCTGCAGCTGCGCATCTGGGACGTCGGCCAGTGCACCCTCACCACGCCGACCCCGCACGACCACTCAGTCAAGTGCGTCGCCGCCTCCCCCGACGGGCGGCTCGTAGCCACCGCCAGCTACAACGGCTTCGCCGCGGTGTACGACCGCGCCACCGACTCGTGGCCGGTCCAGGTACGGCTGAGCATGACCGGCATCTCCTCCCTCGCTTACAGCGAGCGCCGCGGGGAGTTCCTGGCCGGTTCCTACGACGGCACTGTGCACACGCTGTCCGCGCTCGACGCCTCGGCGAAGGCGCAACCGCTCAAGGGGCTGGCGGGCGTCGTGCGCTGAGCCTCCTGCCCGCCCGTCCCCGGCCGGCCCGGGTCCCGCACGATCGGCAGGACCCGGGCTGCCCAGCCCCGGAAGGACCGAACATGACTGCCACCATCCGGCAACGCGTGCCGATCGCGCTGAGCCGGGCCGAAGGCCGCACCGCGCAATTGGCGACGTTCCGCGGGCTCGCGGACGAGGGCGAGCACTTCGCCTGCGTCATCGGGCCGCTGCCCGCCGTACCCTTGGTGCGGGTGCACAGCGAGTGCGTGACCGGCGACGTACTCGGCTCGACGCGCTGCGATTGCGGACCGCAGCTCGACGAGGCGATGAAGCAGCTCGCCGCCGAGGGCGGGATCCTGCTCTACCTGCGCCAGGAGGGCCGCGGAATCGGCCTCTACAACAAGATCGACACCTACCACCTGCAGGACCGGCAGATCGACACGTTTCGCGCGAACGAGCTGATCGGCCGCGGTGCCGACGAGCGTCGCTACGACGTGGCCGCGCAAATGCTGCAGGCACTCGGAGCGAACCGCGTTGAACTACTGACGAACAATCCGGACAAAGTCGCCCAGCTGCGCTCGCATGGCGTCGAGGTCGTCGCCGAGCGAACCACCTCGGTGCACCTGACGGCGGCCAACGCGCAATACCTCAAGGCCAAACGCGAGTACGGGCACGAACTGCACAGCACCGAGCTGGGCACGGCGCCCCCTCGCTCGGCCACGGCATGACCACCGCCGAGCTCACGGTGCGCCCGCACGTCCTCGTGTCCGCCGCGATATCGCTCGACGGGCGGCTCGACGACGCCTCCCCGCATCGGCTGCTGCTGTCCGACCCCACTGACCTGGATCGCGTGGACGAAGTCCGGGCCGGTGCCGACGCCATCCTCGTCGGTGCCGGAACCGTCCGGGCCGATGATCCACACCTGCTCGTGCGCAGCGCTGTCCGGCGGCGGGCGCGCGTCGCGGCGGGGCGCCCGCCGTCACCGCTGCGGGTCGTGCTGACCGGCAGCGGAGCGCTCGACCCGCGGGCGAACGTGTTCCGCACCGGCACCGACCTCGGGGACACGCTCGTACTCACGTTCGCGGGGGCGGCAGGTGCGCTCCACGGCGCGTTCGGCCCCTCGGTGGAAGTGACGAGCCCCGGAGAGGAACTGACGCCGCACGCCGTGCTCGGCGACCTCGCGGGCCGCGGAGTGGTGCGGCTGATGGTGGAGGGCGGCGGCACCACGCTCACCTCGTTCTTCGCGGCCGACCTGGTCGACGAGGTCCAGCTGGTGGTGGCGCCGTTCTTCGTGGGGGACCACGACGCCCCGCCGTTCGTGCGGTCCGGCCGGTTCCCGCAGGGTCCGGACTCTCCCATGACCCTCGTCGAGGCACGGCCGCTGGGTGACCACGTGCTGGTGCGCTACCGGGCGGGTGCTGTGGACCGGCGGTGGCTGGCCGAGGCGTGCGCGCTCGCCGAGCGGTGCCCTCCGTCGGCGTCGGCGTTTTCGGTCGGTGCCGTGGTCGTCTCCCGCGAGGGCGAGGTGATCGCCACGGCGTACTCCCGCCGCGATCTGCCGGCCGACCACGCCGAAGAGGCCGCGCTGCGCTCTCTACGTCACGACCCGCGCGTGGCCGGCGCCACGCTCTACAGCTCGCTCGAACCGTGCAGCAACCGCGCGTCGAGCCCGATCTCCTGCGCGCAGCACATCCTCGATGCCGGGATCGCCCGCGTGGTGACTGCGTGGCGGGAGCCGCCGACGTTCACCCGCGGCGACGGTGTCGCGCGGCTACGGGCCGCCGGCGTGGACGTCGTGGAGCTGCCCGAACTGGGCGAGCTCGCCCGGCGCCCCAACCACCACCTGCCGATCGGCGCCGGACGCCTGCCCGCGTGACGTGAAAGGAGCACTCGCATGCCGTGCCCGACGGGCCCTTCCATGAGCAACCCCAACGAACTCGACGACCGTCCCGCCATGGGGCTGCCCGCGGAGTTCCTCGACCGGCTGCCCGCCGGGCTGCCCGCCGCCGTCCGCGACCTGGTGGCCGACCCGGCCCAACTGGCGCTGCGGGTCGAGGACCGGCGGCTGCCGCTCGCCGCACGGCTCGCGGCCGGGCAGCTGCTGGCGCTGACCGGCGACCCGCGGATCAGGCCCGACGATCCCCAGCTGGTGCACGTACCCGGCGGCAGGTTCCGGATGGGGGCTACCGAAAGAGAGGTCGACGAAGCAGCCCGGCTGTACGCCCACGTCGGGGTCACGCGAGAGTGGCTGAGCAAGGAACTGCCCGCGCACGAGCGCGAAGTACCCGACGTGGCAATCATGCGCTACCCGGTCACCAACCTGGAGTGGCGCCGGTTCCTGCTGGAAACCGACGGCACGCCACCGGATTCGTGGCGCTTCGGCGCCTTTCCCGTCCACGCGGCGAACCATCCCGTGTGGACGGTCGAACCGCAGGAGGCCGAGGCCTACGCCGCGTGGCTTTCCGCCCGCACCGGCCGCCGGTTCCGCCTGCCGACCGAGGTCGAGTGGGAGTTCGTGGCCGGCGGCGGCGCTGAGGAGCCACGTCGTGAATACCCTTGGGGCGACACGCCACCGGGACCGGAGCACGCCAACGTGATCGAGCACGGGCCGATCACCACTACTCCGGTCGGCTGTTTCCCCGCTGGGGCGAGCGCGCACGGTGTGCTCGACCTGGGTGGCAACGTCGAGGAGTACGTCGCCAACGACTACCGGCCCTACCCGGGCGCGGAGCACGTTGCCGACGATCTCGCCCGCCGCACCGGCGGTTACCGCATCGCGCGTGGCGGCGGTTTCACGCGCTTCGGCGATCTGACCCGCACCCGGCGGCGCCACGGCCGCTTCCCGAGGGACCTCTACGCCATGGGCTTTCGCCTTGTCGAAGCCACCGAGCAGATCGGAAGGCAAGTATGACCACGGTGCTTCCCGGCTACGAGCTGATCACCGAAGCGATCGCCGTCAACACCGAGAAGTCGCTGTCCCATCCGCACTTTTCAAGCATCGAGACCCGCGCGCTGACCCGGCTGCCGAAGCTGAGGCGGTTGCAGCTCGGACTCGGCGGAACGCCGCTGGTCCCGGTGGCCGCCGGCCGCGGCCGGGTCTGGCTGAAGGTCGAGGGGACCAACATCACCGGCACGGTCAAGGCGCGCACGGCATACGCGCTGCTGTGCGACGCGGTCGCCGCGTGCGAGGGCGACCCGGCCGGTCTGCGCCTGGTCGAGTACACCGGCGGCGGGATGGGGCTGGCGCTCGCAGAGTACTGCGCTGAGCTCGGTCTCGATCTACATCTGGTTTTCCCGCACGGCAGTGCGGTTTCCGGTCACGAACGCGCGCGATCGCTGGGCGTGGACGTCACGGTCGCGGCGCCGGGTTCCGGGTTCCTGGGCGCGATGGAGGCCGCCGCGCGGATCGCCGAGGCCGAGGACCGGACGTTCCTGCTGCAGCACTGCGCGCCCGTCGCTGCAGCGATGCACGAGGAGCGGACGGGTGCCGAGATCGCGCGCGGCCTGAACGCCGCTGGTGCCGCGCCCACCGCCGTGGTGGCGGCGTGCGGGACCGGAGGCACGCTGCTCGGAGTCACTCGGGCGCTGCGCACGGCGTGGCCGGACGTCAAGCCCGTGGCCGTGTTCCCGGCCGAGGCGCCCTACGGCGACCAAGCGCCCCCGACACGCACCAAGCGCATGGGCGGTACCGGCGGCCTCGGTTACGGGATCCGGCAGCCGCTGTTGATCGGGGATGACCACGAGATCGACTTCCGCGTGGTCTCCTACCCCCGTTCGCTGGCCGCGATGACCGAGCTGCGGCGGCAGACCGACCTCGCCGCGTGCAGTAGTGGCGCCGCGGCGTGGCACGTCGCGGCCGAACTGGCGGCTCGCGGCGGTGACGTGGTGGCCGTCGTGGCCGCCCGGGGAACTGTGGAGGAGTGGGATGACGCGCACGCCTGAGATCGGCTACTCCGCCCACCGGGACCGGGTAGCCGGGTCGTTCGGCCGGTTCTGCCGCGGACGTTCTGGTCCGGCACCGGGATGAGCTCGTACGTCGGCGCGGAACGTCGGGCCGAGGTGCGCCACCGCATCGATCTCACCCAAACCCCCTCACCATCCGTTTCGAGGAGCCGGAAACATGATCCTTGGACTGCTGGGTAGCGCCTCCGCCACCTCCGGCACGCGGCGCGCCCTCGAAGAGCTGGGTCGTCGCGTCCGCTCGGCCGGCCGCGACTTCGAATACGTCGACCTCGCCGTCGAGTACCGCGAGTTGCACGACGTCTCCGCCTACATCGAACCCCCCGCGCCCGGGAGCCAGGCCGAGGCGATCCGCCGCCGGGTCAGCGGTAGCGACGCGATCATCCTCGCCACTCCCGTGCATCACGGCTCGTTCAGCGGGCTGCTCAAGAACGCGCTCGACCAGCTCGACGACGCAGGGTTCGCAGGCCGCCCAGTCGGTCTGCTCGCGCATGGCTCCACCGCCACGGGCACGGTCGGCGCGGCCGACGCGCTGCGGCCCGTGGTCCGCGCGCTCGGCGGGTGGGCCTCCCCGACATCGGTCGGTGTGGCAACCGCCGACTTGACCAGCGGCCCCGGCGGCGGACTGAGCCCCGCGGTCGCCGAGCGGATGGAGAAACTGGTCGGGGATCTGCTCTGGTTTCCGACCAGGGCCAGGGTGGTAGCTGCGCGATGACCACCACGGCCGCACCCCGTCCACACCCCACTGCGGCTTCGGCAAACGGTGGCCCCCGTCCGCCCAAGCTGCACGAGCAGTGGCTGGAGGACCTCGACGCCGTCGTCGCGCGCGACCCGTCCTGCCCAGGCCGAGCGCGGGCGCTGCTACACCTGCCGTGGTGGGCGCTCGCGGTACACCGCGTCGCGCACCGCTGGTACACAGGCGGGAAGCCGTTGTCCGCGGTGCTGCTCAGCACCCTTGCCCGGATCGTCACCGGCGTGGAGGTGCGACCGGGCGCCACGATCGGCCGCCGCTTCTTCATCGACCACGGCGCCGCCGTGGTCATCGGCGACACCGCCGTGGTCGGGGACGACGTGACGATCTACCAGCACGTCACGCTCGGCTCACGCGGCTGGTGGGACCCGACGAGCCGCCAGAGCCGCCGCCACCCCCGCATCGGCGACCGCGTGCGGATCGGCGTCGGCACGTCGGTGCTGGGTCCGGTCACCGTCGCGTCCGACACCGTGCTGCGTGCCCATTCTCTGGTGCTCACCGACTTCCCGGCCCCCGCTGGAAGCCCTGGCGATGACTGAAGACATCCGAAGCCCGTCAGCCGAGACCATTCTCACGGGCCCGCCCAAGCGGATCTACTTCATCTGCTTCGGCGACGCCTTCGCCCTCGGCATCTACCTCACGCTAGTGCCGGTGTTCTTCGGCCGCGCGATCGCGCTCGGCGACATACGTACGGGCGCGGTGCTGGCTGTCGCCGGCGCCACGTCGATCGTCGGTGCGTTGCCGATCGGCCGCTTGGCCAATCGAGTCGGCAACCGGGACGCGCTGCGCGTCCTGTTCGTACTGCGCGCGCTGTCCTTCCTCGGGCTGGCAGCGGTCGGCGACTTTATCGGCGCCATGGTCGCTGCCGGGCTGTCGGGGCTGCTGAACCGGGGGGTGAACCCGGTGATCCAGTCGGTCGGGCTCGGCTCCGGCCACCGCGGTGGTGAGCCGGACTCCACTGAAGTGCGGACACTTGCACGCCTTCAATCGCTGCGCAACGCGGGAATCGGTGCCGGCGCGATTCCGGCTTCGGTCGTGTTGAGCCTCGAGGTCTCGGCGTTCCGGTGGGTGTTCGTGCTCGCTGCGGTGTCCGTGACCATCTGCGGAATCCTGTCGTGGGGGCTGCCGCGTGGGAAGCCGAGGGGCCAGCCGGTCCCGCAGCTCGCGGCGCTGCGCGACCCGAAGTTCGCCTCCATCACGGTGATCTACGCGTTCCTGTCGATCCCGTCGCTGTTGCTGCAGGTTGGGCTGCCGCTGTGGATCGTGCAGCGCACGCACGCACCGTCGTGGAGCGTCGGCCTCATTCAGGTCGTGAATACCATTTTGGTGGTACTGCTGCAAATCGCGGCCAGCCGCGGCAGCGAACGGTACGCGCGGGCACGGAGTCTTGTCGCCGTCGGTGCGTTGCTGGCGGCCGTCGCGACTGCCCTCATCCCGGCGCTGGCTTGGCCCGCCGCGGCGACCGGGGCGGTAGCCGTGCTGCTCGCGGTGGTACTGCTGTTCACGATCTCCGAGATCGCAACCACCTCGGGCACCATGGCGGTGGCGCTCACCCGGATGCCGCGCGACGGCAATGTGACGCACCTCGCGACGTTCAGCCTCGGCTTCGGTGTAGCGACGGTCGCCGGGCCACCGATCGCCACCATAGCCGTCGCCGCTGGCACACCCGGCTGGCTGCTGATGGCTACCGGGTTCCTCGTCGTATCCGTCCTGAGTACGCGACTACGGCCTGCCGCGCGGACAGCCGGTCAGCCAGGCCGAGAGCAATAACCGCGTCGACCCGGGACGTGCTCTCCGCGCGCGTAGTACAAGTGCTCGGAGGGCGGGGGTGTCGCCCGGGGTGACCGAACCGTCCCGCTCCAGACCAGGCACCTCGTCGGGCTCGGGTCCCGGCGCGGTCATGAGCTCGCCGCCGGAATGTCCGTCAAGGGCTGAGCCGGCATCGCGATCACCTGTTCTCCGGGAGGGACAGGCCAGTGGCCGCGGATGCGGTCCCGGGCGGGGTCGGCCGGTGCATGGGTTCCCGGCGTGGCTGCCACCGCGCACGGGTGAGCACGGCCAGCCGGGCCAGCGGGCCGACCAGCCGGTCGTAGAGCTGTGCAGGAGCCGGAACCCCGCGATGATGACCGGGTTGCCCGGACCGACCGGGACGGACACGTGCCGGCGGGGACGGTCGGCCAGCCGCGTAATCGCCTCGGCCACCCGTTCCGGGGCCAGCACCGGCCACGGGGCCGCACGGCGTGCCCTGTGTAGTTGGCCGCCTGGTAGTACATGTGCGTGTTGATTACTGCCGGGGCCCGCAGTGCAGACCGACACCTCCCGCTCGTCCCGGGTCTCCTGCTGCAGCGTGCGCAGCAGAGCTCGCTGGCCCATTTTAGGGCCGCGTAAGCGCCTATCTGGAGCACCGTGACCGAGCCCAACAACGAGTTGACCCCGATGAACGTCCCCGCGTGCTGCGCGCGCAGCACCGGCAGCACCGCGCGCGCCAGGTGCAGCGTGCCGTGCACGGCGGTGTCGACGACGGTGGTGAACACGCGTCAACCGGCATCGTCTCCACGCTGCCGTATCCCCACCGCCGGGGTGTGCACGACGACGTCCAATCGGCCGTGCCGATCCAGGATCCCGGCGGCGAGCCGTCCGCTGCTACCACTGCTTTCTTAAAGCTTTCACTGAAACAGTGTCGAGTTCGGAGACTGCCGCCGAGCAGGTCGCCTCGCGAAGGGTGCCACCCCAACCGCCGCGGAAAAACTCGGGCATCAGTACTCGCTGGAGACCGGCCAGGTGTCGTCGTGCAGCAGGCGCTTGAGGATCTTGCCCGTCGCGTTGCGCGGGAGGTCCGGCACGAAGTACACGTCGCGCGGCACGGCGAACCGGGCCAGCCGCTGGTGGATGTAGGCGCGGATGTCCTCCGCGTGCAGCGAGGCGCCGCGCCGCGGGACGACGTACGCCGCCAGCCGCTGGCCCCACTCCGCGTCCGCCACGCCGACCACCGCCGCGTCGTGCACGCCGGGCAGCGCCACCAGCGCTTCTTCCACCGGGCGGGGGAACACGTTCTCGCCGCCGGACACGATCATCTCGTCGGCCCGGCCGGTGACGAACAGGCGGCCCGCCGCGTCCAGGTAGCCGACGTCGCCGGTGGCCATCAGGTCCGCCGCGCGCGCCGGCTCCTTGCCGTTCGTGTAGCCGTCGAACAGCATGTCGTTGCCGACGAAGATCTGGCCTTCGCCGCCGGGCGGGACCGGCTTGCGGTCCTCGTCGAGGATCGCGACGCGCGTGCCGAGCGGGCAGCGCCCGGCGGTGCTCGGCGCCGCGCGCAGGTCGGCCGGGCCGGCGATGCTCGCCCAGGAGACCTCGGTCGAGCCGTAGAAGTTGTAGAGGACGTCCCCGAAGGTGTCCATGAACTGCGTGACGAACGAGCCGGACATCGCCGAGCCGCTGCTCGCGACGATCCGCAGCGACGACAGGTCGTAGCGCGCGCGGACCCGCTCGGGCAGGTCCATGATGCGCTGCAGCATGATCGGCACGGCGAACAGCGCGTCGCACTTCTGCTCGGCGATCGCGCGAAGTGTTTCCTCGGCGTCGAACTTGCGGATCAGCGCGAGCGACGCCCGCAGCGCCATGCCGAGCTGCATCGCGGCCAGGCCCCAGCTGTGGAACAGCGGTGCGGCGACGAGGATCCGGTCGCCGGCGCGCAGCGGGATGCGGTCGAGGATCGCCGCGGCCGTGCCCATGCCCTTGGGCGTGGGGCGGCGCGCGCCCTTCGGCGTCCCGGAGGTCCCGGAGGTGAGCACGACCACGCGGCCCGGCCGGTCGACGGGCTTGGGCGGGTCGGCGGGGGCGGCGTGGATCAGCTCGTCGACGGTCGGGTAGCCGGTTTCGGCGTCCGGCCAGGTGCTGATCCGGGCGAACTCGCCCGGGACGTTCGCGATGGTCTGCGCGAACTCGTCGTCGGCGAGCACGGCGGCCGGCTGGTGCTCGGCGAGCACGTCCTTGACCGAGGCCGCGGACAGGCCGGTGTTGAGCAGGATCAGGTCGGCGCCGAGCTTGCTGGCGGCGACGAACGACTCGACCATCGCGGCGTGGTTGCGGCACATCAGCGCGATCCGGTCGCGTTCGCCGACGCCGAGCTCGCTCAGCCCGTTCGCGAGCCGGTCGCTGCGCTCCTGGACCTGTTTGAAGGTGCGCGTGCTGCGCTCGTCGTGCAGGGCGGGCTCGTCCGGGACGCGGGCCGCCGCGGCCTGGTAACCGCCCGCGACCGTGGCGCCCCACTGGGCGAGGGAGTTCAGCTGGCGCGCCAGCTTGTCCGGCCGTCCGGCGCTGAGCACGCCGGCGCGCAGCAGGATGCTCGTGGTGCGCAGCTTGGTGGCCTTGGTTCCCTCGAGCCCGGGCTCCGGGGCGGCTTGGTCGGATAGACGCAGCTCAAGCCGTCTGGCCACGGCCTGCAGTCTTTTCTTGGCGGACGACATCAGGGCGGCGTGCGTCGGCGGAAGCATCATCCGCAGGAGCAGCTCGGTCTTGCCGCCGGCCAGCGGTCTCAGCTCGACGGAGACCCACGTGCCTTCGTCGGGGACGCCGCACCACACGACGTGCTCGCCCGGCCGGTACACGGCGGCCCGGACTTGCGCCTCCAGCATCGGTCCGCGGTCGGTGACGATCCGGATCACACCCTTCGGCCCGCGCCCGCGCGAAGCCGGCTCTTGCATCTCGCACCAGCTGATCTCCGGCACGAATCGCGGATACCACTCCGGTGTTCCGACGATCTGCCACACCACGTCAGGCGTGTGCCCGACCACGGCGCTCGCCTCGACCACGTCGTCACGCATCGTCTGTCCTTACGCTGTGTTGCCGAACACACGTTCAGGTCACGGAAGCGTCACGCTAGCAGCGAATGGCGGAATGTCGGTAGTCCTAACGGCTTACTACTGGAAAGTAGTAAGCACTGGCGATAGATGTTCCTGTTGTTCAGTAGCGGCAGCCGCTCCGGTTATGGTGAGAAGGAGCCGTCGAGTGCGTGTTGGGTGCGCCCCTCCAAACTGTGGAGGTTGTGCGCGAACAAAAGCACCTCGTGGGCTTCCGGAGGATGAGCATTGAAGCCGGGTTGCGAATGCCTTCGGTCGCGGTTCCGAAGGGAATCGGCGTTCATGCCTTACGCCGATTCTGGTGAGAATGTTCTCGGCGGCTCTGCGTGAGGTGCTTCTTCAGGTGCGGGTCGAGCCGAACTGTATCCAGCTGCACGTCGGTCAGTCCGTGAGCGAACCCGACTTCTTCGTTCTGTCGGAGGGGTGGCGTGACCTATCTGGGGATCAGCGATGGCGCCTATGCCCGGCATGTGCCGTCGTGCTACTCACGCTGATTGAACCGACGTAAGGCCTCGGCGGCTTTGGATGGTGAACGGCTGCGCGGTCCCGGCGGACCTGAGCAACCCGCGCCGACCGCTCGGTGGACATGTATGGGGTCATCCAGTTCGATCGGTGGTGCCGCCGCTACAACGGTGTAGGCATCCCGCGTGTCAGCGTCGTCTGTCGGTTTGCGCCCGAAGCGCCGGGCTGGCACGCGCGGCCGTACCGGAATCATCGTATGTCGCTTCAGGCGCACCAGCGGCAAGTGTGTCCGGCGTCGGGACACCACACCGGCGGCCGAGCCGCGGGCGAAGCTGTCACGCCGCGGGCGACGGCGGGTGCTGGAAGTTATCGCGGTCCGGCACCTGATCGTCGCTCGGGGTGCCGAAGCACCCGGGTGGCGTATAACAACGCCACCGCCGCCGTCCTGGCCGGAGTCCAGCGGCTGCTCGCCAAAAAACGAGCGCCGGTCCGGCGGCAGAGCGAGAGGGCGTCGGCGCTCTGGCGGAAGGTTCTCCCGTTGCGGGTGGTCACGTCGTCGTGATCGGGATGCTGAACAGCGCGGTGAGCGTGTCCGTGCGCAGGTGCACCGGAATCCCATCGTCGTCCAGGCGCGGGCAGTTGGGCCGGACGTTTTCGACCTCGGCTTGCCGCGGTGCCGGCGGCTGGTGCAGGACATGGACCCGGTAGTCCACGGAGACCAGGTGGCGGGTGCGGGCACAGGTGTCGAAAGAGGGCAGGCGTGGCCCCGCTCGATGTCGAGCCAGCCGGGCCGCGGCCAGGGCGCCGGAGGGGCTGGTGGTTATGGCTCTGTAGCCGATATCGCCGAGGTGCAGCTCGTAACGACTCGGTGTCGGTGGACGTCGAGAAGCGACCGCGTATGACGCCGCCGAGAGCCGACGACCCTGGCCGTGAGCTCAGTGCGATTCCGATCTGGACTACGTCGGGGCCATACTTCGACGAGATGGTTTGTTGCGCGGCCGGATTGAACCGTTGGCGTCGAGCCCGGCTCTCGGGCTCCAGCGCGAGGACGTCGCCCGCTTCGTCGAAGCCGCCGAAGCGCAGGAGGACGCTCCACTGCTCGTTCTACGGACTGTCCCGGCGCAAACGACTGCTCGACTGCCGGCGGAGCCGAGAGCGCGGCCGCGCCGGTATCTCGTTATCGACCACGCCTCGTACGCCCGGCAACGACACAGCGCAGTCTTCGCCGACGTACACCGCAAAGACCTCGATCTACCCTTATCGGCCTTTCAAGTCACGTTTCGAATGTGCCGATCAACCACCAGGTGACTGTTGTGACTGTTTTAGGCGCACTGGGTAGGTCCAGTCACCCCCTCTGTGCTGTTCACGGGTCACGCTTGACACCGACATGCCCCGGCTTCATCATTGATGAAGTAAGTGCATGATGGTGAACGGGCCAAAGTTACCGACGGGAGGCTGTGGCGTCCCGCCGATCCTTGCGCTCCGCGAGGTCAGATCGCTGCGTCCTCGGGATTAGGGGGTCCGTAATTCGGTTTCTCGTGCCCGCACATCGGCGACGTCGCCGGAATCGTAAAACGAACGCCTTACTAAATCGTATTGAACAGACATTCCGCCACAGCGAGTGCGGCAAACCCCCAGCCCACCGTTACCGCAATGGGTTCCGGCCCGTCCGCTACCGAAAGGAAGAACGTGGGAACTCGTATCGGTCATGCCCTATCGCTTCCCGCCCGCCGGTCAAAAACTTTCACCGTCGTGAGCATCGCGGCCGCCTCGATGCTGGTCATGGCGTTGGCTGTCGCGTCGGTGCCTGCTGAGGCTGTGGCCGGCGCCCGTGACGCGCAGGCATCGGAGGGCTCAGGCGGTGCCGAAGCACGATGCGCGGTGTTGGCGGCCAGCGGCGGGGACAACTTCGAGTCCCTCAAGGGCGCAACGACATTCATCACTTCGGCGACGATCACGACCAGCGGCACCGGAAGTCAGGCGGTGACCCAGTGCACTGTCAACGGGTACGTCACACCTTCGGATACTTTCATCGTTCAGCTTCCCGTGTCCGGCTGGAATCAAATGCTGGAAGCGAACGGAAGTCATGGTCTTGGCGGTGCCTACTATCTCAATGAGTGTGCGCCATTCTTAGGGAAGGGTTACGCAACGGTCGCGAACAGCCTGGGGCATGTCGAACCCGGCCTGAACGGGGGTTTTGCATACGACAACCCTCAAGCTGACATCGATTTTGCCTATCGTGCGACTCATGTGACCACGGTGGCAGCCAAGGCGATCGTCCATGCCTTCTACGGAACGGTGCCGCGCGAGTCGTACTTCAGTGGTTGCTCGGAAGGCGGGCGCCAAGGGCTCGTCGAGGCGGCGCGGTATCCCACTGACTTCAACGGCATCATCGCCGGGCCGGCGTTCCCGGAGTGGTCGACAGTGATCGGGTACGACGGCGTCTACACGGATGTGGTCAACCGGGACGTCAACGGCCACGTGATCCTCACGACCGACAAACTTCCCATCCTCCACGAGGCCGCGCTTCGAGCGTGCGGCGCCACCGACGGCACCATCACTGATCCCGAAAAATGTCATTTTGACCCGGCGGTCGCGCAGTGTCCGCCGGCGGACCCGAACGGCGCCGGCTGCCTCAGTGCCGCTCAGGTGGGAGTGGCCCGGCTGTTCTACGGGCCGGTGCGCAACTCGCGTGGCCAGGCAATCACCTCGTACGGGAGCAATGAGCCTGGCTCCGAGCTGAAATGGACCTCTCGGATCAACAATGCGGGTGGGCCCTCGCTCGAGGGTGGAATCGGCCTTCAGTTCGACCGTTATCTTGGCTTTTCCCGTGATCCCGGTCCAACTTTCCAAGAGAACAGCTTCAATTTCGATACCGATCCCGCCAGGCTCGCGGCGCTGGCATCTCAGTACAACGCCAGTCCAAACCTTGCGGCCTTCCGCAAGGCGGGTGGCAAGCTGATCATGTGGAGCGGTTGGGCCGACGAGGCCATGCCACCTGCTGCCACGGTGCAGTTCTATAAGGCCATCGAAGCCGATGCCGGAGGTGCGGCGGCGGCCCAGAGTTTCGTGAGACTGTTCATGGTCCCCGGGGAGTACCACTGCGTCGGCGGCAGTGGTCCGCAGCTGGCCAGTGACAGTTTCGCCGATCTGCTCAACGCATGGGTCACCGACGGTCAGTCTCCCCAGACGGTCGTAGCTGTCCAGTCCAAGGTCGACGGCCAGGTTGCGGCGACCCGGAAGATCCATCCGTACCCGGTTCGTCCTGAGCAACAGGAAACCCAGGGATGACCGTGATTTCGCTTCGGATTCCCAAAAATTGTTGTTTCTGAAGGGTGTGGGGGAGGGTAGGCCGATGAAATGGTGGCGGCTCGCGAAACCGGCCGACCCGCTGCCGTTGCGGCGTTGGTCAACCGTCTTCCGGCGTGGGCGCGGAGGCGGTTGACCGACCATAGTGCCTCGCGCGCCGTCTCAGGACCGGGAGGGGAATGTCCCTTATAACTCTTCCCAGTCGGCGAACGACAGGCGGAACGGGCGACTCGAGGGTTCGCACCGCTGTGGTGGCAGCACTCCGCCAGCCTCGCTGTACCACCGCCAGGCGACAGTCTTCGACGCGCTGACCTCCGCGGCCGCGACGTCGATAATCTCACCTCGCCGGATCCCCGCCCAGAAAGAGCGCTGAACCGTCGCCGATATCGCCGGACGTCCCAACACAAAACCCTCGTCATGACGGGGTGTTGCGCTGACTCCTTGAACCTAAGCCGCGATGAAGTCCCTGTACCTTGTGACCCGCAGCCTGGACCCGACCGGGACAGGCCGCGCCCGATGGACGATGCGCTGGAAGTCTGTGATCACCGCCTTCGCCGTCACGTTCGGTGACCGCTGGCCGGGAGCCGAAACCTACTGCTCAACAACGCCGGAAACACCACGGGATGGACCCCGAACAGAACCAACCTGCCCGGGACTGCTGCACGTGGCCGCCGGCTCAATCAACTGCGGCTTCGAGGGCGGGAGCCCCGGCCCGAGGTGCTCGCACAGGCCGGACGAGGAACTACGGTCCGGCCGGGTGGTTTGGTTCGTCCGGAGCGCCGCGGATGAGCAAAGACGCGGTGTGAGCGACGTGATCGCGCAGCAGTTCCTGGGCGCGGTCGGCGTCACGGGAGATGGCCGCTTCGAGGATGTGCCGGTGCTCAGTGGCGAGATCGCGGTCCGGTTCGGTGCCGAAAGACACCGACCACTGCAGATAGAGTTCCGCCTCCTGGCGCAGGGATCGAGCAGTATCGACCAGGCGCTGGTTGCTGCATCCGGCCAGCAGGGTCGCGTGGAACGCACTGTGCGCGGCGGACCATTCGTCGCTGGGGTGGTCCGGGTCGTCGGAGTGCTTGAACGCGGTGCGTTCCAGCAGGTGGTGGGCGGCCATGGCTTGGGCCTCCCAGTGCACGCTTCCCTCCAGGATGGACAGGCGCAGTACCAGTGACTCGATCTCGACCCGGGCCTGGGTCAGTTCGGCCAGGTCGCGGTGCGACAACGGGGTGACGAGGTAGCCCTGATGTGGCCGCGTGGTCACCAAGCCGTCGGCGGTCAGTCGGGTGAGAGCTTCACGGGCCGCGCCGACGCTGGTCTGGTACCGCTCGGACAGGAGCGGAAACTTGAGCCGCTCGCCGGGGGCCAGCCGCCCGCCGAGGATGTCTGCGCGCAGTCGCTGGTAGACAGCCTCCGTTCTGGTCGTCCCGGCACTTCCGCTCATGGCGACAGACTAGCGAGTTGCGACTATCAATCCAACTTTCGAAAGTTTATTGACAAGTCGAACCTCGGCGGCGTAGAACAGATCGGCCGCGTGACGTGCGGTACATGGGCCCATCCGGGCGACCAGGGGCGGCGGTCCGCCGCATCGAAGACACGCTTTCAGTTCGCAAACGACCGGAGGCCGCTGATGTCCTCTCCTGCTGCCGCGACACCGCCTGTCGCGCGGTCCGTGTGGCTCGTCGTCGCTCTCGGCTTCGGCGCGATCGTGTTCGAAGGCTACGACTTGATCGTGTACGGCTCGGTGGTTCCCGCCCTGCTGGCGCATCCCGGGTGGAGCATGTCCGCCGGCCAGGCCGGCGCGATCGGCAGCTACGCGCTGCTGGGCATGTTCCTCGGGGCGCCGGCATCGGGGTGGCTGACCGACCGGTTCGGGCGCCGCCGCTTGTTCATCGGTCTGCTCGTGTGGTTTTCGGTGATGATGGTGCTTGTCGCACTTGCCCCGACACCGGGCTTGCTCGGCTTGTTCCGGTTCCTGGCCGGACTGGGTTTCGGCGGGATCCCGCCGACCGCGATCGCCCTGGTCGTGGAGCTCGCGCCGGCGGGCCGCAAGCTCTACTACAACTCGGTGATGCTGTCCGGGTTCCCGGTCGGCGGCGTGGTCGCAGCGGTCGCCTCCATCACACTGCTGGGACCGATCGGGTTCCGCGGGCTGTTCGCGCTCGGTGCGGTGCCGTTGGTGACCCTGGTGCCGCTGGCGTGGTGGGTGCTGCCGGAGTCCGCTCGGTTGGCTTCGGCCGGCCGGCCGGCCGAAAGCGGCAGAATTCGCGAGCTCGTCCGCGGCCGGATGGCGGTCGCCACCGTCCTGTTCGCGATCGCGAACTTCTGCGGCTTTCTCCTGGTGTTCGGGCTCAACACGTGGCTGCCGCAGCTGATGCGCGGTGCCGGCTACGACCTGGGGTCGGCTCTGACGTTCCTGCTGCTGCTCAACATCGGGTCGGTGGTCGGCGGCCTGGCCGGTGCCGCTGTCTCGGATCGCTTCGGCGGACGCGTGGTGGCGACCACGCTGTTCGTGCTCGCCGCCGCGGCCATGCTGCTGTTGACCTCCCCGCATTCCCCGACTCTGACTTCGGTCCTGGTCTTCGTGGCCGGTGCGATGGTTGTCGGCAGCCAGTCGGTCTTGTGGGGTTACGTCGCCATGCACTACGACACCGCGGCCCGCGCCACCGCTCTGGGGGTCACCTCGGGGATCGGGCGGCTGGGCGCGGCGGCGGGTCCGGCGATCGGCGGGCTGCTCGTCGCGTCCGGGGTCGGGCTGGCGGGCAACGTCCTGGTGTTCGCCGCGGCCGCCGTGGTCGGCGGGGTGAGCAGTGTCCTGGTCCCGCGTCGCGTGGCGGCGACGTCGATGTCGGCGGCGATACAGCAGCCGGAATCGGACCCCGTTCCTTAGCCGGTCGGGGACCTGGCTCGATCCGCTGGTCGCCGCGCGCGGTTACAGCGGGGCCGGCTTTCCTGGACGGAGCCGGTCTGGCCGACACGGTGAGGGAGGACATCGCGCACCGGACGGCGGAGCAGCTGCTGGGTCCGCCGCAAGATCTGAAGTTCGTTGACTGAATCGAATTTGCGAGTCGTGGAGAGCAGCCTTGAACCGGCGCTGACGGTGGAGGGCCAGGGTCCGGGGCCGGCTGGACCGGCCCCAGACCCTGGGTTTTGAACAAGATGACCGTTGGGTTATCCGCGGTGCCACTTCTGGTTCGCGCCGCCGGTGCAGTCCCACAGGACCAAGGGTGCTCCGTCGTTGCCGTTCCAGCCTTGGATGTCGACGCACTTGTTCGCCTGCGGGTTCACGAGATCACCGGCCGCGCTCAGGACGAACTGCTGGGCGGCGTTACCGCTGCACGTGACGATCTGGATGACTGCGCCGTTCTCGGTCGAGCCCCAGGCGACGTCCATACACATGTTGTTTTGCGTCCGCAGTGTTCCGCCCGTGTAGGTCCAGTCCTGGGCGATGGTGTTGTTGCAGCCGTAGGTCTGCAGGTGGACGCCGTCGGCGAAGTTCTGCGACGGGACGTCGATGCACTTGCCGTTCCAGTTGCTGATGATCCGGCTGCCCGACTGCGGGGGCGGGTTCGTCCCGCCGCCGGTGAAGCTGTTCAGGGTGATGCCCGCGGCGCGGGGGCTGCCGTCGTTGACCAGGGATTCGAAGTTACCGACGTCGTCGAAGGCGAACGCGTAGGCCTTGCCGTCGGCCATGTTCGCGTGCACTAGGCGCGCGTACTGGTTTGTCGGGTTGTTCTTGTAGAAGTCGGCTGCGTTGGTGCTCGGCTGGGTGTCGATCGTGCCCAGGGTGCCGCGGTTGAGGGCGGCGCACAGCGTTCGGGAGATCGGGCCGACGACCTGGTCGTTCGGGGCGGCCAGCGCGCCGTCACAACCCCAGACGTTCGCCGAGGACGGTTTGGTGAACGACGCCACCTGCTGTCCGGCGCCGTTGGTGAAGTTCATGACGTTGCCGGTGTTGCGGCCGAAGTACTTGGTGTTCGGTTGGTCCGCGAACGGCACGACGGTCAGCACCTTGCCGGTGTAGGCGTTCCACGCCGAGTTGATGTACGGATCGAGGTACGTGCTGCTGAGCTGGCCGGCGTCGGCTGCTTTGCCGGGAGCGAGGACGCGCAGGACTGTGCCGTCGGAGCGCGTGTAGACCGAGCCGCCCCAGCCTGTCTGCGCCTTGATGCCGTTGATGACGTTGTCTCGGCCGTTCGCGACGAGCGTGCCGGTCGTGTTCACCGCGCCGGAGCCGGTCGTAACGCTCACCGTGTGCGGGATGGCGAACATGTCGACTTGGGAGCTGTTCAGCCAGAGACCGGCGTCGTTGTAGGTGAACTCGCTCCAGTCGAACAGGATGTCGCGGTTCGAGTCGCCGGCGGCCCACGGTGCCGGCTGGACCAGGCCGTCGGGCGTGAGGAAGAAGTTGAGACGCCGGCCCATCGAGAAGTACACGCGTCCGGAGATGTTGCGCGGCACCTGGATCGTCGTGCTGCCGCCGTTCCCCGGACCGGCGATGGAGACGTCGGGTGCTGGTATCGGGGGATTGCCGCCGCCGCTCCACGCGGTGAAGGTGCCTCCGGCGTTGACGTACCCGAGCCGGCCAGTGCTCAAGTTCACGCCGAGCACGTACAGGTAGAGAGCGTCGCCGCGACCGGTGTTGTTGGTGATGGACAACGGCAGGAGTGCTGGACCGGAGGCGGCGGCGGGGGCGGTGCCCCCCATTATGACCGTCGCCGCGACCGCCGCGAGCGCGGCGATGATCGCGGTCAATCTTCTTCGGTTTCGCACCGGCGACTCCTTTGTCCGGGGTGGGTGCTCCGTGCTTCGAACTCCGCAGGCTGGGCGTGAAACCCTTGCCTGCGCGCGAGACGTCACTGGTTGCTAACTCCTCGGAACTGTGGAGCGGGCCGAAGAGGCTGCACAGACGGTGATCGTCGAGGGAGCGGGATCCGACGGTAGAGCCGGCCACCGCGCCAGTCAATGGTCTAGACGTGCGGCTGTCCTCCCGGGCAATCGTGTTGCCCGTGCGGCCGCGATGCAATTTGCGCGTCGGCCATGGACGCCGGAGACTGTCTGGCCGATCAGGAACATGGGCGTTCACGATCGCGTGTACCGGCAGTCCCGCTACTGCGAACCGTCAGCCTGAGGGCATCTGCTGACGAGCTCTCAAGTGTGGCGTGCTTGTCCACCGCGAGCTCGTCGCCTATAGGTCGACAGCTCCGCCCGGTTGAGCTGTCGGCGATTGACCAACAATCTGGAACGTAAGCGTTCCCGACTCTTGTGCGATCGCCAGGTGATCCGCATACTGCAGACGGCTACGTGATCGAACTCAGTGACGAGCGACACCGCGACCGGAGGATGACATGGCCGTCGGCCGAGACAGGAGTCTGGACGCAACATTCGTGTCCGTGACGAGCGCGAGGTACGAGCGCGGGCCGGCCGCCGGGCGCTACGGCGGCCGAGGGTGCTTCGGTCAGATGATCGTTTACCGATAGTCTGCGGTGGTCGGCACGCTTGCGTTCTCCGGTTGAACGCCTTCGCTGTCAACGCATTGAAAAATCGCGTAGAAAAGGTCGTGCCCGAACTGTCCTGGCTGGAATAACGACTGTCCGGCCGGTGACGAGTGGCTCTCGGGCGGTGTGGCGTTGCACGCATAGAACAATCAACCAGTGTTTTCGGGCTGCCTTCTGAAATTCCGCTAGCACAATTAGATGTAGCCGAGTGGTGGTTGTCAGCTGTTTCTGTCTCGTTGTGACAGTGACAACCCGGGCCGCGTCACCATAGAATAGCTGTTGTCGGAAAATTTCCGGCAGCTATTTCGTGACCGCGTCGAACAACGGTGGCGCCATTCCTAGATGGACACCCGCCACTCCTGAAGCTCCGGAGGGGCCGTCGCGTCAAACGGACCGGCGGTCTCTCCGGGACCAGCAGCACCCTTCATCGCACACACCGGAAGATCGGCTCAGCCACATGAAAAAGATCAAGCAGTTCGTGGCCGGGTGCGCGACGCTCGCGCTCGCAGCGGCGGGTATCACGACGCTCGCACCGTCCGCGCAGGCAGCCGCGTTGCCCTCGCCCGACTACGTCTTCCAGGCTTGGAACGACAGTTTCCTCGTCCAGGCCAACGGCGAAACCTACTACACGAACCAGCTGAAAAGCATCGGCACCCAACGTTCCGGCTCCTGGATCGCGGCTCTGAACATTCAGGTGGCGCAGGATGTCTACGAGCGCACGCACAGCGCAGCCGACCGCCAGCGGGTCCGCGACCTGATCGGCACCTTCCTCAAGTACGAAGGCACCAACTGGACTTCGTGGGCCACCTGGAACGACGATCTGGCGTGGATGATCACAACCGTCGTGCGCGGATACCTGGCCACCGGGGACCAGTCGTTGCTCAACCTCGCGGCCGACCAGTGGAACAAGACCTACAACCGCGGGTGGACCGGCGACGGCGGCGGCGGCATCTGGGAGGAAATGAATTCCAAGTACAGCAAGTGCTCGCTGAGCAACAACCCGATGGTCAGTACTGCGGTATCGCTATACCAGGTCACCGGGGACGGCGCCTACCTTACCAAGGCGACGGCGATCTACGACTGGGTCAAGAGCAAGCTTGTCAACGCCACAACCGGCGTGGTCAACGAGTGCATCGCCTTCCCGAACGGGCCGGGCGGCCCGACCGAGCTGCAGGCCTCCGACAACGCGTACAACGCGGGCTCGTTCATCGAAGCCGCTGACTTCCTGTACCGGGTGACCGGAAACGCCGGATACCGGGCCGACGCCCAGCGGACAGCGGACCACTTCCTTAACACGGTGCCGATCGTGTCGAACAACGCCGGCCGCGGTTCTTCGTACCAGTACTGGCTCTTCAAGGGCATCAGTGACTTCTGCACCGACACGAACACGTGCGGCAGGTACGACGCCTACATGCGCTCCAACGCAGCTCAGGCCTGGCGCATGCGCAACGGTGCCAACCTCACCTGGAACGAGTGGACGAAGCCGACGAACGAAGCCAATCCGGACGCGTTCGAGATGAACGGCATGGTCGGCCTGTTCCAGGTCCTGCCGACGTCCGACCCTTCGCCGTTCAGTGGCAGCTACAAACTCGAGAACGTCGCCAGCGGCATGTCACTCGGAGTGCAGGGTGGATCCACCGCCAACGCGGCTCCGATCGTTCAGAACCCGGACAACGGGTCCACGAGCGCGTCCTGGACCTTCGAACTGCGCACCAATGGGTACTACCAGATCAAGAACGCCGGAAGCGGGCAGGTGCTCAACGTCGCCGGCGAGTCCGGCAAACTGGGAGCGGCGATCGTTCAGTGGCCAGCCGGCAACCTTTCGGCAGGAAACGACCTGTGGATGCCGGTGGCCAACCCGGACGGTACCTGGTCGTTCTACAACCGCAACAGCAAGCTGGCTCTCGACGACCCGGCCGGCAGCACGGCCGCGGGGACGCAGTTCGCGCAGTGGGCACCGAATGACTCGGCTGGCCAGAAGTTCCGGGTGGTCTCCCGGGCCACCGGGGGCGGCCCCTTCGACGGCTCCGGCCCGGTGCGCTCCGGCGTCGCCGGGAAATGCCTGGACGTCAACGCCGGGAGCAACGCCGACGGCACCGCCGTGCAGATGTGGGGGTGCAACGGCACCGCGGCGCAGTCGTGGAAGGTGAACTCCGACGGCACGCTCCGAGCTCTGGGCAAGTGCCTCGACGTCGCAGGCTACGGCACCGCGAACGGAACCCCGGTGACGCTCTGGGACTGCACTGGCGGCGACAACCAGCAGTGGCAGCCTTACAACGGCGGATATCGCAACCCGTTGTCCGGACGCTGTCTCGACGACCCCGGTTCGTCCAGCACTGACGGAACCCGGGTAGCGCTTTGGGATTGCAACGGCACCGCCGGACAGCGCTGGTCGCTGCCCGGCGCCTGAGGCGATGACCAAGCGGCAATCGCGCCTTCGACCCTGTCACGGCAAATCAGGAAAGGACTCTTCGTGAACGTGCGAAAACTGGGCAAGACGGCCCAAGCGTCGTTGGTACTGGGTGTTGCGATCTCGGCGGCTTGCGTGGCGCCGACGGCAGCTGGCGCGACGGTGTTGGACTCCGTGGCCCAAGTCCAATCCAAGGTCGTCGAGGCTTCGCCGGCACGCCAGCTCCTGGGCTGGGTGAGCAGCGACGCGTACTTCGAAGCGAGCGCGCCGGCCGCGGGGGTCTTTGCCCTCGAGTACGACCTCGAGGGTACTGCGTTCTTCGATACCTATGTCGACGACGTCGAACTGGGCTACGTGGGTGGTTCGGCAGGCGTTCACCGGACGCGTCCGCTGTCGCTCACCGCTGGTGGTCACGTGGTGCATGTTGTCGGCCCGGAAGGCTCGGGAACGGCGTCGGTGTATCTGATCAAGCTCCGATAGCTCGCTGTCGGTGCTCGATGGCTGTCTCGGACGGAATCGGAGGTTCGTAAGCTCGCCGGCAGGTTGCTGGCCCGTAGGCGGGACAAGCAACCTGCCGGTGGGCTTCAGGTCGTGTGGTTGCCCAACGATGGTCCGCTGCGGCAGCAGCTTCGGTTGTCGCCGGCGTTGCAGTTGCAGAGCTCGCTGTGTCACTGCTGCGTAGAGGTCGATCAGGACACCGTCGGGTCTCGGAGCAGGACTGATTGGTTACCCCACGGCATCAAGGTCGGCGGCTGCACCACCGCGATGCTCTCGCCGAACTCGTCCTGCAACCGACTGAAGAGGGCGTTCACGTCGTCCACCAAGAACTCGACGATGACGCTGTGGTTGGCGGCTGCCCGCGGCGCCTTCTCGTCGATGAACGCGACCCGTCGCGGGTGGCTGAGCGCGAACGTCGCGGACGGCGTGGTCAGCTCGACAAAGTCGTCGATCAACGGGTGCGGTGCCCGTGTCACCACCTCGTGGAACCGGACCATGCGGTGGAGGTCTTCGGTGATGACGCGCACCGAGGCGAACTGGACGGCGTTCGGGGTGGTCATGGCCACGGCGCTGGACCCGATGCAGGTCAAACTCTGCCCCTTATCGCGGCAATGCTGTCGAGGTGGTGAAACCGACGGCTCGTGTCCTGGCCCTGCTCGCGTTGCTCCAAGTCGGCGTCACCCTACCCGTCGCCGAACTTGCCGGGGAACGTGCCGTTGACGACCGTACGGTGCGCCGGTCAAGTGGCCCGGTTCGCGAACCGGGTTGATCGTATATCAGAGTCTGGAACGTGAACGTTCCAGACTCTTGTGCCGCCACGGGGCCTACTTCATACTGCTCGTTCGAGTTCACTGATGAGCCCGCCCCGGAGACGACATGGCCCCCGATGACCGCCGGCAGACCACACTGGCTCCGCCACCGACGACGAGGGCTGGATGGGTGCTCGCACTGCTGTTCGCGGCAAACCTGCTCAACTTCTACGACCGCACGATCCCGGCGATCGTCGTTGAGCCCATCAAAGCCGAATTCGGTTTGTCCGACGCGGAAATCGGCCTGGTCAGCGCCGCATTCACGGTCGTCTACGCCCTCTTCGGGATTCCACTGGGGAGGCTGGCCGACCGCTCTTCCCGCCGGGTGGTCCTCGCCGTCGGGCTGGCGGTGTGGAGCGTGCTCACGGCGGTCACGGGTCTCGTCGGGGGTTTCGTGACCCTTGTCGCGGTCAGGCTGCTGCTCGGCGTCGGTGAGGCCAGCTTCGCTCCGGCGGCCAACTCCCTTGTGGCCGACCTCTACCCTTCGGACCGGCGGGCTCGCGCGACCGGCCGCTGGCAACTGGGGCTTCCCGCTGGGCTCGTTCTCGCGTTCTTCACAGTCGGTGCGATCACCGACGCATTTGGCAGCTGGCGGGCGGCGTTCTTCGCCGCCGCTTTGCCCGGTCTGGTCGTCGCTGGATTGCTGGCGTTCATCCGCGAGCCGGCGCGCGGCGCATCCGAGGTCGCGCCGGTGGCCACCGCGCAGGTGAATACACCGTTCCGGAGCCTGCTGCGCGTGCGCACCCTGTGGTGGCTGGTGCTCGCGGGTGTCGGTGCACAGATCGCTTCCTACGCGGTTGCGACGTTCAGCGTGCCGTTGTTTCAGCGGTACTTCCACACCAGCTTGGCTACCGGAGGGGCTCTCACCGGCATCACGATCGGGCTGACCGGCTTGGGGGGACTGATCCTCGGCGGCCGCATCGCCGATCGCGCCAGCCGGCGCTCGTCCGCGGCCCGTGTCCTCACCGGCGCATACGGGCTGCTGGCAGCTGTGCCGCTGACCGCGTCGGCCTTCGTCGTTGCCGCCGATCTGCCGGTCGTTTTCGTCGTCGTCTTCTCGGCGGGCTGGCTGCTGCAGTACCTGTATTTCACCGCCGCGTACCCGGCGGTGGCAGATGTGGTCGAACCGCGGCTGCGCGGGACAGCCATGGCCGTCTATTTGGCTGCGTCGTATCTGCTCGGAGGTGCACTCGGCCCATTGGTCGCGGGCGCCTTGTCCGACCACTTCGCCGCCTCACGGGCCTTGAGCGTCGAAGCTGCAGCCGCGCACGGTCTGCACCTGAGCCTGGCGATCGTCATCCCCGTCGGCTTGCTGGTCGGCGCAGCCGGTCTCTTCGGTGCCGCTCGGTGCGTCACCCGAGACCGGACGCGGATGCGCAGCTCCCTGCGGGCAGCGAGATGACCGCCGGAAGGCGCTGACTTCCGGCTCTCCACACCGTCACCATGTAGATGTCCGACGGGCCGGCAACATTGCGCCCGGTCGGGTGTGCCAGTGAATTCATGCCTGGAGAACGACATGCAGAAGAGGTTGACGCACATCCTGATCGGGGCGGCGTTGTCCGGCTCCGCCGTGGCAGGATGCTCGAGCGCGCCCGATGGTTCCAACGATACAATCAACGTTCTCATGGTCGACAACCCGCAGATGTCGGACCTGAAAATACTGGCCAACGACTTCACGCGAACAACGGGTATCAAGGTCAACTTCACGGTACTGCCCGAGAACCAGGTCGGTGATGTGGCGAGCAAAGAATTCTCCACACAGGCCGGCAAGTACGACGTGACTTCGATCAGCAACTTCGAGGTGCCCTATTACGCCGAGCGTGGCTGGCTCGAGCCGCTCGGTCGGTACATCGAACAAGACGCGCAGTTCGACCAGGAAGACATCCTCCGGCCCATTGCCGCATCGCCGACGGCACGGGATGGGCTGGTCTACGCCGAACCGTTCTACGGTGAGTCGTCTTTCCTGATGTACCGGCAGGACATCCTGGCCGAGGCCGGAATCCGCATGCGCCCCACGCCGACGTGGCAGGAGGTCGCCGACATAGCTGAGCGCGTCGATGGGGCGAGGCCGGGTATGCGGGGTATCTGCCTGCGGGGCCTTCCGGGGTGGGGTGAAATGATCGCGCCGCTCACCACTGTCGTCAACACTTTTGGCGGCACCTGGTTCACAAAGGACTGGCAAGCTTCGGTGGATTCCGCAGAGTTCACCGAGGCGACCAAATTTTACGTGGATTTGATCAAGAAACACGGAGAACTTGATCCTGAGCGTGCCGGATACAGTGAATGCCTTGACAGCGTGCTGAAGGGCAAAGTGGCGATGTGGTACGACTCGACGGCCGCTGCCGGGCAGTTGGAGGCCGAGGGCAGCCAGGTCCGCAGCCTGATGGGGTATGTGCCCGCTCCCGTCATGCAGCCAAAGGCGTCAGGCTGGCTCTACACGTGGGCCTGGGGTATCGAGAAGGCCGGCACGCGTAAAGACCTCGCCTGGAAGTTCGTCTCGTGGTCCTCGAGCAAGCACTACGAAGATCTGGTTGGCGCGACGCTCGGCTGGGAAAAAGTTCCTGCGGGGAAGCGGGAGTCGACCTACTCGAATCCGCAGTACCTGTCCAGTGCGGGGTCCTTCGCGCAGCAGACAGAACTTGCGATCCTTTCGGCGGAGCCGAAAAATCCCGGAATGCAGCCTCGGCCTACCATCGGTATTCAGTTTGTCGATATCCCGGAGTTCGTCGATCTTGGCAACAAGGTTTCACAAGACTTGAGCAAAGTTCTCACTGGTGACATGAAAGTGGGAGAGGTACTTGCCGCCGGTCAGGAGTTGGCTCAATCCGTGGCGGTCAAGTACAGGAAGTAGCAGGAGCAGGTTGGGTCACGCTTGGTCGAGCCGGGGGTAGAGCACCTCCTTGACCAGCAGGAGGATCGCCGCGGCGACGGGGATGGCGACCAGCGCCCCGATCACGCCGAGCAGCGCGCCACCGAGGAGAACGGCGACCACGGTGACCAGTGCGGGCACCTTCAGCACGTTCCCGATGATCTTCGGCACCAGCAGGTAGTCCTCGAGGAGCCGGTAGACGATGAAGAACCCGACCGTCGCCAGGCACACCGGCAGGGAGACGGTCAGCGCGACGAGGCTCACCAGGACGCCGCCGATCACGGAGCCGATCACCGGGATCAGGTCGAGCACCGCGACCGCGATCGCCAGGAGCGCGGCGTACGGGACGCCGAAGATCAGCAGCCAGACCAGGGTGAGGGCGCCGGCGATGACGGAGACGGCCAGGTTGCCCAGGACGTAGCCGCCGACCTTGGAGAAGATGTCGTCGCCGATGAGGATCGCCCGCGGCCGGCGGGAGTGCGGGATGAGCCGGTACATCGTGGCGCGGATGCGGGGCAGGTCGGCCACGAAGTAGATGGTCAGGACGACCACGATCAGCATGTCGGTCACGACGTTGAAGACCGCTTTGCCGGCGCCCAGGACACCGCTGGTGAGGCCGGCGCCGGAGCTGAACGCCGACTCGATCGCCTGCTGCAGGTGGAAGCGTTCGTTGAGCCGGCCCAGGAAGGTGTTGTGGTCTTGGGCTTCGCGGAGGTACTCGGGGGCTTGCTTGACCAGCGCGGTGGCCTGCTCGACGATCACGGGAATCACCGCGGCGAGGAAGCCGCCGACGGCACCGAAGGCGACGACGAACACCGTGGTGACGGCGAGCCAGCGCGGGAAGCGGTGGCTGACCAGCCACGAGACCGCGGGTTCCGCGCCGATGGCGAGGAACAGGGCCAACCCGACGAGAACGAGGATCTGCTCGGCGCCGGCGAGGAGCTGGATCAGGCCGTAGGTGACGGCGACGCCGGCCGCGGCGGTCATGCCGATGAAGAACGGCGACCGGCGGTCGATCCGCTTGCCGATCCCGCCCAGCGGCCGTTCGGGAGTGCTGATCTCCGCGGCTTCGGCTTCGGCCTCGGCGATCGTGCCTTCTTCGTCGTCGCTGTGCGGCTGTCCCACCAGCGGGTGGTGTCCTTCGGCGGCGGGATCGGAGGGGGAGGTCATGGGACACCGCGCTGTCTCGCACCTGGGGGTGCGTGGAGGAAGGCCGGCGCGGCCCGTGGTGACGGATCCGCGCGCGTGGGTGATCGGCTGTGTGTTCAACCGGAGGCAGGGTATCCAGTCGGACCGGGCTTGAACCGGCCGCCGGGCCGGCTGTTGTTTTCGAAGGCAGTCAGCCGAGGTTCTGGCACCGCCGTCTTGACCCATGACCGGTCGTGCTGGTCAGCGAGATCGCCTCGCCATCCCGTTCGCAGCGGCCGTGATGGGGGTTCTGGCGGTCGCAGGGCCGCGCAATGCGGTCCGAGCAGAGCAGTCTGGCTGTCCCGGCTCGACGCGCAGCGACTGAAGCAGGCGCGGCAATTGCCCGCTCTCACCCCAGATGAGCGCGACCGGTCGCGACATCCCATTCGGCTGGTATCGACCAGGGTCGTTCGGCTCTGGTCGATACCTCGTGTCCTGGCCATTCTTGATGGACGTTGTCCGGCACTGCGGGTATCCCCCCGATCCGCCGCCGGTCGGCCAGGCCTGCCGGGCGCACGATGCACCCGGCAGGCCGCCGTACCGGTAGCCGACCACCGTGCGAGCGCGAGCAAAGAATCCCTTGTTATGCGTTTTGCCGAGAACTGGCACCGTCGCTTGAGGCTTGATCGGCGCGCAGCTGGTGAATCGGTGCCCGGTCTTCTGCGTTCGGGGTGGTGAGCTGGGCCAGGAGGGTGAGAGCCGCACGCGAGGTGGAGTCCGGTTCGGTGGTGACGATGACGATCCGCTGCCCACGTCCGTGGGGGAGCGGCATCGCCTGTTGGATGACGTCCACCGGTCCGACCAACGGGTGGCGCATCCGGTGCGTCGCGATGTCCCAGTCCCGGACCCGGTGCTCCGACCACAACGCGGTGAACTCCTTGCTGTGCATGACGAGTTCGCCGATCAGGGAGGCCAACATCGGGTCGTCCGGGTACTGACCAACGGCGAAGCGCAGCTTCCCCACGACGTCGCGGGCCTTCTTCAGCCAGTCGTCGTAGAGGTCGCGGACGTGAGCGTCGAAGAACACCAGGCGCGCGGTGTTCGGGCGCCGGCCCGGCTGGTCGGGACTCCGCGGGTCGAGGTGACTGGCGAACAACGCGTGTCCGGTGCGGTTCCAAGCGAGTATGTCGCTGTAGCGGCCGAGGACGACGGCCGGGGTGTCGCCGAGGGAACTGAGCAGCTGCCTGGTCGCCGAGGTCACCCGTTCCGGTGCCGGCCGACGCGGGCCGTTGTTGCCGCTCTTCCGCGCGGCGCCGGCGAGGTCGTGCAGGTGTCGCCGCTCGGTCTCGTCCAGCCGCAGTGCACGGGCGAGCGCGTCGAGCACCTCGGGGGAAGCGTTGAGGGACTGGCCCTGCTCGAGCCGGGTGTAGTACGACTCGCTCACTCCGGCCAGTTGGGCCAGCTCATCGCGGCGCAGTCCTGGCACCCGCCGCCGCTCGTCGTACATCGGCAGTCCGACGTCCGCGGGCTGCAACTGCGCCCGGCGTGTCTGCAGGAACCGTCCGAGCTCCGACTTGGTGGTCATGGACTCGAGTATGGCTCGACGTCGCGGCGACGACCTGACCCTGTGAGTGTAGGGCAGCCTCGGGACCGTCACTGCTCGAAGCCCCAGCGCCGCACGGCGAAGCCCGGCCCGGCCTCGGCAACCTCCACGGCGAGGCCGCCGCCCAGGTGCGCGGGGAACACCAACGCGTGTTGCCCGGCAGCCCGGGCGAGCAGGCGCCGACGGGTCGCTGCGGCGGTCGGCGGATCCTCGCAGAAACAGCTGCTCAGATCCGGCGCCACGATCTGAATCGGGTTGTGCAGGAGGTCACCGACGAACACGGCGTGGTCGCGACCGGACTCGAGAGACAGGATCGCGGAGCCCGGTGTGTGGCCGGGCGCGGCTTCGAGGCGGAGTCCGGGTCCCAGCTCCAGGCCTCCTTTCCACAAGCGAAGCTGCCCGGCCTTCTCGACCGGCCGGATGCTGTCGGCGAAGACGCCCTCGTTGGCCGCGGCGAGGCGCGGCCGGTGTCCGCCCTCCGGATGCCAGTACTCGAAGTCCGCCCGGGCCAGCAGATAGGTGGCGTTCGGGAAGGTCGGCACCCAGTTGCCGTCGACGAGCCGGGTGTTCCAGCCGACGTGATCGGCGTGCAAGTGTGTGAGGACGACGGTGGTCACGTCTTCCGGGGCGACGCCGGCGGACCGCAGCCGGGTGAGGAAGTCGGTGTCGAGCCGGTCGAACGCGGGGGTCCCCGGCCGCGGCTTGTGGTTGCCGACACCCGTGTCGACGAGGATCGTCTCGTCGGCGGTGCGGAGGACCCAGGTCTGCACACAGGTCTGGAGGAGATCGGTGGCCGGGTCCCAGAAAGCGGGTGCCAGCCAGTCCTGGTGCGCCTGCCAGGTGGTGCGGTCGAGGCCCGGGAACATCGCCTCCGGTGGCCGGGTCGCGCCGGTGTACTCCAGGACCTGGGTGACGTCGACGGACCCCAGTGTCAAAGTCTGGTTCATGAGGTTGACCCTCTCGTGAAGTCCCGGCCGGGCTCAATGGTGCGGGTGCCGCGCCGAGGGAGCAGGGCGAGATGACGGCCGACTCCCTCGGCACGGGCTCACACCGTCGCGGTCAGGGTCACGTCGATGTTGCCTCGGGTGGCGTTGGAGTAGGGGCACACCTGGTGGGTGGCGGCCACGAGCTTGTCTGCTGTGGCCTGGTCCAGTCCGGGCAGGTGCACCGCCAGCCCGACCGCGAGCGTGAAGCCGCCGGTGTCCAGTGCGAGCAGGCTCACCGAGGACGTCACGGTCGACCCGGCGACGGCGACCTTCTCTTCGCGGGCGATCACCTGTAGTCCATTGTGGAAGCAGGCGGCGTACCCGGCCGCGAACAGCTGCTCGGGATTGGTCTTGTTGCCGCCGGGACCGCCCAGCTCCTTGGGGATCGCGAGCACCTCGTCGAGCACGCCGTCAGCGGTGCGGACCTCGCCGTTGCGGCCGTCGCCAGTCGAGATGGCCTGGGTGCTGTAGAGCGCGGACATGTTCTTCTCCTTCGGTTCACAATGGCGAGATTTCTGGCTGAAGATCAGCGCAGATGTTCGTGGAGCCGAGTGTGGATCAGTGCCGCGCCGGCTGCCTGACCCTGCGAGTGTAGGGCTGCTCGTGGTGAAGGTGATCCCGCCAGGGGCAGGCTGTCCACCGCCGGGCGACGCAGAATCACCTCAGCACGCCACACCGCTGTCTGAATCAAGGAAACAGCGACGCACTGTTTCGTGATTCCAGCCACCGCGGCGATGTCCATCGCTTCGCACCGAGTGAGAGGTCACTGATGAATCTGCGTTTCTCCGGCATGAGGGCCGTCTTCGTCGCCGCACTGGTCGCCACGCCGTTGTCGCTGGGATCCGTCGCCTACGCCGGGCCCGCCGGACAGCTCGCAGGGAACCACCAGGCCTCGCGGTGTGCGCTCACGACGATCGCCGTCGCCGCACCCGAGGTGTTCCCGCACTCCGCCGACTACGACCCCCGGACCGGAACCTTCCTGGTGGGGTCCCTGAAGAAGGGCACGGTTACCGTCGTCGACCGCAACGGAAGCGCACGAACCCTGGTCGACGACCCCACTCTGGTGTCCGTTCAGGGGGTCCGCATCGACCGCGTGCGCAACCGGGTGCTGATCACCGATGTCGACCTCGGAACCGCCGACACCACCAGCACCGCCGGACCGCTGAAAGTCGCCGGCGTAGGCAGCTACGACCTGCGCACCGGTCAGCGGCAGTGGTATGCCGACCTGACCGCCGTCGCGCCCGGCAACACGTCGCACCTGGCTGCCGACGTGGCGGTCGACTCCGACGGCACCGCCTACGTCGTCGACACCCAGAGCCCCACCCTGTTCCGGGTCTCCCGCACCGGCCGGCCATCGGTCCTGCTGACCAGCCCGCTGCTCACCGGCACCCCCGGCCTCGGCGTCCCTGGCGTCCTGCCCGACATCGCCGCCAGCTCGGTCGCTCTGGTGCCCGGTGGCCTGCTCATCGTCGCCAAGGGCGACGGCACCTTGGTCCGGGTGCCGATCCGCCACCCCGATCAGGTCTCCGCCGTCGCGCTCGACACCAGCCTGGTCCCGCTTGCGGCGTCGCTGCGGGTCCTGCCGGACGGTTCGATCGCCGCGGTCAGCAGCGGCCTGCTCACCCGGAAACCCGCGGTGGTGCAACGCGTTCGTCCCGACCTGTCCTGGCGCAGCGCGAAGGTCACCGTGACCGACACGGTGCCCGACCCGATCACCAGCGGCATCACCGCCGGACCGTACGGCGCTACCTACACCCTCAGCGGCGGCCTCGCGGACCTGCTCCAGCACAAACCCAACGCCGGCTTCACCCTGCGCCAGGTTCGCGTCAGCTGACCCACGCCCGCACGCCGGCCGGGCGCGGAACCGATCCCGCCCGGCCGGCCGTGTGCCGCATCGAATCCACATCGGAGTCAACGTGAGCACGAGCATCTCCCTGACCACACGAGTCGCCGGCGGGCTGGTGCGCGGAGCGGCCACCTCGACGGGTGTCGTCTTCCACTCGATTCCCTACGCGGCAGCGCCCACCGGACCACGGCGATTCGCGCCTCCCGCGGCCGCCGCGTCCTGGACAGGAACTCGCGACGCGTCTTTCACCGGGCCGAGCGCCCCGGCGCCACGTCGGGACTTCGGCAGCTTGGACCTGTCCCCGATCCTCGGCTCGGGACAGGACACCGGCGGCGACTACCTCACCGCGACGGTCAGCACACCCGATCCTCACGCCGGTGGCCTGCCGGTGCTGGTATTCGTGCACGGCGGCGGCCTGACCGCCGGCACCGGAGCCGCCGGCGTGTACGACGGTAGGTCCTTCACCCGCGACGGGGTCGTGCTGGTCACGCTGAACTACCGGCTCGGCGCGAGTGGCTGGCTCGACGTCCCCGACGCCGCCGCCAACCGGGGACTCCTCGACGTGCTCGCCGGTCTGCGCTGGGTCGCCGAGAACATCAGCTCCTTCGGCGGTGATCCAGACCGCGTGACCGTCGCGGGCCAGTCCGCCGGCGCGATGATCGTCGCCGCACTCCTGGCCTGCCCCGCGGCCGAGGGACTGTTCCGGCGGGCGATCAGCCAGAGCGGTACCGGGGACTGCGCGTTCGAGCCCGGCCAAGCGGCCCTGGCGACGCGAGGAATCTCGCTGCTGCTCGGCAGGGAAGCCACCGCGGCGTCGGTGGCCGACCTGACCGATGTCCAGCTCGCCGAGCTGTCCATCGCGTTGCCGCCGCTCGACCATGCCGCACACGGCTTCCTCGACACCGCGGTGGGGGCCAGCCCGTTCAAACCGGTGATCGACGGCGTGCTGCTGACCGGGCAGCCGGCCGACACCCTCCGTCCTGGGCTTGCCACCGATCTGCTGATCGGAAGCACCGCTGAGGAGGCCAACCTCTACACCATCCCCAACGGCCTGAGCGACACAGCCGGCGAAGCCGACCTTCTTGCCGCAGCTCGACGTCGCTTCCCCGACCCGGAAGGCCGCCTGGCCGGCTACCGCGACCTGTTCCCGGACGAGTCCCCCGGTCAGCTGCTGTCCAGAGTCATCACCGACGCTTTCGTCGCCGGCAGCCGCCGCTTGGCCGCAGCGCACGTCGTCCGTTCCCGGGGCAGCACGTTCTCCTACGAGTTCCGGTGGGCCTCAGCCGCCTGCGAGGGCCGGCTGGGAGCGTGCCACTGCATCGAGCTCCCATTCGTGTTCGAGCAGCTCGCGTTGCCGTCGTTGCGGGGACCGCGCGGTCTGCTCGGGCCCGGGGAGCCGGACACCACCCTGGCGGCCGAGACTCATGAGGCATGGGTCCGATTCGTCAAGACCGGTCATCCTGGCTGGGCACCGAACAGCCGTCACCTCCTCGGCGAACGGGACGACTGATCATCGCTACCGGCCGGCGGAGGCAGCGTCAGGCGGGGGCACCGCACGGCGTGCCCGGTGTCGATCGACAAGGTGGTTGGCCATGATCACCACGGCCAACAATGTCAAGCCGATCGGCAACCCATAGCGTTGCTCGGCGACGATCCGGACTGCGGCAGCGATGGCCAGCAGGAGCCCGGCGACGAACCACGGCCACTGCTGGAGCCGCGCTGTCACCGGCGAGGTCGGGCCAGGTGCGTGATCGGAATGGTCGGCATCGGTCATCTTGATCTCCATGGGAAGTCCTCGTCAATGACTGCTGGGGAAGCGTCACTCAGGATGCGCTGCCCGGCTGGGTCCATTTCTGTCCCGGGCTGCCGTTGCAGTCCCAGAGCTCGAGCTGGGTGCCGTTGGTGGCCGAGCCGCCCGGGTCATCGACACAGCGCCCGGAAGCGGGGTTGAGGTAACCCCCGTTGGACGGCACCCACTGCTGGTTCCGGATGCCGGCGCAGTCGGACAGCTGCAGTTTCGTTCCTCCGGCGGTCCCTCCCGCAGCGCTCTCCAGGCATTTGCCCAGCGAACGCAACGAATGGTCGGAGTACACCGTCCATTGCTGGTTCGGCGCGGCGCCGGCGCAATCCCAGATGATCACCGGTGTTCCGTTGGCGACATTGCCGCCCTGGACGTCCGCGCACTTGCCCGCGATCCCGGACTTGACGGCTCCCGAGCTGCCGGGTGCGGGGGTGAATCCGGGTGTCGACCACCCTTGGTTGCTGCTGCCGTTGCAGTCCCACAGCTGCACCTGGACGCCGTTGGCGGTGTTGTTTCCCGGAACGTCCAGGCACCGGCCGGAGAGCGGATTGCGGTACGAGCCGTCGTAGGGCCGCCACTGCTGGTTCGCCGCGCCGGTGCAGCTCCAGAGCAGGACTTTGGTGCCGTTGGCTGTTCCGGCACCTTCCGCGTCGAGGCACTTGCCGAAAGCCCGTAACGAGCCATCGGTGTAGGAGCTCCACTGCTGCGCCGCGCTCGAATTGCAGTCGTAGAGCGTGACCGGAGTTCCATCGGCGGTACCTCCCGCCTGGACGTCCAGGCACTTGCCGGCCAGGCTGGAACGCACCGCCCCGGTGGCGACGACCGCTGTAGGTATGGGGCCGGTCGACCACGGGGCGGTGATGTTCCAGCTGGTGTCGCTCATGAAATGGGCGGTGGTGTCCTGTGGGGCCGGTGACCTCCCGGCGCCGTCTTGTCCGACCCAGACGGATCCGTTGGCGAGCCGCAAGAACTTGCCCGGCCGGGACCAGGAGAGCAGGGACGTGCCACTGCCGGAGTTGCCGGGGATGGGACAGAAGGTGGCGTTCCCGGCGAAGGTCGAGGTGCCGTCGTTGTCGGCTCTGACGACCTGCGCGCTGGTCTGTCGCAGGAAGCTTCCCGGATAGTTGTGGGACTCGAACGAGATGCACGAACCGCCGGCCAGGCCGGTGCGGACGGTGAAGGTCGCGTCCTGCTTGTCCAGGTCGGAGCTTTCGCTGGTGATGGTGGAAGCGACGGCCACGCCGTTCTGGTGCCGGACGTACCGGTCGGTGGAACCGTCGGTGGTGGCCTGGATTGACACGCTTCCGTTGGTCGGCAAGGAAACGCGCTGCCCGGCCAGGTTTTGTGACGCCGCGATCAGGCTCTGGTTCGCGGTCCGCACGGCCGACGGGTCGATCTTGACGACTTGCCGGTCGTAGGTGGCGAAGCCGTTGCTCTCGGTTTCGACGTCGTAGGGTTCGGTGTACACGGCGGCGTTGAGGCCCTTGTGGACCATCAGCCCGGTCAGGGCCTTCGCCATGCCGAGGAACCTGTTGGTCAGCGTGGTGGCGTCCGGTTCCATTTCGTAGCCGAAGCCGCGCCCCACCTCGAATTCGTGGCCGCTGACGATGAGCCCGAGCCCGCCGTACTCGCCGAGGACGTTGGCCCGGACACCCGTCGGTGGCGGCGAGTCGGGTCCGGTGTAGGTGTGGTAGTCCCAGACGTCACCGTTGCCGCCGTCGGAAGCACCACAGCAGTTCACTCCGCTCATGTTGTCCACCAGGCGGCTGGGGTCCCAGCTTCTGATGGTGTTCGCGACGCCGGCGGGATCGAACGAGCCCCACCCTTCGTTCTGGTCGATCCACATGACGATCGACGGCGAGCTGAGGTGCTGGCTGACGAGGTTGTGGAACTCGCTCAGCCACTGGTTCTGCGCGGCCGCGTCAGGTGAGTTGATCATCGCCGGCATGTCCTGCCACACCAGCATCCCCAGTTTGTCCGCCCAGTAATACCAGCGCTGCGGCTCCACCTTGATGTGCTTGCGGATCAGGTTGAACCCCCAGCTCTTCTGCTGCTGGATGTCGGACCTGAGCGCGTCATCGGTCGGGGCGGTGTAGATGCCGTCGGGCCAGAACCCCTGGTCGAGCATGCCGGTCTGGAACAAGAAGTTGCCGTTCAGGACGATGCGGGGTACGCCGTCGACCGTCTTCAGGCCGATCGAACGCATGCCGAAGTAGCCGCCGACCGCGTCACCGCCGCCGGCGCCGGTCAGCGTCACCGAGATGCTGTAGAGGAACGGGTCGTCGGGGCTCCACCAGCGCGGGCTCGGGATCGGCAAGTGGATCCGGCTGCCGATGCCGCCGGAGGCCGTGGCCACGACCGCTCCGCCGTCGGGCAGCGACGCGGCCACCTGCACGCCTTGACCGCCGGTACCGGCGCCACGCACGACAACGTCGAGAGCTTGGCCGGGAACGTCCGGGACCATCTCCAGGCTCGTGATGTGGGCAGGAGCGACCGGCTCGAGCCAGACGGTCTGCCAGATCCCCGAGGTGGCCGAGTAGAAGATCCCACCCGGTGAGGTGCGCTGCTTGCCGACCGCGCCGCTGCCCGCGTCGGTGGGGTCGTAGACGCCGACGATGAGTTCGTTGGAGCCGGCGTGCAGGTAAGGCGTGATGTCGAACTGGAACGCGTCGTAGCCACCGGTGTGCGAACCGGCCTGGCTGCCGTTGACGTACACCGTCGCCTGCTGGTCGACCGCGCCGAAGTTGAGCAGCGTGCGACGTCCGTTCCAGGCGGACGGCACGGTGAAGGACCTGCGGTACCACATCCGGTCCAGATGACGCTGGATGCCCGACAGCGCCGACTCCGCCGGGTAGGGAACGTTGATCCGCTCCGGCAGCGTCTGGTTCACCGGAGGTGCCTGGCCGGCGGAGGCGGCGCCGAACTGCCATTCACCGTTGAGGCTCTGCCAATCCGCACGGGTCAGCTGCGGCCGGGGGTATTCCGGCAACGGGTTGGCGATGTTCGCGGTGGCCGCGGCCGTCCACGGCGTCGTCATCGGCGCCGGTCTGACGGGGGCCGCGACGCTGGGAGGTGCCCCGGTCGTGAGGGTCACCGCCGTAGCGGTGACGACCACGCCCGCCAGGGCAGCCAGCCGGCGTAACCGGGGCCGTGCGGCCGGGAAGGAACGCGCTCTGGTCAACGGCACGGGATGCTCCTCTGCGTGGCTGACAGCTGACGGGCATGGCGGCGTGGGCACCGGCCGGGCTCAGGTGGGCACGGTCCAGCGCTGGTTGGCGCCGCCGGTGCAGGTCCAGATCACCAGCTGGGTGCCCGGCGTGGTGGACGAGCCGGGATCGTCGAGGCACCGGCCCGACTGCGGGTTGAGCACCGAGCCGTCACCGCGCGGCTGCCAGGTCTGCGCAGCAGTGCCGTTGCAGTCGTACAGCTGAACCGGCGTGCCGTCGGTCGTGCCGCTCGCCGTGACGTCCAGGCACTTGCCGAGCGCTTCCAGGGTGCCGCCTTGGGCGGTCCAGCTCTGCGCGCCGCTGCCGTTGCAGGTGTAGATCTGGACCGGGGTGCCATTCGCCGTGGCGGCGGCGCGGACGTCCGCGCACAGGTTCTGGTAGCCGACGATCGGCGCGGACCCGCCGAGCGTGACGCTGCCGGTGAGCCGGATGTCACGCGAGGACGCGCCGATCTGGATCTGGTAGGTGCCGGCGGTCCGGGTCCAGTAGCCGCCGGTCCAGGCCTGGAAGCTGCGGGCGTCGAGGGTGGTGGTGACCCGCTGGGTCTGGCCCGGGTTCAGCGTGACCTTGCCGAAGCCCCGCAGGTTTTTCGCCGGTTCGCCGGTGCCCGCCGGCTGTCCGACGTAGACCTGGGCAACTTCGGAGCCGGTGCGGGAGCCGGTGTTGGTGACGTCGAAGGCCACCGTGACGCCGCCCGCGGCAGGGGAGCTGACGGTCAGGTTGGCGTACCGGAAGGTGGTGTAGGACAGGCCGAACCCGAACGGGAACAGCGGTGCGATGTCGTGGCGGTCGTACCAGCGGTACCCGACGTCGATGCCCTCGGAGTACTGCACGGTGCCGTTCTGCCCCGGCCACTGGGCGGCGGTGTGTGCCGGGACATCGGCGAGCGAGGCGGGAAACGTGACCGGCAGCTTGCCGGACGGGTTGACGTCACCGAAGAGGATCGACGCAAGTGCGTTGCCGTACTCCTGGCCGGGGTACCAGCTCTCGATGATGCCGCGCACCGAGCCTGCCCACGGCATGGTCACCGCGGAACCGCTGTTCACCACGACGACGGTGTTCGGGTTGACGGCCGCGACGTCGGCGACGAGCTGGTTCTGCTCGGCGGCCAGGGAGAGGTCGGGCAGATCGGCGCCTTCGGCCTCGAAGCGGCCGACGACCACGACAGCCAGGTTCGCGGCGCGGGCCGCGGCGACCGCCTGGTCGTGCGCGGTAGCGCTGCCGGTCACCCGCCAGGTCTGGGCCGGAGTGGTGTTGCAGGTGTAGAGCTGCAGCTGGACGCCGTTGGCGGGATTGGCGGCGGGCACGTCGAGGCACTTGCCGGACGCCGGGTTGACCAGGGCACCGCCGGAGACGGTCCACTTCTGCGCGCCAGTGCCGTTGCAGTCGTACAGCTCGATCTTCGTGCCGTCCGCGGTGGCGCCGCCGGTGACGTCCAGGCACTTGCCGAGCGCCCGTACGGTGCCGTCCGCGGCGGCGGTCCACGTCTGGGCGGAGCTGCTGTTGCAGTCGTAGAGCTGGACAGCAGTGCCGTTGGCGTCGTTCGCGGCGGCGACGTCCACGCACTTGCCCGCCAGGCCGACGATCGGTCCGGACGCGGTGCCGGAGGCGTAGGTGACCGTGGCGGCGGAGCCGGCGCGGGCCTGGATGCCCCGGAAGGGGCTGACCGCGCCACTGGGGTTGACGCCCGCGCTGCCGCCACCCTGGTACAGCGGGGCAGCGTCGCCGCCGCTGCCGAGCACGGCGATCGACTTGGCGGCGGACGTGATCGGCAGTGTCGCGTTCGTGTTCTTCAGCAGCACTGTGCCTGCGGCGGCCACCTGGCGGGTCACGGCGGTATGCGCGGCGGAGGTGACCGGGGTGGTGAGGGTGCCGGTCTGGGCGTGGTCGAAGAGCCCACGCCGGAACATCGAGGTGAGGATGCGCCGGACGTGGTCGTCGATGGTGGCCTGCGAGACCTGGCCGTCGTTCACGGCGGTGGTGAGCGCGGCGCCGTAGTACCGGCTGTCGGGCATCTCCAGGTCGAGGCCGTTGTTTGCCGAGGCCACGGTTGAGTGGGTGGCGCCCCAATCGGCGGTGATGAACCCGCCGAAGCCCCACTCGTTCTTCAGTATCGCGTTCTGCAGTGGGCCGTTTTCGCAGGCGAACGGGCCGTTGATGGCGGAGTAGGAGCACATGACGGAGTCGGCGCCGCCGGTCTTGACCGACGTTTCGAACGCGGGGAGGTAGATCTCCCGTTCGGCGCGGTCGCTGACGATCGCGTTGTCGGCGCTGCTGTTGCGGTTGGTCTCCTGGTTGTAGACCGCGTAGTGCTTGACCTGCGCCATCGGGCCCTGGCTCTGGATGCCCTGGATGTCCGCGGCGCTCAGCTGCCCGGTCAGGTACGGATCCTCGCCGAACGACTCGAAGGCCCGGCCCCACCGCGGGTCCCGGACGATGTTGATGGTCGGGCCGAGCTCGACGTTGGTGCCCTTGCCCCACTGCTCGGCGCCCAGTGTTTCGCCGTACTGCCGCATCAGGGCGGTGTCCCAGCTCGCGGCGCCGGCGACGGGGGCGGCGAGCTGGGTGACGCCGGTGACGCCGTCGCCGACCCCGGCGGGTCCGTCCTGCAAGTGCAGCGCGGGGATGCCGAGCCGGGGGTTGGCGTCGACGCAGCCGACGTAGCCACACGACGTGCCGCCGTGCAGCATCGTCAGCTTCTCGGCGGGGTCATGGCCGCCAGGAGTTCGGCGGCGCGTTGTTCGGGTGTCTGGGCGGTGTTCATCCACGGCTGGACGGCCGCTTGCGCGTCTTGCTCGCCGCCGGCGGCGAGCAAGAGGGCGACGGCAGCGACCAGTGAACGGAATCTGCGGGGAGGAGACGTGCGCATGGTGCCTTCCTCAGGCGTCGTCGAGCACGGGATCCGGGGTCAGCCGGCGGCGTTGAGCAGGTCGAGGACGCTCTGCTGGCAGCCGCAGTCGCTGCTGCCGGGGCCGCCGGCCCAGTGCGGGCCGTACTGGTCGAGAGCGTTGCGGTCCTTGGCGTACGCGGTATCTGCCCAGCTGCGCAGCCTCGTGGTGTAGGGGTGGTCGCCCAGCTGGGAGCTGAGCTTGCCCAGGCCACGCACGTAGGCGCCCTTGAAACCGGGGCCGTCACCGGTGCAGCCGTCGCCTTCGCCCGGCTCCCGCAGCACCCCGCCGGTCTGCAGTTTGACGCTCGAGGCGTCGGCCAGGCCCCGGGCGGTGTCGAGCAGTGAGGTGTCGCCGATGGCCCGGTACAGCTCGGTCAGGCCGCCCAGCACCACGCCCTGGTTGTAGGTCCAGGTGGGCTGGCCGTTGTTGGCGCAGGAGTCGGTCAGGCCGTCGTTGATCAGGTGGTCACCGTTGATCATCCCGCTGCCTTTGAACCAGCTCCACTCGTTCTCCGCCCGGGTGAGGTAGGTGGTGTCGCCGGGGATGCGGTTGTGCAGGGCCGAGGTGAGCTGCAGGAACAGTTCGTTGGTGATGGCGTTCTTGTAGGTGCCGGTGGTGCTCCACCGAACTCCGCCACCGCAGGTGCTGGTCCAGTTGGCGAACATGTGGTCGGCGTCGGCGCGGGCGGTGGTCAGGTAGCGGCTGTCGCCGGTCAGGTCGTAGGCGTCCACCCACGCCAGGCCCCACCAGCCGGTGTCGTCGAGGTACTCGTTGGTGAAGTTGCCGCCCTGGGCGCCGAGGTTCTTGTCGTAGGTGTCGGCGATCGCGTACCGGTAGCTGCCCATACCGCTGACCCGGGCGTTGTCGATGACGGCGGTCAGCGCGTTGGCGCTGGTCCACCAGCCGGTGCCGCCGAAGAGCTTGGACCCGCGGTCGTAGGACATCATCAGCGCCGTGGCCGCCGCGGTGCGCCGGTCGCCGGCGTTCCAGGTGGTCCGGGCCCACGCGGTGCACGCAACCGCGGTGCCACCGGTGGCCTGGCCGCAGGCCCGTAGGGCCCCGACCCCCTGGGCGTTCCAGTCGTCGACGTTGTACATCTGGGTCCGCCAGCCACCGCTGCCGGCGGGGGTGCGGGTGTCGCCGAGCTTGCTGCCCGAGCTCGAGGTCCGACCGCCGTCCATCGACCGGTCGAGCCAGACCTCGTCCCCGGCGGCGCCGTTGTCGATCGATGCCCAGCCCATCGCGTCGGTGTCGTCGAAGTGCAGCGCCACGGAGCGGCCGGAGACCGCGGCGGTGACGGGGATCCGGTCCTGCGGGCTCTGCGAAGGGTCCCGGGGTTCGCAGTAGTTGTTGCAGATCACCACGGCGGCCGTGTTCGTGGACGAGGTGGCGGGTGGGCTCGTCGGCTTGGCGGCTGCGCCGACCGTCAGCGTCGTCGTCACCGAGAGAACCGCGGTCAGCAACGTTCTGCTCTTCATGAGGGTGCTCTCCAGCTCACGGTGATCAGGATTTCGGCGGGGACCAGGTCCGTGCGGGTGCAGTCGACCGGTCCGCTTGTGCGGTTCAGGCGGCGTCGGCCGTCCACTTCTGGTTCGGGCCACCGTTGCAGTCCCACAGGACGAGCTGGGTGCCGTCGACGGCGGAGGAGGCCGGGTCGTCCAGGCAGCGGCCCGATGTGGGGTTGCGGTAGCCGCCGTTGTAGGGCTGCCACTGCTGGTTGCTACCTCCGTGGCAGTCCCAGATCGCCACCGGGGTTCCGTTCGCGGTGCCGTAGCCGGTGGCGTCGAGGCACTTGCCCAAGGCCTGCATGGTTCCGTCGGGGAAGTTGCTCCAGAGCTGCGCGATGGTGCCGTTGCAGCCCCAGATCTGCGCGATGGTGCCGTTGGCGTTGCTGCCGGCGTTGACGTCCAGGCACTTGCCCGCGATGCCTGACCGCACCGGGCGTCCGGCCGTGCCCGGTGGCTGGATCCAGCCGGCGCTGTCGGCCGCCTGGATGCCGGCGTTGAACGCGTCGGCCATCTTGCGGTAGCCGTTGTCGTTGGGGTGCAACGCATCGGACAGGTCGGTGGTGTTCAGCGCGCTCATGTCGACGTAGCGGACGTGCCGGCCCGCGGCCTGTTCCTGTTGGACGATGCCGGGGATGGCGGCGTTGAAGGGCCCGCGCAGCGGCTCTTCGGTGGAGCTGGTGGAGATGATCACCGAGCCGACCAGGACGGTCGCGTCGGGTGCGTCGCGGGTGATCTGGTCGATCAGGGCGTGCAGCCGGTCCGGCGCCGTGGGCACCTGGTACTGCTGCCCGAGGTCGTTGGTGCCGATTTCCAGCGTGACGACGTTGGGCCGGTACCGGGCGAGGGTGTAGTCGGCGATGCCGGCGATCTGGTCGATGCGCCAGCCGGAGTGGCCTTCGTTGTCGGGATCGGCCATGGTGCCGTTGCGGCCGCTGCCGACCATGTCGACCGCGTGTCCTTCGGCCCGGAGCTGGTCGGAGAGGAAAGCCCGATAGCTGTTGCCAGTGCTGCTGCCGATTCCACAGGTGATCGAGTCACCCAGTGGCAGTACCCGCAGTGTCGATGCCGCTGCCGCGGCGGCGGCAGGTCTGCTCGCCGCGTCGGCCGTCGCCGGCAGGGCGGCGGTACACGCGAGTGCCGTGATCGTGACGCAGGCGGCTTTGAACCCGTTCATCATCCATCCTCGTGTTCGCGGTGGGCGGAGAATTCTCAGGTGGACAGTCCCCATTGCTGGTTGGCGGCTCCGGTGCAGTTCCAGATCTCGACCTGGGTGCCCCAGGCGGTGGACCACCCGGGTACGTCCAGGCACCGGGCTGACTGCGGGTTGTACAGCGATCCGTCCGCACGTGGCACCCACACCTGCGCGCCGGTGCCGTTGCAGTCGTAGAGACTCACCGGGGTGCCGTTGGCGGTGCCGCCGCCGTTGACGTCGAGGCACTTTCCGAGGACGTGCAAGGTGTTGCCGGTCCGGTCGGCGGTCCACTGCTGAGCGGGACTGCCGTTGCAGGGCCAGAGCTGGATCGGGGTGGCGTTCGCGCTGCTCGCGTTGCGCACGTCCAGGCACAGTCCCGCGTAGCCGCTGACGGCGCTGGGCTGGTGGTCGGACATGGTGATCTCGAGCGAGTGGCTGCCGCTCAGGGTGGCGGGCAGGAAGTGATCGGACTGGGCGACGCCGTCGACCTTGAAGGAGGAGATGACGTTGCCGGAACCGCGCAGGGTGACGTCGAGGTTCGCGGCTCGGTAGCGCAGGCCGGACAGGGTCACGTCGCCCCAACCCCAGGGCAGTGTCGGTGTCCAGGTGATGCCGTCCGGGGTGAGGTTCATCCCGAACAGGCCGTCGTACACCATCCGCAGGTAGGCCGTCGCCGACCAGGTCTGGTCCCGCACCGGGCCCCAGTGACCACCGGTCTGCCAGCCGCCGTCCGGGGCGCCGGAGAGGAAGTTGTAGATCTCGTAGAAGCCGCCGCTGGTGTTGGCGAGGGCGGCAAGCGTGGTGACCTCGGTGGCGAAGCGGGCCTGGTTGCCGGTTCTGGCGGCGGCTTCGGCCCAGTAGCCTTGGATCATCGGCCAGACGCTGACGTTGTGCCGGCCGGGCCGGCTGTCGTCGTAGCGGGGGAAATGCGGGTAAACGTCCACGATGCCGTGGGGCTGGACGTGGGCGTTCTGCATGATCGACCTTGCCTGGTCGGTGCTCGCGATGCCGAAGAGGACGGCGAAGGAAAGGCCGGTGCCCTCTTCGGACGGATCCAGCGCGCCGGACGGGCCGCCGTCACCGTTGTGGATCAGGTAACCGTAGGTGCCTTTGGCGGGGATCCAGAAGTGCTGGTTGATGCTCGACTTCAGGGCGTCCGCCGCCGCGTTCTGGGCCGTGACTTCGGCGGCGGGCCGGGCGAGGGCGGATGCCATCAGGGCCGCGCTGCGGAATGCCGAGTAGTACAGCGTGTTGGTGCTCAACGTCATGAGCTTGTCGGTCGGGTAGGAGCCGACGTAGCCGCCTTTGCTTTCGGTGGCGTCAGCCGGCGGGGCGGGGTAGCCCGCGATGCCGTCGTTGAAGAACGACGGGCCCTGGAACAGGCCGTACGTGGAATCGAAGCTCGCACTCCTGCGTGCGTTCAGGGTGTTGACGGCGGTCTGGTACGCGTTGGCCAGGAAGGTTCGATCGCCGGTGGCCAGGTAGTGGTTCCAGGCGGCGGTCAACCACACGACCTGGTCCCACAACTGGTTGTCCTGCTGGAGGATCAGCTGACCGTCGGCCTGCCTGCGCACCACCGACCACAGGGTGTTCGCGGCGGTGGCGGGATCGAGCAGGCTCCCTGCGTTCCACGAGTTGACCGACGCGTCCCTGGTCCACGGCTGCGGGTATTCGGCGCCCGCGCGCAGGAACGTTCCCGGAGGATCGGTCAGCAGGCCCGACTGGTTGTACACGGCCGGGTCGTAGCGGACGGTGTTGACGTCGAGCAGATTGGTCAGCGCCTTCGTGTATGCGGCGCCCAACGTCGACTGCGTGCTCGCGTCGGCGAATCGCAGGGCGGGTCGGCTCGCCGCGGAGGCGGATCGAGCGATCTGTGACGGTTCGTCGAGGGGGGAAGCGGAAACCACACCGGGTGCGGCCGAAGCGGTCAAGACGAGACAACAGGCGATCAGGAGCAGGCGCCGGATACTGACACGGCGATGTGTTTGCATGGAGATCTCCAAGCTCGACAACGTTGTCGGTCGAGGCGCATGTGGGAGAGCGCTTTCCAAACTAGTTTCACCCCCTCCTGCCGACGGTGTCAATCGTCGCCGTGCATCTGGTCCAGACCTGACAAAAAGCCTGTCCTGGAAAAGGAATGCGCTGTGCGGACGAAAGGCGAAACGCTCGAAAGAGCTATTTCCGCGCGCCCGTGACCACGGCGGGAGCGGCGGTGTTGCGCCGTTCCCGCCGTGGCGGGGGAGCGGGGCCGCTAGCTACGCGACCACTTCTGGTTGGCCGCGCCGTTGCACGTCCAGATGACGAACGGGGTGCCGTTGGCCGTCCCGTGACCGGTCACATCCAGGCACTTGCCGGATCCGATATTGACGACCGCGCCACTGGCCTGGACGCGCCATTGCTGCGTGGCGGCCCCGGTGCAGTCGTAGATCTGGACCGTGGTCCCGTCGGCAGTGCCGCCGCCGGCGGTCTCGAGGCATTTGGTGTCGAACACCTTGAGCTGGTTGGTCGTGGTCGAGGTCCAGGCCTGGTTGTTGCCGTTGTTGCAGTCCCACAGCGCCGGAATGGTGCCGTTGGCCTGGTTCGCCGCGGGGACGTCGGCGCACTTGCCCGACTCCTGGGCCTTGAGGATGCCGACGGTGTCGGCACGCGCCCACTTCTGGTTCGCGCCGCCGTAGCAGCCCCAGAGCACCAGGGCCGTCCCGTTGACCGTGCCGTGCCCGGTCGCGTCGAGGCACTTGCCCGATCCGCTGTTGACGACCGAACCGTCGGCGTTGACCGCCCACTGCTGGGCGGAGGTGTTGTTGCAGTCGTAGATCTGGACGGGGGTCCCGTCGGCGGTCCCGCCGCCGCGGGCGTCGAGGCACTTGGTGCCGTAGACCATCAGTTGTTTGGCGGGAGTCGCGGTCCAGCTCTGGTTGGCGCCGCCGGTGCAGTCCCAGAGCGCGACGGCGGTGCCGTTGGCCTGGCTGGCGGCTGGGACGTCGGCGCACAGCCCCGACTCCTGGCCCTTGAGGATGCCACCGAAGTTGCCGTCCGGGTTCGGGGTGACGCTGAAGTTGTCGAACAGGTTCGTCTGGTAGCCGACAACCCCGACCCCGACGAGCCCGGTGGTGAACGCCGTGTCGGTGACGGTACCGAGCGTGGCACCGTCGAGGGTCGCGGTGATCCGGTTGCCGCTGAAGCCGAGCTTGATGTTGTGCCAGGTGTTGAGGCCCAACGCCGCGTGGGAACCGGAGGCGAGGGTGGTGAGGACCCCGCCGCTGCTGTTCTTCGCGATGGACCACGCGCCATTGTCGGCGATCCGCAGCTGGTAGGCGGCCTGGTGGCTCTGCGGCCGGTTCTGGGTGTTGGCCCGGCCGAGCAGGGTCACGGTGCCGGCCTGCTGCATGTCGACGTCGGTGCTGACCGTGTAGTTGCTCCACTGTGGATCGCCGACGAGGGTGAAGGCGTCGCTGTCGTCCTGCCAGTTGATCGGCCGGACCGGGGCGACCTGCTGCAGGCACTGCCCGCCGCGCCCGGCCGCGCACGGGCGGACCTCGAACGAGCCCTGCATGTCGGAGAAATACTTCGCGGCGCTGCGGGAACTGTAGCCGTCGAAGTTGTCCGAGTAGGGCAGACCCAGGTTTCCGGCCGGGGGACTGGTCGCGGTGCCCTTGCCCTGGCCGGTGGTCGTGGTGACCGTGTAGATCCGGTTCGGCTGCAGGGTCAGGGAATACGTCCCCGACGCCGGGGTGATATCAGCCTGCTTCACGAAGTAGTCGGCGGGGTTCGACGAACCGAGGTCGGTGGACCAGACGTGGACGGTGCCGCTGTTGAGCCCGCCCGATGCGGTGACGTTCACGGTCTGTGCGGCCGTGGCGCCCGTGGTTTCGTAGATGGTCGAGTAGTCGGTGCCGTTGGTGGACTTCAGGGAGATGTAGCTGCCGTTGGCCCGGTTCCCGCCGAGGTATCCGCTGGCTGAGCCGGTGAGGAACTTCCAGCCGGGCTGGGTGAACTGGGCCACCTGCGCGTTGGCCCACAGGTTCTTCCCGAGCTGGTAGGCGCCCGACCACGGCGTGTTCGCGGTCGCCAGCCCGACGGTGTTGTAGGGCAGGTTCGAGTACAGCGCGGCGATCAGCGGCCAGTTCATGAAGCCGGTCATCTGGCCGTCGAGGTAGCCGCGGGTGATGGTGCGGATGTAGGCGGCCGAACCGGTGTTGAAGTCCTGGGAGCCGAACTCGCTGGCCCACAGCGGTTTTCCGGTGGCGACGGCGTTCGCGGTCGAGGAGCAGCTGGTCGCGTCGGAGAGGTAGCCGCACGGGTAGTGCGAGCCGACGACGCCGACCGCGTTGTTGAAGGCGGGATCGGCGAGCATGTCGTCGGCGGTGTTCCAGCCGCTGTCGTCGCCGACGATCTGCACGGAACCGTAGCCGCGGGAGTTCAGCGCCGCGCGCAGGTTCTTGTACCAGGTCTTGTCGTGGCCGCGTTCGTTCCAGCCGCCGAGGTAGCTGATCGTCAGTCCGTGCTGCTTCGCGCAGTCGAGCCAGGAAATGTCGTAGTCGATCATGTCCTGGGACCAGAAGTTCCCGCCGCCGATCCAGCCCGGCGCGGCCCAGGGCAGCGCCACCAGCTTGATACCGGGATTGCGGGCGACGGCCTGTTCACCGAGCCAGAATTCGTAGCCCGCGTTGCAGTTGATGTCACCACGCACGTGCTGGTGGCTCGGTTCGGAGCCGTCGGTGGAGTTCGCGTCCCCGCCGATCTCCAGTTTCAGCAGCTGCACGGCGGCGCCGTAGCCGGGTTTGAACAGGTAGTCGAGGATCTGTGCTCGCTGGGCCGGCGGGTAGTCGATCAGCAGGCGGGAGTTGCCGCCGCCGCCGCTGATCGCGCCGACGCCGTCGAAGGTGCGGCCGGTGCTGCCGCCGTTGACGGCGATCGTGGTGGCCGCCCCGGCGGGTGCGGCGGTCACCACCAGTGCCGCGGTGGCGAGCAGGGCGGACAAGAGCAGGAAGAGCAGCCGGCGGAGCGTGGAACCGCGGCGTTGCGGACGCATGGACGATCTCCTTCGGAACTTCATCGGGGGAGGGGACGGAAGGGTGCTCAAGACGACGGCAGGGTCCACTGCTGGTTGGTGCCACCGGTGCAGTCCCAGATGACCAGTTGCGTGCCGTCGGTCGTGCTGGTGCCGGGATCGTCGAGGCATTTGCCGGACGCTGGGTTCACGAGCGTTCCGTTCGCGGGCGCCCACTGCTGGTTGGCGCCGCCGGTGCAGTCCCACAGCACGACCGCGGTGCCGTTGGCGGTGCCGCCGCCGGTGACGTCGACGCAGCGGTTGTAGAGGCGCAGGGTGCCGTCGCCGGGAATGTGGACCGACTGCGCGGACGAGCCGTTGCAGGTCCAGATCTGGATCCGGTTCCCGTTGGTCCTGGCCGCGGTGTTGTCGTCCAGGCACTTGCCCGCGCCGACCGAGGTGACGGCTCCGGTCCGGGTCTTCGGCAGGGTCCAGCGCTGGTTGGCGGCACCGGTGCAGTCCCAGATCACCAGCTGCGTCCCGTTGGCGGTAGTGCCGCCGGGATCGTCGAGGCAGCGCCCTGAGGCCGGGTTGCGCAGCGCACCGGTACCGGGCTGGGAGACCCATTGCTGCCCGTTGCCGAGGTTGCAGTCCCAGAGCTGCACCGGGGTGTTGTCGGCGGTGCCACCGGCGCTGATGTCGAGGCACTTGCCGAACAGCATCACGGTGCCGTCACCGGGCACGGTCCAGCGCTGCGCGGCGGTGTTGTTGCAGTCGTAGATCTGCGCGTGAGTGCCGTTGGCGCTGCTGCCGCCCGCATCATCGAGGCACTTCCCGGCGATCCCCGAAGTGATCGGACCGGTCGGGCCGATGACCGTGGCCGGCGGCTGCGCGCCGCCATCACCTCCGTAGGACGGCGGCGCCGACGAAGCGCCGCTGGCCCACGACGTGTTGGCGCTCGTGCCCAGCGCCAGGTTCAGCGTGCCGCCGTTGAGCGCGAAACCGGACGGTACGTAGGCGTTGTTCCACGTCGCGCCGTTAAGGGCGGCGCTCTGCACGTAGGGCGCGTCGGCCGAGGCCTGGGGAGCGTTGACGGTCATCGTCGCGCCGTTGCCGAGGGTGACGGCGACCGAGGGGAACAGGGGGCTGCCGACGACCAGGTCCGAGGTGCCCGGCGTCATCGGGAACAGGCCCATCGCCGACCACACGTACCAGGCGCTCATCGTGCCGAGGTCGTCGTTGCCGACGCTCCAGTTCGCCGGCGAGTTCGGCCACATCTGGTTCTGGACCTGCCGGACGATCCGCTGCGTCTTCCACGGCTGCCCGAGGTAGGCGTACTCCCACGGCAGCTCGATCGAGGGCTCGTTGCCGAGGTCGGCGTGCGTCCCACCCGCGCCGTGCAGGTCCGACAGAACACTGTCGAGGTAACCGGTCAGCTTCGCGGTGCCGCCCATCGCGTCGGCCAGGCCGCGGACGTTGAACGGGACCATGCCGGTGTACTGCCACGAGGTGCCTTCGACGAACTGGTCACCGCTGGCTGGGTCGAACCCGCCGCGCCACGCCCCGTTCTTCAGCTTGGGCTGCATGAAGCCGGTGGCCGGGTTGAGGCTGTTGCGCCAGTTCTGGGCCCGGTTGACGAATTGGCTTTTCGTCGTGGTGTCGCCGAGTGCCCCGGCGAACGCGCCGATCGCGAAGTCCGTCGTCGAGTACTCCAGCAGCGTCGCGACCGAACCGTAGAACCCGTATGGGTACTGGGCATCGGACGGCAGGTAGCCGTAGTTGGACAGGTACTCCAGTCCGGTCCGGATCGCGTTGGGGACGGTGCCCTGCGCCACCATGGCCTTCTTCGCTGCCGCAGTGTCGAAGTTGCGGCCGCCGAAGGCGTAGTAGTCGGCGATGATGCTGGGCGCGGAGTCGCCGTTCATGACCTGGGTGTCGTATTCGTTGAGCGACCACTTCGGCAGCGTGCCGCCCTGGGCGTAGTCGTTGACCAGCGACTGGGCACTGTCGCCGGCTTGCCGTGGCGCCACTAGGGCCATCAGCTGCGCTTGCGAGCGGTAGATGTCCCATCCGGAGAAGTTGCCGTACTGCGCGCCCTGGCCGCCGGAGACGGTGTGCACCTGGTGGTCGAACCCCCGGTAGCGCCCGTCGGCGTCGCTGACCACGTTGGGGTGCAGCAGCGCGTGGTAGAGCGCGGTGTAGAACACCGTCTGCTGGTCGGTGCTGCCGCCGGTGATTTGGACCCGGCGCAGCAACGCGTTCCATGAATCCTTGGTCGCCTGCCGGGTTCCGGCGAAGTCCCAGCCGCCGTTTTCCGCCGTGAGGTTGGCCCGGGCGCCGTCGGCCGAGACGTAGGACAGGCCGACCTTCGCCTGCACGGTGCGGTTGGCCGAGGCGTCGAAGGTTACCGAACCGCCGTTGGTGAACGTGCCGTTCGAGCTGAACGGCCGGTCGAACAGCATCGTGAAGTACAGGGTGTAGGTGGGGCTCGAGGCGCAGAAGTGCCCGGAGGTCACCGAGCCGCGGACTTCGGTCGGGCTCACCGCGGTGAAGCTGATGCCGGTGGTGGAGGTGGCGGCGGCGCCGAGCTTGAACAGCAGGTTCGCCTGGCCGGTCGCCGGGAACGTGAAGCGCGCCATGCCGGTGCGGGTCGTCGCGGTGAGCTCCGTTTTGACGCCGTTGCCGAGGGCGACGGTGTAGGCGCCCGCGCTCGCCGATTCCGAACTGTGGGAGAAGCCTGCGGTCGCCGAGCCGTCGACGGCGCCGACGGTCGGCAGGATCGGTACGTCGGCCATCGCGTTGCAGCCCGGGCCCGACAGGTGCGTCAAGCTGAACCCGGTGATGGTGCTGTCGCTGTAGGCGTAATTGCCCCCGGGCGGCCGTGAAGGCGTGTCGGGACTCCATTGCACCATCCCGAACGGCGCGTCCGCGCCGGGGAAGGTGTTGCCTTCGTGGGACGTGCCCAGGAAGGGGTTGACCAGTGCCGCGGGATCCGCCACCGCGGTGGCGGCAGCGGCGGGAGGGGCTGCTGTGGCGGTCAGCGAGCCGAGCAGGAGTGAGGACAGGACGAAGAGACGACCCCAATGTCTTCTCATTGCGTCTCCAATATCGAAAGGCCGCGGTTCCGGGCAACGACGCTGTGGGGAGTAGCCGGGTGTTTCCCTGGGCCGTCGTCGAATAGCCCAACGGATGTACCCCGCATTGCTCCGGTGGTGCGCGGGCGTTCGGGCAGCTGGTGTGCCATCGTTGTCGAACGTCCGTGATAAACAGCACAGTGCCGTGCCGTCGCAAAGTCAAGATCGTGCCGTGATGCTGTCCTGTTATTGGTCTCGTTTACGGATGCAACAAGCTGCACCAATCGGTGCTTCGCCGTTTACCTCTGGCGGCATCTGTGCCAGGAGACCTGATACAACAGGAATCTCGAACGCCACCCCGGGCATCACGAATAAGCGCTGGAAATCCACGGCTGGCAACGGGGCGTTGCGGCTGGAGGGAATTCGACTCGGGGTTCCGACTGATATCCCGATGATTGAGTCGTCCCGGAGAAACGCGAAACCGCCTCGGTCGGTGGTCTGGGCGAAGAAAGCCGCGACCTCAGCGACGGGAGGACTGATCCGGTCCGGGCTGTCTCCGTCTGCGGTGCAGCCGGGTGGGTCTGCCGCCGGTCATCGGGGTCATGTCGTCTCCGGCGCGCTCGTCAGTGAACTCGAACCAGCAGTATGGGGGAGGTGTGGCCCACGGCACAAGAGTCTGGAACGCATACGTTCTACATTGTGCGCGTGAACATGCGGTCAGGCGTTAGGGTGGCTCGTCGGATCGAGGCGAGGACGGGGACATGAGTGACCGGGCGGGGAAGGGTGAGCGTGGCGAGACCTACGCCGGGCAGTCACGGCAGGAGCGCACCGCCGATCGACGCGACCGGATCACGGAGGCGGCGTTGGAGCTGTTCGCCTCACGCAGCTACGACGACGTGACGGTGTCCGATGTCTGCGCGAAGGCGAAAGTGGCGAAACGCTACTTCTACGAGCACTTCGCCGACCGCGCGGACCTGCTGATCACCGTCCATCGCGAACAGAACGACTGGCTGCTGGCCGGTGTCTCCGCGGCGGCGCCGGCCCGGTCCGCCAACCTCGAAGAGCTGCTGCGGCCGATGATGCAAGCCCTGGTCACCCTGCTGCACGAGAACCCGAGGCGAGCCCGGGTCATCTACATCAACGCCCCGCGCATGGAGCTACGACGGCGTGGCCTGCTCCGCACCGACGCCGAGGTCTTCGGGCGGCTGATCCGCCGCGCAGTCGGCCGGCAACGCGACCGGCTCCGGCTCGAGCGGACCTTGCTGGCCCTCGTCGCGGGCGTCAGCGAAGTCGTCATCGACTGGATCAGCCGCGGCATGGCCGACTCGCCTGACGAGTTGGCCGACCACCTCGCCCACGTCGCTCATTCTTTGCTGGCTCCCCTGGTATAGGCACCGGCGCGCCGGGGCGAAGCATCCGACGACCCCAGTGCCGAACTGGAACGTACGCGTGTCACCGGCCCGCCGGTGGTCACACCGGGCACGGCGCTCAGTCGTCTTGGTGGCGTATCCGGATCTTGACGTGGGCGGCGTCGGAGCTTAAGTTGTAAAACGAACGTTACAGATAGACGAATAGTTGAGCCCAAGCACGTCGAGACACGCTCCGGCCCGAGAAGCAGAGGTTGAGTCCTACGGTCGGTTCGACCGGAACCTCTCCGCCTGCATCCGTCGTGGCCATCACTCACGACAGGACTTCTTCATGGCATCACCTCGATCCTCGGCCGCCTCCGCCCGCCCCGGGGGCTCCGGCCTGCTGGCCGGCCGCACCGTGTCGCGCGTCGGCTACGGTGCGATGCAGCTATCCCGCCTGCGTGCGGACCGCGACGCGGGCGTGGCCATCCTCCGCCGCGCGGTCGAACTCGGCGTGGACCACATCGACACCGCGAACTTCTACGGCGGCGGCTTCGTCAACGGGCTGATCCGCGACGCGATCCGGCCCGAGGACGATGTCACCGTCGTGAGCAAGGTCGGAGCCGCGGCCAACCCCGGCGGTCCGCGGCCCCTGCGGCTCGCCCAGCGTCCCGAGGAACTGCGGGCAGAGGTGGAGGCCAACCTGGCCGGTCTCGGCGTCGACCAGCTCGCGGTGGTGAACCTGCGTCGCGCGGACGCCGGCCCAGGACTGCGCCCCGAGGGCGGCCAGGTGGTCGATCTCGACGATCAGCTCGCCGTGCTGACCAGCCTGCGCGACGAGGGCAAGATCGGCGCCATCGGCCTCAGCAGCGTCAGCCTGGACGTGCTGCGTCGCGCCCTGTCCGCCGGCCCGGTCTGCGTGCAGAATGCCTACAGCCTGGTGGCTCGCGACGACGAGGAGATGCTGGAACTCTGCCTCGCCGAAGGCATTGCCTGGGTGCCCTACTTCCCGCTGGGCGGCGCCATCCCCGGCCTGCCGAAGGTCACCGACGAGCCCGCCGTGATCGCCGCCGCGGAGGCCGCCGGCTGCACCCCCGCACAGATTGGCCTGGCCTGGATCCTGAGGCACGCCCCGCACACCCTCCTCATCCCCGGTACCGCGGACGCGGGGCACCTTGAGGCGAACGTCGACGCCGGTGCGGTGGAGCTGGACGACAAAACCCTCGCGGACCTGGACGCGATCTCGGCCCGTGCCGGCCGCGGACGGGACCGGACATGACCGAAGCGCTGGTGCTGGGAGGCGGAGGCGTCGCAGGAGTGGCCTGGACGACCGGCTTGCTGACGGGGCTGGCCGAATCCGGCCAGGACGTCAGCGGGGCCGAGCTGATCGTCGGGACCTCGGCGGGCGCGACCGTCGCCGCGCAGCTGGGGAGCGGGTTGAGCTTGGCCGACCTCTACGCCCGGCAGGTCGAACCGCAGTTGCAGGCCGCCGAGCTCATGGTCGAGGTGGATCTGGCAACCCTCCGTTCGGCGATGGCGGCCGCTGTGCGGAACGCGATGTCCGCGCGGGAGATCCGGCGCGCGGTGGGTGGGCTCGCGCTGGAGGCGGGCACCGTGCCGGAATCCGAGCGACGCGCGGTGATCGAGTCGCGCTTGCCGTCCCACAGGTGGCCGGCGCGAGCGGTGAAGATCGTCGCGGTGGACGCCGGGAGCGGGGAGCCGCGCGTGTTCGACGGTACGTCGGGAGTGAGCCTGGTCGACGCCGTCGCGGCGAGCTGCGCCGTGCCCGGCGTGTGGCCCCCCGTGACGATCGGCGGGCGCCGGTACATCGATGGCGGCGTGCGGTCCCACACGAACGCCGACTACGCCGCCGGAGCGGCCCGAGTCCTGGTGATCGCACCGTTGGGACCGGCAGCACTGTTGCCGAGCGAGAAGCCGTTGGCGCAGACCGTCGAGGAACTGCAGGCGGATGGATCCGAGGTCGCGGTCGTCGAACCGGACGAAGCGGCGCGCCTGGCGATCGGCGGGAACGCACTGGACCCCTCCACGCGCGAACCGGCCGCCGAGGCCGGGCGCGCCCAGGGCCGCCGTCTGAAGGTCAAGTGGAAGAAAGCCTGAGCTGGAAGTGTGTGGAGTGGGGCGGTGACGCGTAGAGGTCCGCGGTTCGGCGGCGGTATCGCGCGGTGGCCCCACCAGAGTGTCCCGCAGGATCCGATTTTCCGCGTCCTGTCGGAGCGTTCTCGCCCGGATCGCGGGTTCGCGGCTCCCGTGGCATCCTGAGTCGCTTCTTCCCGAGCCAGCAGGAGCACGCTATGTCGCCCACCGCAGGATCCGACTTACCTGCCTCTGCCGTGACCGGCATCCGGCTGCGACCGATGGTGCACGTACAGGACATGGGCAGCTCGGTGGCGTTCTATGAGCAGCTCGGAGCTCACGTCGTGCACGGCAGCCGGGACGGAGACTGGGTCCTGCTGGAACTGGCGGGCTCCCGGTTCGGGCTGCTGGGGCACCCGCCCAATCCCCAGCAGAACGAGGGCCGAGTAGAGCTGAACTTCCAAGCTGAACAGCCGCTGCACGAGGTGGAACGGCAGCTGCGCGCGGCAGGGATGACGGTGACCCAGCCGGTCACCGAAACCGGCTTCGGCCGGCAACTGCAGCTCACCACGCCCGACGGTCTTCTGATCAAGATCGACGAGCTGCGGCCCGGCCGATTCGCCTGATCATCTCGGCTCGCTCCGCTATCTCGGAACTTCGAAGACCAAGGCGGGGAAGCCCCGACCGGGACGCCAGGGCGTCCGCCGGCCGCTTCCTCAGAAAATCGCGAGCGGGTTGACCGGCACTCCGCTCGCCCCCTGGACGGGCATCGCTCCCAGCGTGAACAGGAAGTCATGGCGGCCCAGTTCGCTGCACACGGCAGCCAGCGCGGACACGTCCGCGTTGTCGACCAGGGGCAGACCCAGCCGCGCGAGCCCGACTCCGTGCAGCACCGGCGGTTTCCCGGCGCCCGGGGGGAGATCGCCGATATCACTGGCCAGCACGCTGATCTCCTGCTCGGCCATCCACCGGACCGCGTCCGGTGTCATCGCCGGCAACGGTTCGGCCAGGTCCCGGTGGACGACCCAGCCGCCGCGCACCACCAGAGCGTCGCCGGACTGGACGCGGACACCGGCCCGCTGCGCGGCGGTGCCGAGATCCGCGGCCGTCACCTCATGGCCCGGCGCGAGCCGGCCGCCCGGCGCCAGGTCGAGGAATACTCCGGCGGTGGTGATCCCGGCGGCGAAGGGTGTCGTCGATCCGTGCCGCAGGGTGCCCTGGGCCACCGCGTCGTCGACCGCGACACCGGGGTAGACCTGGCCGTCCACCGGGAAGTGCGCCAGCGCGTCGACGTGCGTCAACGCGACGTGGTGGGTGTTCACGACGAGGACGTCGGACAGGGCCCTCGCCGGTGACCCGGTGAAGTAGAGCAACTGCTGCACCGGCGCCGGCATCGGGGCGAGCCCGTGCGGCACCGGGCCGCCCCCGGCAAGGGTCACCGCGGCGACGGGGTGCGCGAGCGACACCCCGCGCCCGGTGCGGACCGACGCCGCGCCCCGGGCTCGCGCCTGGTCGGTGATGAAGTTCAGCGTTCCGTATTCGTCGCGCTCGCCCCAACGGCCCCAATTGCCCGGCATGTCCGTCGAGGCGGCGGTCGGCTGATCGTTCACGAGGCACCTTCCGGCGCGAGGCGCGGGAACAGCTGCTCGGCGTTGCCGCGGTTGAGAGCGTGCCGCTGCTCGTCGGTCAGCTCGAACGCGTCGAGCCGTTCGGTGAATTGACGGGATTGCTCCGGGCGGAACTCGTAGGGCCAGTCGGAGCCGAAGGTGAGGTGCCCGGGGTCGGCGAAGGCCAGCAGCGAAGGGAGCGCGTACGGGCTCCCGGTCAGCGCTGTGTCGTAGTAGAACGTCTTCAGCTGGGCCACGGTGTCGGCCTCGTCGGTCTCCCGGGAAATCATGCTGGCGATCCGGGTGGCGGCGTAGGGGACGTAGCCGCCACCGTGGGAGAGGAGGATGCGCAGCCGGGGGTAGCGGCGCGGGCAGTCGTGCTTGACGAGGTTCACCGCCGCGCGGGTGCTGTCGGCCAGGAAGTCGACGACCCCCGAGGTGATTCCCTCGACCGCCGGCCCCGGCAGGGCGGCGGGGTGGACGAAGAGCACGGTTTCCCGCTCGTCGAGCAGCTGCATCAGCGGATCCCACCGCGGCGAGCCGACGTAGGTGCCGTCGACGTTGCCGAACAGGATGACGCCGTCGGCGCCCAGGTCGTCCAGCGCATACCGGGCCTCCTCCAAGGAGGCGTCGAGGTCGGGCAGCGCCAGCGTCGCGAAGAAGCCGAAGTGTCCGGGGTCCTCGCGCCGCAGCTCTCCGCAGAACTCGTTGACCGCGCGCGCCCGCCGGCGTACTTGCGCGGGATCGTCGCCCGGCCCCCAGCGGACGCTGGGGTTGGGTACCGACAGGATCGCGGTGCCGATGCCGATCGCGTCCATGGCCGCCAGCGCGGATTCCGCATGCCAGTCGATCAGCGCCCCCTGGTAGTCAGGGTTTGCCTTGAGCCAGGCCAGGTACTCCGGAGGCACCACATGGGTGTGGGTGTCGATGCGCCCGCGCACCTGCTCCGGTACCGGCGGCGCGTTGGTCACCGCGTGCTCGACAACGGCCATGACGATCTCCTTCGGTGTGATGTGTCCAGGACCGCGCGGTCAGGGCGCCGCGCGGGATTGCGCCTGCTCGGCCAGCCGGATCAGCGCGTCGGCGAGCTGCGCCAGCGTCTCCGAGTGCGCCGTCGAGCCGGCCTGCGCGGCCAGGAAGGCACCCTCGAACGTGGCCGCGGCGATGTCGACCAGCCGGTCCGCGGTCTCGACGGCCGCCGGACCCCCGGGCTCCGCGAAGCAGAGGGCCAGCGCGTCGCGCAAACCTTCGCGCTGTTGCTGCCGCAGCCGGGCGACGGCGGCATTCGCCTCACCGGTCGGTGCGCTGAGCAGCAGAATGGTCTGCAGGCGCAGAAACCCGGGTGACTCTTCGATGATGCGGGCAGCGCGCTGCAGCACCCAGGTCACCCGCTCTCGAGGGGACCCCTCTCGAGGAACGTCGTCCAGGGACGTCTCCGCCGCGAAGCGAGCCGCCCCCCGCTCCATCACGGCCTTGAGCACGCCTTCCTTCGAGCCGAAGTGCCAGTAGATGGAACTGGCCGGCAGTCCCGAAGCACTCGCCAGCGCGGAGATGCTGGTGCCGTCGTAGCCGCGTGCGGCCATCAGCTCGCTGGCCGCGTCGAGGATGTCCTCTCGCGAGCGGTCGCCCTGCAGCTGGCGCCGGTTTTTCGCAGGTGGTGAACTCATTGCCGCAGCTTACGGAGAGGACCGGCGCCCACCACCCGAGCGCCGTTCACGACGCTCCATCCGCGGAGGTGACCGACCGGATCCGCAGTAACCGCAGGATCGCGGTCCTGCGCGTGGCAGGCGTGCCCCGCCAGGCGGCGAGGCCGACGGCGAGCAGGAGGGCTGCGCCGTTGAACAGGTCGGGGGTCCAGATGGGCAGGCCGGCCAGTTGGAGGCCTTTGACTCCGACGGCGAGGACGTAGGCGGCCACGACGGTGCCCCAGATGTTGAACCGGCCTCCGCGGAACTGGGTGGAGCCGAGGAACACCGCGGCGATGACGGGGAGCAGGAATCCGGGTCCGATGGTGGGGTCTCCGGCCGAGAGCTGGGCGGTCTCCAGCAACCCCGCTCCCGCCGCGACCACACCGCCGGTGATCAAGGCGTAAAGCAGGACGCGGGAGGTACGGACGCCGGTGAGCGCGGCGGCGTGCGGATTGCCGCCGGTGGCGTAGATCTGTCGGCCCAGCGGGGTGCGTTCCAGGACATACCACAGGAGGATGGCGACGACGATCATGATCCAGAACGGATAAGCCAGGCCGAGGAACTGGCCGGTGGCGATCCGGGAGAAGCCCTCAGGAAGGCCGACGATCTGCTCGCTGCCCGACAGCCAGGCGATCACGGCGGTCAGCAGCGAGGACACGCCCAGGGTGGCGATGAACGACGGAATCCTCGCGCGGGTGATCATCAGCCACGAGAGAATCCCGACCGCAGCTCCCGCTGCGAGCGACAACATCACTGCCACCGGTGTCGGCAGGTGGCCGATCAGCAGCCAGGCGGTGACGATGGCGCCCAGTCCGACCTCGGTTCCGATCGCCAGGTCCACCACGCCTGCGGCGATCGGCACCACCAAGCCCACCGCGACCAGGCACGTGATGGCCTGATCCGACAGCAACGACCGCCAAGTGCCGGCAGTCAGAAAGGAGTCGGGCACCCACAGCGAGAACACCACGACCATGACCGCCAGCAGGTACAACGCCGCCACGTTCCGAAAAGCCACCGCCCCCCGCAACCGCGCCGGCCAACGCCCACCCGCCACCTTTGGCGGGATGCGGTCCGAGGCTCGGGCGGTGGTGATGCGGGCGGCGAGGTCGGCACGGCGGATGCGCCGTCGGCTCCAAGCCGCCGGGGTGCTGCCACGCAGGAGCCGGAGGACGGCCTCGCGCCGGGTCCCGACCGGTCTGCGCCAGGCGGCGAGGCCGACGGCGAGTAGGAGGGCTGCGCCGTTGAAGAGGTCGGGGGTCCAGATGGGTAGGCCGGCCAGTTGGAGGCCTTTGACGCCGACGGCGAGGACGTAGGCGGCGGCGACGGTGCCGCAGATGTTGAACCGGCCTCCGCGGAATTGGGTGGAGCCGAGGAAGACTGCGGCGATGACGGGGAGCAGGAAGCCTGGTCCGATGGTGGGGTCTCCGGCTGAGAGCTGGGCGGTCTCGAGTACTCCGGCTCCCGCGGCGACCACGCCGCCGGTGATCAGTGCGCCGAGGATGATCCGCGAGGTGCGGATGCCGGCCAGCGCTGCCGCCTCACTGGATCCGCCCATTGCGTCGACATTGCCGCCGGTGGCGTAGATGCGTCGGCCGAGTGGGGTGTGTTCCAGGACGTACCACAGCAGGGTGGAGACGGTGATCATGATCCAGAAGGGGTAGGTCAGGCCGAGGAACTGGCCGGTGGCGATCCGGGAGAAGCCGGTGGGGAGGCCGATGATCTGTTCGCTGTTCGACAGCCAGGCGATCACGGCGGTCAGCAGTGAGGAGACGCCCAGGGTGGCGATGAACGAGGGGATCCTGGCGCGGGTGATCATGAGCCAGGAGAACACTCCGACTCCGGCTCCTGCCGTCAGTGACAGCAGTACCGCTACCGGTGTCGGCAGGTGGCCGATCAGCAGCCAGGCGGCCACGATCGCGCCCAGTCCGACCTCGGTTCCGATCGCCAGGTCCACCACGCCTGCGGCGATGGGTACCACGAGACCGACCGCGACCAGGCAGGTGATGGCCTGGTCCGAGAGCAGTGATCGCCAGGTGCCGGCGGTCAGGAAGGAGTCGGGTACCCACAGCGAGAACACCACGACCATGACTGCCAGCAGATACAACGCGGCGATGTTGCGGAAAGCCACCGCCTTTCGCAACCGCACCGGCCAACGTCCACCCACCAGCTCCGGCAGCGTTTCACCCGGGGCCTTTCCGGGCGTCGCGACGTTCATGGCCTTGTTCTCCTCGCTGCATTTGCTCGCTGCACTCTCGGGTCCTGCGCCCTGGAGGGTTCGTACACCGACGGCCGCTTCACTTCCGGACACCGCACGGTCAGGCACCGCGCTCACCTCCCCGGTCCTCGCCGCGGACCGCGCCGGCGACTGCCAGCAGGTCCAGTTCGTCCCGCACCAGGCGGGCCTCGGTCAGTTCAGCCCGGGGTACTTCGCTGACCACGCGGCCTTCCCTGAGAACCAGCACCCGGTCGCACAGGGTCACCAGTTCCTTGGTGTCGGACGAGCACAGCAGCACCGCGGTGCCCTCGCCGCGGGCAGCGAGGATCAGCTCGTAGATGGCTGCCTTCGCGCCGACGTCGACGCCCTGGGTGGGCTCGTCGAGCAGCAGCACCCGGGGCCGGACCCGCAGCCACTTGGCCAGCACGACCTTCTGCTGGTTGCCGCCGGAGAACAGCTGCAACCGCCGCTCGGGGTCGGCCGGGCGCAGCCCGACCGTGTCCATCCAGGCACGGGTCTCGGCCCGCTCGGACCGGGTGTCGAGGCGGCCGAACGCGCGCCGCAGCGGTCGCATCGCCGGCAGCGTCAGGTTTTCCCGGACGGTCATCCCCATCACCGCGCCACCCCGTCGGCGGTCGGCCGGGACATAGGCCATTCCGGCCTCGATCGCCGCCATCGTGTCGTCGGCGGCCAGTTCCTCCCCGGTGACCTCCACCCGGCCCCCGGACCGGTGCGCGGCACCGAACAGCATGGGCCCCAGGTGCTCCCTGCCCGATCCCAGGATGCCGCCGATACCCACGATCTCCCCGGCTCGCAGGGTCAACGAGAAGTCGTTGATCCCCTCGCCGCTGATCCCGGCGACCTCCAGCACCGGTGGGCCCGGAGCGGCCTGCCTGGTCCTCGACAGGTCGGCCACGGCCCGGCCGGCGATCAGGGCGACGATGGCATCGTGGTCCAGGCGGTCAGTGGGCTCTTCCGCCACCACCTTCCCGTTCCGCAGGACGATCACGCGGTCGGCCAGCTCGAGTACTTCGTCCAGGCGGTGGGAGATGAAGACCACTCCCGCGCCGGAGGCCGCGACCCGCCGGACCGCCTCGAAAAGCAGCTGCACCTCGTCGCCGTGCAGCGCCGTTGTCGGCTCGTCCAGGATCAGCACGTTGTCCGGGCGGGTCCAGCCGTCCATCGCCCGGGCGATGGCCACGATCGCCCGCTGCGCCGGGGACAGCCGGCCGACGGGAAGGGTCACGTCGAAGCCGGGGCCGAACCGGGCGATCAGCTCTTGGGCGCGTCGCCGCTCCGCTGCCCCGTGCACCGGGGCCAGGCTCCGGCCCGGGGAGGTGCGGCGCAGCCCCAGGTTTTCGACCGTGGTCAGGATGTCGGCCAGCCCGAGGTCCTGGTGGATGAAGTGCAGCTCCTCCCGCGCCGAGAGCCCCGACACCAGTCGGCCCTCGGCATCGCGGACCTCCACGACTGATCCCGGATCAGCGGAGTGGACTCCTGCGAGGATTTTCACCAGCGTCGACTTCCCGGACCCGTTGTGGCCGAGGACCGCGACGATCTCACCGGAGCGGACTTCCAAGGCCACGTCGTCGAGTGCCTTCAGCCCAGGGAACGTTTTCGACATACCGCGCACGCGCAGCAGCGGTACGGATTCGGTGTCCACGGGTCATCCCGCCGGGTGCCACAGCGTGGCGAACCGCTGCTGGTAGTCCGGGTAGGCGGACCAGCCCCGAGACGGGTCGAAGGTGATGTCCTGCTGTCCGAGCAGCTGGATCGGCACCTCGCCGGCCTGCTCGGAGGCTGTCGGCTGGTCACCCTCGACCAGCCGCGCCGAGGCGTCGACAGCGGTCCACACGGCGATCGGGAAGTCGACGGCCAGACCGGCCGTCATGCCGCCGTCCTTGATGTCCTGCAGGCCTCCCGGCTGGGGCGCGTAGCCGAGGGTCGTGACCGACAGACCGGCCGCCTTCATCGCGGTCGGCAGACCGGCGGCCACCTCGGCGCTCGCGAACACCGCCACGTCGGTTTTGGGATGCGACTGCAGGTCGGTGACGACCGTGCGGGCGGAGGTGGTACCCAACGTGGCGACGTTGATCTGTACCGCCCGGACTGCGCATCCCGCGCAGTACTTCCGCATCTCCTCTTCGAAAGCCTGTTGCTGCTTGGTGGAGAAGTCGATCGCGGGCACGCCGTAGAACACGACGTCGGCCTTGGCACCCTTGTTCGCGATGACCCAGTCGGCCATCAGCTTCCCCGCCGTCTGGGTCGTCTGCAGACCGATGTAGTTGAAGGTGACGCCGTACGGTGCGGTGTCCCGCGCGACCGAGATCGTGACGACCTTGATGCCGGCCGCGGACAGGTCCTTGAGCGCACCGCCGAACACGTTCGGGTCGATGCCGGAGATCACCACGACGGCCGGCTTGAGGGTGAGGACGCTGGAGACCGCGGCCTGCATGGACTGTGCGGTGGTGCCGGCGCTCACCGCGGTCAGGGTGCCCCCGACCTCCTTGACCGCGGGCGCCAGCAGCTTGGCTGTGAATCCGCACGCGGCGGTTCCGCACTGCAGGAAGGCGAACTTCGTTCCGGCCGGCAGTGGCTTGCTGAGTGGCTGCGTCACCGGAAACGCGCCGGAGTGACCGGTGTAAGGCGCGACAGCCGCCTTCGCCGCCGCCAGGTCGGCTCCCTGTGCCGATGCCCCGGACGAGGTCGAGCCTGACCCGCAGGCCGTGACCGAGAGAGCCATCACCGTCGCCGCACCCGCCGCTGCCGCTCGTAGCGCGGTGCTGTGCCTCCAGTGTCCGCCGGCACTCGTGGGTGCCGACCGGGTCGGCGTGGTTTTCCCCGTGGACCTGGATGCGCGGGACCGTGAAGGCGGGACGCTGCCGCGCCTCAGGTAACCGATCTTCGCGAGCAGCACTCGACTCTCCTGTCGTCAGTGACACGTTGTCGTTTTGCCACGGTGCGGGCCTCGGGCCCTTCGCTCCTCGAACCGCCGGCCCTGGTGGCTTGCGCAGCGGACACGCACGTCCAATGCCAGGCGGGAGGGGGGTCGACATGCGGCGGGCTCGCTGACCCAGCCCACCGCCTTGCTTCTGTGGCGGTCGTTACATACAGCGGTAGAGTGAAGCTAAGGGAGTGGTCAGACCCTGTCAAGGGCGGTGTGCGTGCCCACGGGATGCGGGGGGATCGCGCGCCGCAAGACGCGACCGCCGCCCTCGTGGCCTTCGGGCCAGCCTTGACACCAGCGTGTCCAAGGTTCAGCATTCGTGAATCTAATGCATAGAGGTGAACGCTGGAGCCTGGCGGGCAGCGGGAACGGCGTCGCCGGTCTTGCGCACACCGGACGCTTCCCCGGCGTGGTCCTCGCCGGCATGCCCTCATCGGAGGAGACAAGAAGATGACTGAGCACATCGCGGTGCGGCATTTCATCGGTGGTGAACGAGTCGGTTCCGCCCGGACCTCGAACAGCATCAACCCGGCGACCGGCGAGGTCATCGGCACCTACGCCGACGCGGACAAGGCGGACGGGCAAGCGGCGATCGACGCCGCCCGCAGCGCCTTCCTCGGCAGCGATTGGCGGCTGGACGCGATGCGCCGGGCCACCGCGCTGAGTCACCTGGCCGACGCTTACGCCGACCGGATGGATGACGTGGTCGCCACGCTCTGCCGGGAGAACGGCAAGCTGCCGGGCGAGGCCGCGTTCGAGGCGCACTTCATCGTCCGGGCCCTGCGCTTCGCCTCGGGGCTCGCGCTGCACACTTTCGGCCGCGTGAGTGACACCCAGCCCGGCCGGCAGGCCATGACGATCCGCCAGCCGGTCGGCGTCGCGGGGCTGATCGCCCCGTGGAACTCGCCGGCGTACCTCTCGATCCGGGCTCTGGCCCCGGCCCTCGCGGCCGGCTGCACCACAGTGCTCAAACTGCCCGGCCAGGCCGCCCAGTCCGGCCACCTGGCGGCGGAGATCTTCGCCGGCGTGCCGGAACTGCCGGCCGGCGTGGTCAACGTCGTCATCGAGTCCGGCTCCGAGGTCGCCGAACTGCTGGTGGAGTCGCCCCAGGTGCCGGTGATCAGCTACACCGGCAGCACCGCGACCGGCCGGATCATCGCCCGGAACGCCGCGGAGAACTTCAAGCGGGTGGGGCTGGAGCTGGGCGGCAAGACGCCCCACCTGGTCTTCGCGGATGCCGATCTCGACCTGGTCCTGCCGACCGTGGTGGCCTCCTCGACCGTGTTCGCCGGGCAGTTCTGCATGACCGGGAGCCGGGTGCTCGTGCAGCGCGAAATCGCCGACGAGTTCACTCAGCAGCTGGCCGAGCGGCTCGAGGCGGTCAAGCCCGGCCCGGCGTCGGATCCAGCCAGCCAGATCGGGCCGATGATCGACACCGCGTCGGTCGCGCGCGTCGACGCCGCCGTCGAAGAAGCCATCGCGGCGGGCGCGAAGCCGATCGTCCGCGGCGGCCCGAGCACCGACCCGGCCCTGGCGGGCGGCGCCTTCTACCACCCGACGCTGTTGTCGGTGGAGGACTCCTCGCTGGCGATCGTGCAGGAGGAAACCTTCGGGCCGGTTCAGACCGTCCAGGTCTTCGACACCGAGGAGGAGGCAGTGACCCTGGCGAACGGCACCAAGTACGGGCTGTCGGCGTCGGTCTACAGCCGCGACGTCGACCGGCCGGCGCGCCTGGCACGGCAGCTCGACGCGGGCCTGATCTCGGTCAATTCCTGGGCCAATCTGACCATCGAGTTCGAAGAGGGCGGCTACAAGGCCAGCGGCCTCGGCCGGCTCGGCGGCACGGCCAGCATGGAGGACTTCCTCGAGTACAAGCAGATCGTGCAGGACTACGTGCCGGCTCAGCACTGATCGCCAGGCGGCACGCCGTACCCGGCCCCTTGAGACCGGGCACCCCGAACAGCGGAAAAAGGAGCAGTCCATGAGCAGCCCGTCCACCCACGCCGACCGCGTCGCCGTCGTCACCGGCGCGGCAGGCGGGTTCGGTACCGCCATCTCCACCGAACTCGCCCGCCGGGGCGCCGACATCATCGCGGTCGACCTGAACCCCGCGGACAAGACGGTCTCGGCAGTGCAGGAGACCGGCCGGAAGGCGCTCGCGTTGCAGGCGGACCTCACCGACCCTCAGCAGGTCGAAGCCATCACCGCCGACATGCTCGGATTCGCCGGGCACGTCGACATCCTCGTCAACAACGCCGGCGCCTTCCCCTTCCGGGACATCTGGGAGCTGGACTTCGCGGAGTGGAAGCGCATCCAGGGCATCAACCTGGACTCCCAGTTCCTCATGGCGAAGGCCGTGATGGGCTCGATGCGCGACGGGTCCTGGGGGCGGATCGTCAACATCGCCTCGAACTCGCTCGGCCTCGCGGTGCCCGACATGGTCTCCTACATGGCCGCCAAGGGCGGGGTCATCGGCTTCACCCGGGCCCTGGCCACCGACCTGGCTCCGCACGGCATCACCGTCAACGCCGTCTGTCCCACGGCGTCGAGCACCCCGGGCGGCCAGGCTTTCATCGGTGACGAGGTGCTGGAGATGGTCGCCGGCATGCAGGCGATCAAGCGGGTCGGGACGGCCGCCGACATCGTGGGCACCGTCTGCTTCCTCTCCAGCGACGATTCGGCCTTCGTGACGGGTCAGACCATCGTCGCCGACGGTGGCTTGATGCGGGTGTGAGTGGTCTTCTACATCGGCGAGGAGCGGTCATGAACGACACCACCGAGATCACGCAGGTGATCCTCAAAGAGCGCCAGGGGCGCGACCGCGGCTGGTTCGACCAGGAAGGGTCCTGCTTCCACCCGCATTCGCGGGTCCGCATCACCTGGTTCGACGGATCCGGGGCCGAGTTCGTCGAGCTGTCCCGGGCGAGCTTCGCGGAGGGGCTCCGGCCCAGCCACCGGCTGTCCCCGCCCGTGGTGCACACGGCGGCCGACCGCGCGGTGGCGGAGGTTCCGGCCGAGATCTCGATCGTCCAGAGCTTCGGCGGCGTCGACGCCTACGTCATCTCCTCCACCCGGCTGCTGTACCGGCTGGAACGCATCGAGGACAGCTGGAAGATCTCCCGCCTCGACTGCATCTACGACCGCGACACCCTCGTACCCGTGGTGTACGGGACGTCGCCGAAGATCGACCCCGAGGTCCTGACGCGATTCCGCAGGCCGTTCATGTACCTCGCCTACCACCTGCACGAGATCGGCAAGCCGCTTCGGGACGATCTGTACGGAAGCGATCGCCCGGAGCAGGTGGACGAGCTCTACGAGGCCGCCTTCGGCTGGCTGCACCAGGTGCCCGCCACCCGGTGAGACAGCCGGCCCCGCACGCGACACCCTCTGACAACGTCGAAGGAAGAAGGACATGAAGGCTGCCGTACTGCACGAGCTGGGTTCCGCGCCCGCGTACGACGAGTTCCCGCCGCCGACGGGCGGTGGCGGGAACTCGGTGCTGCGGGTCACCGCCGCTGGAGTGCACCATTTCGTGCTCCTGCGCGCGTCCGGTCGGTTCTACGGCGAAGTGCCCCCCGTTCCGCACGTGGTGGGAACCGACGGGGTCGGCTTCACCGACGACGGGGAACGGGTCTTCTTCGACGAGACCGTGGGACCCTACGGCGCCTGGGCTGAACAGACCCTCGTACCCACCGACCGGCTGATGCCGGTGGCGCCCGGCATCGACGACCTCGCCGCCGCCGCGCTGGGCAACACCGGGCTGGTGGCCTGGACCGCCCTGACCTGGCGCGCGCGGCTTCAGCCGGGTGAGACGGTACTGGTCCTGGGTGCCACCGGAGCGCTGGGACGCATCGCCCATCAGGCGGCCCGCGCGCTGGGCGCCGGTGCGGTGGTGGCCGCCGACCTGCCGGGACCGGCTCTCGACCGGCTCGCGGCCGAGCCCGGCCTGTCTGCCGTTCCCCTCACCGACGATCCGGACAACTTCGCGCGGACGGTGATCGACCGGGCCGGCCCCGCCGACGTGATCATCGATCCGCTGTGGGGCCTCCCCGCACTGGGGGCGATCAAGGCGGCACGGCACGGCGCCCGGTTGATCCAGATGGGGCAGGTCGCCGCTCCTTCGCTCGATCTTCCGGCCGCCGAGCTGCGGGCCCGGGCGATGGACCTGCGCAGCTATGCGCTTTTCCACTGCCCGTTCGAGGAGCGCCGCGCCGCCTACCTGGACCTCACCCGGAGTGTCGCGGCCGGCCAGGTGGAGGTCGACGTCGAGGCCGTACCACTACGAGAGGTCGAGGCCGCCTGGGCGCGGCAGGCCGCCGGAGCGCGCCGAAAGCTCGTGCTCGTCCCCGGATAGCGTGGCTGACCGCGGTCGGCAGCACGCCTTCGCCGGCGACCCTCGTCGGTCGATGACCTCGCGACTTTTGTCAGTGAATAGAGTGAGGACGTGACCGCCTCGCAGCTGCCGCCCGACCCGAGTGACGAGCCCGGGACGTCGCCCGCGCGACAGGGCATCCAGTCCGTCGAACTCGCCATGACGGTGCTGCAGGCGCTGGAGCAGGGGCTCGGCCCCATGACGCTCAGCCAGATCGCCGTCGCGAGCGGGATGCAGCCGAGCAAGGCGCACCGCTACCTGGTGAGCCTGGGGCGCGCCGGGCTCGTAGCCCAGTCGGCCCGGTCGGGACGCTACGACCTCGGGCCCGCCCTGCGCAGGCTGGGCATCGAGGCGCTGCGCCGGATGGACGAAGTCTCCTTGGTTTCCGAGCACCTGCCGGCCGTGCGCGACCGGACCGGTCACGCGGTCAATCTTGCCGTCTGGGGCGACCACGGACCGGTCGTCGTCCGCTGGGAGTACGGGTCGTACGCGCTGCCCATCACCGTCCGGGTCGGCGCCACGATGTCGCTGCTGACGTCGTCCATCGGCCAGGTCTATCTGGCCCACCTGCCGAAGACGCTCACCGGACCGCTTCTTCGCGGTCAGCTCCGGACGCCCGGTGCCCCCAGCCGGGACGAGGTCGAGGGGTTCACCGCCGAGGTCCTGCGCACCGGCGTCGCGGTCACCTCCGGTGGCGTCGTTCCCGGGGTGGTCTCGGTCGCTGCGCCGGTGTTCTCCGCGGCGGATTCGCTGCCGCTGGTGGTTGCCGTCGTCCTGCCCGCCCAGCAGGCCACCGATGCCGAGCTGACTTCCGTTACGGCGGAACTGCTGAGCTCGGCCCGGCTGATGTCGCAGGAGCTCGGGCACTCCTAGCCAGAGCGGCCCTCGCGCTGCCGGGCGGGCCGCTCCGGCTCATCCGGCTGGCTCGAAGCCGGCACCGTGGTCGCCGGTCGTGCGCCCGTGCCACCCGTGACCGGCCAGGACGTCGGCCAGCTCGTCGAGCACGTCCGGCAGGTCGGTCACCGAGCGCGCGGTACCGAAGACGTATCCGTCGGGTCGCTGCACGAAGGCCCGGGCGTCGTTGGCCTGGAACCACTGGTCGTACTCGGCGTCGAGGTCGAGGTAGTAGCCGGGGCCGGGGCCCCGCGACACGTGTGCGATGTCCATGTCCAGCCTGGCGATGAGGTCCCGCTGCCGATGGTCGAACAACTCGGGCGGAACGGCGTGCCGGGCTATGATGCGCCACCCGGACCCGGAACCGAACTCGTCGAACCGGTCGACCCTGCGATCGAGCGCCACCCGGGCCTGGGGGGAGAGCCGGCCGACGGCGCTCCCGAGTTCGTCCTCGGAGCCCCTGGCCACGATGCCGGGTCCCAGCCGGGGAAAGATCGGCGGGGTGGGGACTTTCCCGGCGCGCAGCATCTCGTCGCGCTGCCGGGCGGCCTCGGGATCGCGCATGAGCACGAGCTCGCCGAAGGCCATCGAAATCTCGGTCAGCCGGCGTACGTGCGGCGCCCGCTCCGACTCGTAGGTGTCCAGCAGGGTCTGGTCCGCCTCGCCGCGGAAGACCGCGTCGAGCTTCCACGACAGGTTCAACGCGTCGCGGATTCCGGAGCACATGCCCTGGCCCATGAACGGGGGCATCGTGTGGGCAGCGTCGCCGGCGAGCAGCACCCGCCCCTGTCGCCAGGGGGTCGTCAGGGAGCTTTCGAAGGTGTAGACGCCTCGCCGTTCGATCCGGCCGATTTCGGGAGTGATGTCCCAGTGCTTCAGCAGCTCCCAGCAGCGCTGCTCGTCCATCAGCTCGGTGCGGCTCTCGCCCTCGTTCAGGGCGAATTCGAACCGGGAGTGGCGCGGACCCGACCAGCGGCCCGCCAGCAGCGGCCGGTTGATGTCGAGCACCTGGTACACCTCGGGCAACTGGGGCAGGTGGACGTCGGGGTCGGTGTGCTCGATGTCGATGACGAGCTGGTCGAGGGCCGGGAACCCCAGGTCCGTCCGTTCGCTGCCGATGCAGGAACGCACCCAGCTGCGCGCTCCGTCGGCGCCGATGACGTAGCCGGCGCGGACGGTACCCGGCTCGGCGCCCGGCCGTGGTTCGGCTTCCGGGCCGTGGCTGGGGACGACGGTGAGCGTGACCGCGTCGTCATCCTGCACGAGCCCGGTCGCCACGGTCCCCATGCGCACCTCGACCCCCAAGGCGCGAACCCGGGCATCGAAGATCGCCTCGATTTCCGGCTGGTAGGAGAGGTAACTTTCCTTCCAGCCCGCGCCCCCCTTGCCCAGCATGACGGTCGCCAGGATGTCCATGTCCGCCGAGGTCAGGCTCCACTCCACCATGGGGCGGGCCACCAGCTCGACGTCTTCCGCCACGCCCAGCTTCTGGAAGGTGCGCATCGTCTCGCTGTCGAGGTGGCCCGCCCGGGACAGCGAGTACCGCTGGGGCCAGCGCTCGAGGACGACCACGTCCAGTCCGCGCTGGGCGAGCAGCCCGGCGGTGATCATGCCGACCGGCCCGTAGCCCACGATGGCGACGTCGCAGTCGGTGTGCGGAGCCGGCGTCCGCTCGGTGGCCTTGCTGGCAGGGGTCACGTCGTCTCCTGGTGGATGCTCTCGATGACCGGACCGTCGGTTCGCGGCTCGTCAAAGGAAACGAACCGCGGCGCAGCCCGTGCGACGCGGTCGTCCAGTTCCGTAAGGAACGTTCTAGTTAATTCGGTCACGGTAAATGGGCGCGCGTCGTCACGTCAAGCCGGGCGGCGGGGCAAGAAGCACGTTCACCTATATGCAGTCGATTCACTCCAGTGGTACGTTGCTGGCAAGACGACCCCCCGTTGTTGAGGAGTTGGCATGGGTGTCCACCGCGTGATCAGCCTGGTCCGGGAGGTGCCGAACCTCCCGTTGACCCGCGCCTTCTACACCGAGTTCGGCCTACGGGAGACCTCACCCGGCGCCTTCGCCACCGAGGTGGGCGGCGAGCAGTTGTTCCTGCGCAGCGGCGACGTGCCGCGCATCGCCGAGCTCAACATCGCCGCGGACGCGGAGGCCGACCTCGATGCGATCGCGCAGCGGTTCGAGGGGCTCGGCATCGCTTCGGTGCGCTCCGCTGCCGGTCTGGAGGCGACGGAGCCGGTGAGCGGCGTCCTGGTCCGGGTTTCGGTGGCGGATCGCCTGCCGAAGGACCCCGCTCCGAGCGTGCCGACGTCGGTGGACCGGACCGATCTCGTCCAGCGGGAGCCGGTCCGGCCACTGCGGCTCGGTCACGTGGTCATCGGCTGCACCGACGTGGAGGAGGCGAAGCGCTTCTTCCTCGACGGCATCGGCATGCGGCTCAGCGACTACGTCATCGGCGGCCCGTTCATGCGCTTCGAAACCGACCACCACAACATCGTCCTCCTGCCGGCTCCGATGACGCTGCTGCACCACACGGCGTGGAAGGTGCGCGGTGTCGACGAGATCGGCTACGGCGGTTCGCGGATGATCGAGAACCACCCCGAGCGGCACGCCTGGGGGCTCGGCCGGCACGCCGCGTCGGCGAACTACTTCTGGTACCTCAAGGACCCCGCGGGGGCCTTCTCCGAGTACTACTACTCGGAGATGGACGGGCTGGCGGACTCGCCGTACTTCTGGGACCCCGATCCGGACAGCGAAGAGCTGCCCGTCGCCGCGTGGGCGTCCCCGGCCCTGCAGGACCAGCCGCTGGTCCCGGAGGCCATGCGGGCACCGATCCTGACCGCGGACCAGTGAGCGGGCCGGCGAGCCGGCCGGCGGAGGACTACGACGTCCTGGTCGTCGGCTACGGCCCGGCGGGCATGGCGCTCAGCGCGCTGCTGGGCAGACAGGGACACCGGGTTGCGGTCATCGAGCGGTACGCCGGGCTCTACAACCTGCCCAGAGCCGCGACGTTCGACGACGACGTCATGAGGTTGCTGCAGAAGCTCGGCATCGCCGGACGAGTCGCCGTCGGCACTCGGGTGCAACGCAGGTACGACTGGTGCAACGCCGAAGGGGAAACCCTGATCGGCAACGAGTTCTCCGACTTCGGCCGTTCCGGCTGGCCGGAGTTCAACATGATGTTCCAGCCGGTACTGGAACGCGAACTCGACGCCCTGTGCCGACGCACCCCCGGCGTCGAAATCATCCGGGGCCTCGTGGCCACCGACTTCCGGCAGACCGGCGACGCGGTGGAGGTCGCCGCCCGGCCGGCCGACGAACTGGGAAGAGCCGCAACCGGATCGGAGGACCGGGCACGGAAGTTCACCGCCCGGTTCGCCGTCGGGTGCGACGGTGGGAACAGCTCGCTCAGGTCGAGCCTCGGCATCGAGATCGACGACTACGGCTTCCAGGAGCCGTGGCTGGTCTGCGACTTCCGCCTCACCCGCGAGGTCGACCTGCCCATGGCGCTGCAGTACGGCGATCCCGAACAACCGACCTCCATCATCTCCATCGGGCCGCACCACCACCGCTTCTCCTTCATGCTCGACGAAGCCGTCCCCTCGGCCGAGGCCGTTGACCCCGCGCAGGTGTGGCACCGGGTCAAGCGCTGGATCGCCCCCGAGGACGCCGAACTCATCCGGGTCGCGCCCTACACCTTCCGCTCGACGGTCGCCCGGGAGTGGAAACGGGGCCGGTTCCTGCTGGCCGGCGACGCCGCCCACCAGATGCCCCCGTTCCTGGGCCAGGGCATGTGTTCCGGCTTCCGGGACGCTCACAACCTCGCCTGGAAACTCGATCTCGTCCTGCGGGGAGCGGACGACGAGCTCCTGGAAACCTACGCAGCCGAACGCTCGCCGCACGTCCGGGCCATCACCGAAAAGGCGGTCGAACTCGGGCGGCTCCAGACCATCCGCGACAAACGGGCGGCCAGACTGCGGGACGAGGAACTGCTCCGGCGCCGGCGCTCTGGCCAGCTCCCCGAAGGCTTCCGCTTCCCCGGCTACCGCACGGGCTTTCTCGCGGCGGCCGCACCGGGCGACACGGCCCGCGGACAGCTGTTCCCGCAGGCGTGGGTCGCGCAGCCGCCAGGCCGCAGGCAGCGCTTCGACGACGTGTCCGGCGGCGGGTGGCTGCTCGTCGCCTGGGACGCATCGGCGATCGCCGGCCGCGACGACGACCTGGCAGCGTGGCGCACCGTGGGCGGCTCGGTACTCGTCCTCGGCGCCCCGGCGAACGGCGAGCCCGGAGCCGTAACAGCGATCGACGACGTCGACGGCGTGTACCGGCGGTGGCTCGACGAACACGCCTGCGCGGCGGTCGTGGTCCGGCCCGACTGGTACGTCTACGGCTCCGCCGTGTCTGCCGGCTCGCTCGGCTCACTCCTGCGCGCGTGCGTGTCGGGCCTGTACCGGCGCCCCGGGGCTGGGACGTCGCAGGCGTAGCGCGAGTTGTCCACTGTGGCCGGGCTGAAGCCAGCCACCCCGTCACCTACCCACCCGAACGAGCGGAGCAAAAGCTATGCGGATCGCCAATGTCGCCGGGCGCACCGTCCTGGCCCACGACAAGGAGCCGGTCGACGTCTTCGAGGCGAGCGGAGGCCGATTCGGCCCCAGTCCCTCAGCGGTTTTCGAGCGATGGGCCGAGTTCCGGGCCTGGGCCGACACCGAGTACGGGACGGTCCCCGCCGTGCACGATGCGGACTGGCCGGCCGCCGAGCACGTCGGGGCGCCCAGCCCGCATCCACGGCAGGTGTTCGCCATCGGGCTGAACTATGCGGAGCACGCGCGAGAGTCCGGCTACGACTTGCCGACGACTCCGGTGGTCTTCACCAAGTTCCCCTCGTGCATCGTCGGGCCGCAGCACGAGTTGTCCCTGCCACACGGCAATGTCGACTGGGAGGTCGAGCTGGTCGTCGTGATCGGTGCGAACGCCTACCGGATCGACGAGGAGCAGGCGTGGGCGGTGGTCGCCGGCCTCACGGTCGGACAGGACCTGTCCGAGCGAGTCCTCCAGCGTTCCGGCCCGGCTCCTCAGTTCAGCGTGGCCAAGTCGTTCCCGGGCTTCGGGCCCACCGGCCCGGTCCTGGTCACCCCCGACGAGTTCGCCGACCCGGACGACCTCGAGATCGGCACCCGTCTGGGCGATGAGGTCCTGCAGCTGGACCGAACCTCCGGGATGGTGTTCGGAGTGCCGGCCCTGGTCGCCTGGCTTTCCCACATCACCCCGCTCTTCCCCGGCGATCTCATCTTCACCGGCACACCGTCCGGCATCGGGATGAGCCGGACGCCGCCGCGCTTCCTCCAGCTCGGTGACGAGCTCATCAGCCACATCGAGGGCATCGGCCAGATCAGGCAGCGGGTCGTCGGTACCTACGCCGTCCCCGCCCCGCCCCACAAGACGGCGGCCGCCCTCGCCGCCGGAGGGTGAGGCTCCTGGATGCGCCCAGCCGCCGGCTCCGTTCTTGCAGCCGGTGGCCGGGCGCAGGCCGCTTTGATCTCCGGCTGCCGGCAACGGAGATCGCGGGAGACCGGCGTGCCGATCCGGTATGCTTGCCGGCTTGACCACCGCAGCCATCGCGAGGTCAGGCCGAGGTCAGCTCGATGCCGCCGCACCAGGTACGGACGATGTTCCGGGTCGCCGTGATGTCGGTGGTGGGGTCGCCGTCGACCAGGACGAGGTCGGCGCGCAGTCCCGGGGCGATGGCACCGCGATCGTCGAGCCGGAAGTACCGGGCGGGCAAGGCGGTGACCGCGCGGAGGGCGTCGATCGCCGGCAGTCCGGCCTGAACCAGGAGTTCCAGTTCGTGGTGGAGGCTGCTGCCGTGCTCGACATGAGCGGGCGCGCCCGGCGCGGCGTTGGCGTCGGTGCCGGCGAGGACGGGCACACCGGCGGCGTGCAGCGTGGCGACGCTCAGGGAGGCACCGGCGAAAGCCTCGGGGCGGCCGACGTTGCCCGCGATGGTCTCCATCATCGACAGCGTGGGAACGATGACCGTCTTCGCGGACACCATCCGCCCGACGATGTCCGCGCCCAGCGGAGCGCCCAGCGGGACGTGGGTGAGGACGTCGGCGCCGATGTCCAAGCCGAGTTCGAAGGCCCCGGGCGTGGCTGCGTGCGCGACGACCAGCTTCTTCCGCCGGTGTGCGGCCTCGACGTAGGCCCGCGCGGCCGCTTCGCCCGGGCCGCCCTCGCCGGGGGCCTCGAGCACGATCTTGAGGTAGTCGGAACCGTGGGCGATTCGGGTGTCCACGAAGGTCTGCGCTTGGTCGGCGGTGCGCAGAACGGAGTCCGCGGGCCGGCCTGGCATCCGTGCGTGCGGGCCGCCTGGGCCGATCGCGGGGGTGCCGGCGCTGCGGATGTCGGTCAGCCCGGGTGCGTCGCGCAGCGCGGCAAGCCGGCTGGCGGGCCAAGTCGCCATGTCGAGCCCGGTGGTCACCCCCCAGCGAGCCAGCTGCTCCAGCGTTTCCCGGCTCTGCAGGTGGATGTGGGCGTCGATCAGACCGGGCAGCAGGACTGCGCCGCCACCGTCGACGACCCGTGCCCCGGCCGGGTCGCTGCCGATGGTGGGGCCGTCGATGACGACGGTGGACGGCTCCCGCAGCGTCCGGCCGTCGAAGACCCGGACATCACGGACGGCGATCTTCTCGGTCATGCGGCCTCCGTGGGCAGTCGGACGAGTCACGGTCACGCGGTGGCCGCGACGGCACGCTCGTAGGCTTTCCGGACCGCGGGGACCAGGGCGGTGGCCGCGGCCGGGTCGACCAGGTCGGGTACGAGTTTGAGGATGTCGCCGGAGCGGCGGTGCGGCGGGACGTCTTCGCCTCGTGCGGTGACGACTACGTGGAAGTGCGGATGGTTCTCACCGAACACGAGCAGATAGGTGGCCGGTGCCCCGGTGACTTCGGTGACCGCGGCGACGAGGTCGCGGGCTCGCCGGGCGAAAGTGTCCAGCTCGTCATCGTCGAGCCCAGTGATCCGCTCGGCGTGCCGCCGGGTACGCAAGATGAACCAGCCCGGCACGGCGAAGGGGGGCACGACCTCGGCGGCCCACAGCTCGTCTCGGAAGACGACAGACGCCCCATCGATGTCGTCAAGACGGCACATCAGGCACTCGGGCGTGGCGGGATTCGTCACCATCGGGCTCGTTCCTGCTCAAGGAGCGCCGACGAGCACGGACATCGGGTTGGGCAAGTCCGCCTTCGCCGACCAAGTCCGGTTCGTGAGCTCGCCGACCTCCGCCCCGTCACGGCGGGCTTCGAGCATCGCCTGCGGGTCGAACGCCGGACCCACGGAGTCGGCCGCGTACTCGGGACCGTTCATGTAAGCGGTGGCGTCGTCGGGTTCGGCGAAGTTGTCGACCTGCATCTCGACGAAGTTGCCGTCCGGGTCCTGGTAGTACATCGACGTGGTCACCCCGTGGGCGATGCACACGGCCGGGGAAACGCCCTTGTCCCGCAGCGACTCGTAGCGGGAGAGCAGGTCGTCGAGGTGGTCGAAGGTGTAGGCGACGTGGTGCATCGCGGCGGTCGCGGGAGTCTTGCGTTCCAGCGGAGCGGGCGAGTTGAGCAGCGCGATGCGGTGGTGTTCCTCGTCGAAGGTGATGAAGGTCAGGTTGTCGTCCTCGTAAACGACGTGGGCGTCGAGGACGGTGCAGTACCAATCCCGCATCTGCGGGGCCTGGCTGGTCTGGAACACCACGTGGGCGAACTTGGGGGTGGTGGACATCGTGCTTCCTTTCTCGGCATTGAGCGAAGGTGATGCGCGGCGGTCGGGTCTACAGCGGTGAGGTGAACCGGGTGCGCATCGAGCCGATGACTTCGGCGAAGGTGACCAGCTCGTCGCCCGGACGCAGGAACCGGGCGGGGTCGCGGGCCATGCCGATGCCCGCCGGGGTACCGGTGAAGATGACGTCTCCGGTGTACAGGCGGACAACCGAGGACAGGTAGGCGATGATCTCCGACACCGGGAAGATCATGTCGCTGGTGCGCGACTTCTGCATCTGCTCGCCGTTGAGCCGGCAGCCGGGACCGATGTCGTCGCGGTCGGGGAACTCGTCGGGGGTGACCAGTTCCGGTCCCATCGGGGCGAAGCCCGGGTAGGACTTGCCGAGGTTGAACTGCGGTACCGGGGGCTTCAGTTGCAGTCCCCGCTCCGACAGGTCCTGCCCGAGTGTAAGCCCGGCGACGTGGTCCCATGCGCGGGAGGCGGGGATGCGGTAGGTGTCCCGGCTCAGCACGACGACCAGTTCGGTCTCGAAGTCGACGGAGCCACGGGGAAGCTCCACGACGGCGGACGGGCCGGTGATCGACGCGGGGAACTTCGTGAACACCACCGGGGAGTCCGGGACGTCCATGCCGGACTCGGCGGCGTGTCGCGGTAGTTCAGCCCGATCGCGAACACCTGCCGCGGCCGGGGCGCCGGCGCGTCGAACTCGTGAACGTCCGAGGGTGCCGTCGGGCCGCCGTTGTAGCCGATCGCCCATGAGCGGAGGTCGTCCCAGTGATGGTAGAGGGCTTGCAGGTCGGCGGGGAAGGCGCCGCCGGAGGCGGACTCGATGTCGATCAGCGCGTCGTCGGCGACGATGCTCGCGCGCCCGGCCGCGTTGACGATGCGCATGGTGGCTCCTTACCCGTGCAGGACGATGGTCTCGCACCCTAGTCTTTATATGTGATAACAGCAACGGGTGAGCATGTCGACGTCCGGCTGGTCGTCTCTATAGTTGATGCACTCGGGGCAGGCGCCCGGACGACAGACGAGGGAGTTCACGTGGCATCACCGTCGACCGGCGTGCGCCCGATCGAGTCGCGTTCGGTGGCCGAGCAGGTCACCGTGGAACTGCGGCGGTCGATCCTGTGCGGAGACCTCGAGCCCGGACGCGAATTCTCGCTGCGGGAGATCGCCGGGATGCTCAACGTCAGCTTCATCCCGGTCCGGGACGCTCTGCGCAACCTTGAAAGCGAAGGGCTCGTCATCACCCGGCCCGGCCGCAGCGCGCTGGTCGCTCCGCTGGACCTCGACGACCTGCATGCCATCTACCGCCTCCGGCGCACGATCGAGCCGGAAATAGCCAGCCGTGCCTGTCTGCTGCTGGCCGATGGTGAGCTCGACCGCCTCGAGCAGCTGGCCGCGGGATTCGGGGACGAACAGCTGGGGATGGATGCGATCTACGATGCCCACCACGAGTTCCACATGGCGTTGCTGGCGCCCGCCGCCAGCGCATGGGATGTCCGGCTGTTGAGCACGCTCTGGCGTGCGGCCGAGCGCTACATCCGCATTGGTTTCGGGGCTCTTGACCCCGATCCGCAGGAGCATCATCGCCGCGAAGAGGCTCACGAAGCCCTGATCGACGTCTTCCGGCGGCGCGATCCGGATGCGGCAGCTCGCGCTGTGCGCGACCATCTCGAACGCAACGAGCGGATCGCGCTGCGGGCGCTCGGTGACGGCGAACCCGCCGACGCGCCGGCGCCTCAGCGTGATCGAACGGCCAAGGACGGGCGTCGCCCGCGGCGCTGAACCACCGCGACCTCGGTGCGGCGATTCCGCAGCATCGTCCCTCGACTCTTGCCGTTATCACATATAGCGCTTAAGGTCGCCTGATTCCTTCACCGTGGCAGGAGGTCGACGATGGCCAAGCAGCGCATCGATCTGACGTTCGACGTCGAGGGGCACAAGATCACAGCCGTGGCAGCCAAGCCTGCCGAGCCGACGGGCAAGCCGCTGATCATCGCCTTGCACGGCGGGACCTACACCGCTCACTACTTCGACGTCGCAGGATCGCCCGACGGTTCGTTCCTCGACGTCGCCGTCGCCAACGGGCACGAGGTCGTGGCATTCGACCGCCCCGGCTACGGAGGCAGCACCCCGCTCGCCCCAGCCGCCAACACCTTCGCCCGGCACGCGGAACTGCTGACCGGCGCCGTCATCGCGGTCACGAAGGAGCTCGGCAGTGACGACGTCTTCCTGGTCGGCCACTCGATCGGGGGGATGATCGCGTTGATGATCGCCGCGAACCGTCCTCCCTTCCGGCTCATCGGCGTGTCGGCCACCGGCATGGGGGCAGTCATCCCGGCGGGCGGCGCGGCCGAGGCGCTGGGATCGCTTCCGCCGGACGATACTGTCGACCTTCCCCACGACCAGCGTGACCAGGTGATGTTCGGTCCGGTGGGGACCTACGCCGCGGCCGGCCTCGACCAGGCGCACGACGCCTACGCACCCGTGCCGGTCCGGGAACTGGTGCAGGCGCCCGCGTGGCCTCGGGAGCATCTCGGCGCCGTAGCGCCGAACGTCCACGTGCCGGTGCACAACGCGCTCGCCGAATTCGACGCGCTGTGGGACAGCAGCCCCGAGAACGTCGCCGGGTTCGCCGCCATGTTCACCGCCGCGCCGTTCGTCGACGCCGGTGTGGCCCGGGGCACCGGGCACAGCATCGACCACCACCTCCTCGGCCATGCGCTGCACCTGCGTCAGCTGGCGTTCGCCGACGAGTGCGCCGCCTGGGCCGAGCGCGCCGCGGTGAGCGCGCGGTGACGTCGGCCGGAAGGCTCGGCGCACTGCCCGACACGATCGAGGTACTGATCGCCGGCGGCGGGCCGGTCGGCCTGGCGGCCGCGGTCGAGCTCGGCAACCGCGGCATCGACTGCATCGTGATCGAACCTCGCGACACGGTGTCGACGGCTCGTCCGCGATGCAAGACGCTCAACGTCCGCACCATGGAACACCTCCGCCGGTGGGGGCTGGCCGACCGCCTCCGAAAGCGTGCGCCGCTCCCGGTCTCGTGGTCCCAGGACGTCGTGTTCTGCACCTCGCTGGCCGGACGCGAGTTGTCGCGGTTCACCGGCGTGCTCGGGCTCGCCCCTGATGGCGACCGGTTCGCCGAACTCGGCCAGCAGGCCCCGCAGTACGTTCTGGAGGAGGTGCTGCGCGAGGCCGCCGGACAACTCGCCCCGTGCCGCCTGGAACTCGGGACGCGGGTGGTCACCCTCGATCAGACCGAGGACTTCGTCGACGTCACCGTGGAAACCGCGGCCGGCGAGCGGAAAATCATCCGAGCGTCCTACGTCATCGGAAGTGATGGTCCCCGCAGCGTGGTGCGCGCTCAGCTCGGTGCCGCCTATCGCGGAGGCCAGGCCCTGCGTCCCAACTTCGGCATGGTCTTCTCCTGCCCGGAACTGTGGGACCACGTGCGGCACGGCCCGGCGGTGCAGTACTGGATCGTCAACCGGTCGGCGCCCGCGCTGGTCGGACCGCTCGATCGCCACGGGACGTGGTGGGCCATCGCGTTCGGCGTCGACCGGCGGACGGGCGAGCGCGCGGCACGACGCCTGATCGACGACGTCGCCGGGGTGCCGGTCGAGGCCACCGTGCTGTCGACCGATCCGTGGACCGCCCGCATGCAGATCGTCGACCGGATGCGCGACCGCCGCGTCTTCCTCGCCGGCGACGCCGCTCACCTCAACCCGCCGTTCGGCGGCCACGGCCTCAACACCGGCCTGGCCGACGCCGTCGATCTCGGCTGGAAGCTCGCGGCCGTCCTCGCCGGATGGGGTGGACCGGCCCTGCTCGACAGCTACGAGGCCGAGCGGCGTCCGGTCCAACGGCGCGTCATCGACGAGGCGACGGCCAATATGCGCGTGCTCTCGACCGACCTGCTCGCCGATGATCTCGACGACGATGACGAGGCCGGAGCCGCCGCACGCCGAGCGGCTGACGCCCACATCCAGGAGACCAAGAAGCCGGAGTTCCATGCGCTCGAGCTCGTTCTCGGCTTGCGGATCACGGAGTCGCCCGTCGTTCCGCCCGGCGACCGCGCGGACGACGGCCTCGTCGGGGCGCGGCTGCCCCATGTGTTCCTGGACGACGGCCGGTCACTCTACGACGTTCTGGGACCGGGCCTCACGTTGCTGGTGCTGGGTGACGTAACCGGCGGGCAGGCGATCGAAGGCGCCGCTCGCGCCCGAGGTGTTCCGTTCGATCGCGTCGACCTCACCGGGTCCGATGTCGCCGCCCGCTACGCCGAACGGGTGGGCGCAGAGCTGATCCTTACGCGTCCCGACCAGGTGGTCGTGTGGTCAGGACGCGCGGGCCCGGCCGACGCGCCGGCCCTGATCGACGCGGTGCGGGGATGCGGGCCCGGCTCGGCGGCGCGACGATCATGAAGCGTCGCGTACGGATGTCTCGGAAGAGGAGGACGATGCCGTGAAGATCATCACCCTGGAGGAGCACTACCTCGACGTCGACGTGGCCCGGGCGAGTGCGCCCGCGGCTCGGGCACTGAGCCCGCACTTCTCCGCGAGCTTCGATCCGGACAGCGGCCTGCCCTATTCGCCGAGCGCGGCGGTGTTGCGCGACCTCGACGAGGGTCGCCTGGCGGACATGGACCGCCACGGCATCACGATGCAAGTCCTCTCGAGCCTCTCGACGCAGCAGCTTCCCGCCGACGTCGCGGTCGATCTGGTGCGGACGACGAACGACACCCTCGCCGCCGCCGTGCGCCGGCATCCGACCCGGTTCGCCGCGTTCGCCGCGCTGCCGACGTCCGTGCCCGACGCCGCGGCCAAGGAGCTTGAGCGCTGCGTCGGCGAGCTGGGGTGCGTCGGCACCATGATCATGGGGCGCACCGACGACGAATTCCTTTCCGCGCCCCGTTTCGACCCCATCCTGCGCAGGGCCGCTGAGCTGCGGGTCCCGGTCTACCTGCACCCCGGGGTGCCGCCGCGGGCGACGAGCGCCTCGAACTACGAGGGGCTCGATCCGCTGGTCACTGCCCGGTTCCAGACCGCGGCCTGGGGGTGGCACCAGGAGACCGCGGTGCACTTCCTGCAACTCGTGCTGACGGGGGTGTTCGATCGGTATCCGGATCTGCAGGTGATCCTCGGGCACTGGGGCGAGATGGTGCCGTTCTACCTCGACCGCCTCGACGAGGCGCTGCCGCCGCGCGTCACGAAGCTGGAGCGGACGATCGGTGACTACGTGCGGCAGAACGTGTACATCACGCCCAGCGGGATGTTCAGCCAGGCGCAGCTGCGGTATTGCGTGGAGCTCCTCGGAACCGAGCGGATCATGTATTCGGTCGACTACCCGTTCATCGGCAACGAGGACGCGCTGTCCTTTCTCGAGCAAGCCGACCTGCCGGTTGCGGCGAAGGAGGACATCGCGCACGGAACAGCGGAGCGTCTGCTGAATCTGCGGATCGTTTGAGGTGCAGGAGCCCGCTAACCCAGTGCGACGTGGAAGATCTTTTCATTGCTGTTGTCGGGAATGCTGTCCTTATCGCCGTTGTTGGTCGTGGTCAGCCACAGGGCACCGTCGGGCGCTGGTTCCACGGTGCGCAGCCGCCCGTAGGTGCCGTTGAAGTACGCTTGGACGTTCGTCAGGTCGCTGCCGCTGATCACCTCGCGGTACATCCGGGTGCCGCGTTCGCAGGCGACGTAGAGCACGTCGCGGACGATGGCGATGCCGGAGCAGGAACCGTCCGCTGTGGGGTACGTCCGCTTCGGGGCGATGAAGCCAGCGGTGCCGCAGGTCCCGGAGGTGCCTTCGCACGCGGGCCAGCCGTAGTTGCCGCCCTTGGTGATCAGGTTGGTCTCGTCCATGATCGCGTTGCCGAACTCCTGCTCCCACAACCGGCCCTGGGAGTCGAACGCGAGCCCTTGCGGGTTGCGGTGGCCGTAGCTCCAGACGTAGTTGCCGAAGGGGTTGTCCGAGGGCACGCTGCCGTCCGGGTTCAGGCGCAGGATCTTGCCGTTGAGGCTGGCTTTGTTCTGCGCGTTGTCGCCGTTCTGGGCGTCGCCGGTGCTGGCGTAGAGCTTGCCGTCGGGGCCGAAGCGCAGCCGGCCGCCGTTGTGGAACTTGTTGCGCAGCAACCCGCTGAGCAGCACCTGCTCGGTGCTGGTGCTCAGCTTGTCGTTCTCCAGCTTGATCCGCACGATCCGGTTGTCCGACGGCGAAGTGTGCATGATGTAGAGCCAGTGGTCGCTGGAGAACGTCGTCGAGACGACCAAGCCGAGCAGTCCGCCTTCGCCGTCGGTGTTGTCGACGCCGGGGACCGTGCCGACGCTGGTTTTGGCGCCGGTGGCGGGGTTCAGGTGGACGATGTCGTGGGCGTCGCGCCGGGTGTAGAGGATGGTGCCGTCGGGCAGGGTCACCAGGCCCCACGGGATGTCGGTGTCGGTGGCGATCTGCGTCACCGCGCACACGGAGTCGCCGCAGGCCGCGCCGGTGGTCACGGTCGTCGACGCGCTGGGCGGCGATACGTTCGCCTGGGCGTCGCGCGCGACGACGTAGTACGAGTAGGTCGTGTTCGCCGTCAGCCCGCTGTCGACGAAGGTGGTAGCGGGTGGCGCGGTGGCCGTGCCGGTGACGGTGCCAGCCTTGGCGCCGCCACGGTAGACGTCGTAGGCCCGAACGGCAATGTTGTCCGTGGCGGCGGTCCAGTTCAGGGTGACGGTCGTGCCGGAGGCGCTGCCGGTGAGCTTCGTGGGCGCGCTCGGTGCCTGGGTGTCGGGCTGGCACTGCGGCGGGGTGACCGGCACGGTGGCGCTGGCTTGCGAGACGTTGCCTGCGGCGTCGCGGGCGTTGACGTACAGGCCCCAGGTCACGCCGCCGACGACGGTGAGGCTCGTCGACAGGGTGCTTCCGCTCACCGACTTCATCAGCTGGCCGTCGTGGTAGACGTCGTAGAACGCGACGCCCACGTTGTCGGTGGAGGCGTTCCACGAGAACGTCACGGCGTCGCAGACCAGGTCGCTGATCCGGGGGTTGCCCGGCACGCTCGGCGGCTGGGTGTCGCCGAGGGAGGTCCGCCACTTCTGGTTGTCCCCGCCGGTGCAGGTGTACAGCCCGACCAGGGTGCTGTTGGCGGTGGCCGCCCCGGTGACGTCGAGGCAGAGGCCCGACTGCGCGCCGGTGATGGTGCCGTCGGCGTTGATCCGCCACTTCTGGTTGGCGCCGCCGTTGCAGGGGTAGATCTGCGCGTCGGCGGGGGAGGTGGTGCTCTGCCCGGCGACGTCGAGGCACATCGCGCCGTTGTACACCCGTAGCTCGCCGGCCGCCGTGAACGTCCACGCCTGGTTGGTTTGGCCGTTGCAGTCGTAGATGTTGACGCGCGTCTTCGCCGCGGTGCTGTTGCCGACCACATCCAGGCACCGCCCGGAGGCCACGCCGACTACGGTCGAGCCGACGGCGGCGGTCGCGGTGGTGGCGGCAGGTGCGATGACTGCGGCGGCGGCGATCACCGCGGTCAGGACACCGAACCGCAGGCGGCGGACGTTCGAGGAGAACATTCTCCTACCTTTCGCGAGGCATCGGCTGGAGTCATCGGAAGGGGCGGAGTGCCGCACCACTGTCCTGGGCTCGCGGCCCGAACGTCAAGACTTGTCCGGCTGCTTGTCCGCTTGGTCGGCCTCCGTCATTGTACGGTGTGTCATATATTAGATCGGATCCAGGAGGACTGGTGGACGTCACTCGTCGTCAGGTTTTGGCGATCGGCGCGGCCGGTGTGGCCGCCGCGGGATTGCCGACACCGGAAGTTGCTTCGGCCGCCGGATCCGGTACGGCGCTCGCGGGTCCCGTGACCGAAACCATGCTCCTCACCGGCGCCGATGCCGACCACACGGTCGACTGGGACTTCCAGGTCACGGCAGGCCGGCGCGCGGGGGAGTGGGCCACGATCCCGACGCCGTCGAACTGGGAGTGCCACGGCTTCGGCAGCTACCACTATGGCGGGGACCTCGTCCCGGCGGAGAAGGGCCACTACCGGCACTGGTTCACGCCGCCGGCGTCCTGGGCCGGGCGGCGGATCTTCCTGGTGTTCGAGGCGGCCATGACGGATGCCGACGTGCGGGTCAACGGCGTTTCGGCGGGGCCGGTGCACCAGGGCGGCTTCTACCGCTTCCGCTACGACGTGACGTCCCTTCTGCGGCTCGGCGAGGCGAATCTGCTCGAGGCGACCGTGAGCAAGGAATCGGCCGACAACTCGGTGAACGACGCCGAGCGCCGCGGCGACTTCTGGAACTTCGGGGGAATCTTCCGGCCGGTGTCGCTACAGGCGTACCCGGCGGCCCGGATCGACCGCGTCGCGATCGACGCCCGCGCGGACGGGACCTTCGCCGCCCACGTCACGCTCGCCGGGGTGACCACGGCGGCCCGGCTGACCGCGCAACTGCGCCGGCTCGACGGCACGGCCGTCGGCGGCGCGTTCTCGGTCGCCGTGGCGAGCGGGGCCACGGACGCGACCCTGACGACCACCGCGGCCCGGCCGGCGCTGTGGACGGCCGAAACGCCGAACCTCCACCAGGTCGAGCTGACGCTCGCGAGCGCCGCCGGGGGGCCGCTGCACAGCACCGTCGAGCGCTTCGGCTTCCGCACGATCGAGGTTCGGACCGGCGACGGCATCTACGTCAACGGGAAGCGGATCGTCCTCAAAGGAGCGAACCGGCACACGTTCTGGCCGACCTCCGGCCGGGCGTCGAGCCCACGGCTGGCCCGGCTGGACATCGGGCTGATGAAGGACATGAACATGAACGCGGTCCGGATGTCGCACTACCCGCCGGACGTCTACTTCCTCGACCTCTGCGACGAGCTCGGGCTCTACGTCCTGGACGAACTGACCGGCTGGCAGCGCCACTACGACGAGGGTGTCGGAGCGCCGCTGGTCAAGGCCCTCGTCGAGCGCGACGTCAACCACCCGTCGATCCTGTTCTGGGACAACGGGAACGAAGGCGGCTGGAACACCGCGCTGGACGACGACTTCGCCCGGTACGACCCGCAGCGGCGGCCGGTGCTGCACCCGTGGACGACGTTCGGCGGCGTCGACACCAGCCACTACCAGTCCTACAGCAGCACCGCGAGCAAAGCCGCGGGCACCACGGTCTTCCTGCCGACGGAATTCCTGCATGGGCTCTACGACGGCGGCGCCGGGGCCGGCCTGAACGACTACTGGAAGCTCATGGGCGGCGCCCAGCGCTCGGCAGGCGGGTTCATCTGGGCGCTCGTCGACGAAAGCGTCGCGCGCGACGACCGCGGCGGCACCCTCGACACCAACGGCAGCCGCGCCCCCGACGGCATCCTCGGCCCGTACCGGGAGAAGGAAGGCAGCTTCTTCACGATCAAGGACATCTGGTCTCCGGTCCAGCTCGCCAATCCCGCCTACTACGACTCGGTCTTCCCGGCGTCGTTCGACAAGACCGTGAAACTGGTCAACCGGTACGACTTCACGAACCTGCGAGCGTGCCGGTTCACCTGGCAAATGCTGGCTTTCCCCCTGCCGGGTGCGGGAACCGGCCACCAGGTGCTGTCTCAGGGCCAGGCCGCCGCGCCGGACGTCGCCCCAGGCGCCACCGGCGCGGCGACGCTCGGCCTACCCGCCGACTGGACCGGCGCCGACGCGCTGCGGCTGAGCGTGACCGACCCGACCGGCAGAGACGTCGGCGGCTGGACGTGGCGCATCCGCAAGGCGCCGGACTTCGCGGCGAGCCTGGTCAAACCGGCGACCACGGGCAGCGTCACCGCGACCGAGACCGCCGACGGCGTCACGCTCGTCGCCGGAGCCACCCGGGTCACCATCGGCAAGTCCGACGGGCGGCTGACCGGCGTGCGCCGCGGCAGTACGCCGGTGTCGCTGGCCAACGGTCCCGCGCCGGCCGGCGGGGCGGCGACGCTCACCGGGTTCGGCCACTTCCGCGACGGCACCGGCTGGGTCGTGCAATGCGACTACAGCGGCGACCTGACGTCGGTGCGCTGGCGCCTGGACGCGAACGGCTGGCTGCGGCTGGAGTACCGCTACCGCGCCACCGGCGACCACGACCACCTCGGCGTGAACTTCGACTACCCGGAGGCGAACGTCCGGGGCCTGACGTGGCTCGGGGACGGGCCGTACCGCGTCTACAAGAACCGGCTGCGCGGCGTGTCTCCAGACGTCTGGAGCAAGCCCTACAACGACACCGCGACCGGGGCGAAGGGCTTCGTATACCCGGAGTTCAAGGGGTACCACGCGCGGACCTGCTGGGCGGTGCTGGACACCATCGAAGGCGCGCTCACGTTGGTAGCTGCTGAAGAGGGCCTGTTCCTGCGATTGTTCACCCCAGCCTCGGGACCCGATCCCCAGAACGCGGTAGCCACCTACCTCGCGGGAAACATTTCGTTCCTGGACGGCATCGCGCCGATCGGGAACAAGTTCCACGGCGTCGCGGCGCTGGGCCCGGAGAGCCGGCCGAACGCCGGCGCCGGCGACTACCACCGCACCATCTACCTCCGCTTCGACGCTTGACCAATTCTCGCCGATCGACCCTTATCGATTCTGTACGGGCAGCTGCAGGTACGAGGCGTGTTCGCCGCCGGTGTGGATGATGTGCTGTCCGTTGTTGGCGGGGGTGTACTCGACCAGCCTGGGCATCATCGGGCCCAGGAGGTGCCGGCCGCTGATGACGAAGCGGAGTTGTTCGCCGGGGTGGAAGGAGAGGCCGATCGGGAGCAGGTCGATCTCGACCTCGGCTATCTCGCCCGGTGCGAGCTTCTAAACGCGGTCGAAGCTGTGCACAGGCACGGCGTCGGTCGAGAGCGTCTCGTCGAGACGGCGTAGCGAGACGCGCAGGCGTCCGTCGGATCCCTTGTAAAGCAGGATCGACGCTCCGCGTTCGGTGAGGTCGTGCACCATCGCGCTCTGGTTCGGCACGGTGAACTGCTGCAGCGGCGTGCCGTACGTGTCGAGCTTCTGGACGAGGACGAACAGGTCGATGTCGTCGGCGCCCTGCGCTTCGACCCACAGGTGTGCCTTGGGGTAGCCGACCAGCACGGTCTCCTCGTCGAACCGTGTCACGAACGACACCGCGTCCGGATTGGACGCGACGTCGTAGGCTGCCGTCGTTTCGTCGGTCGGTGCCGTCGTGGTCAGGGCGCGCGAACGGCCGTCGAGGTAGTACTTAGTCAGGGTGACGTCGTTCGGCGGGAACTCGTCGGCTGCGACGTCGACCAGGTCACCGCCTTCGAGGTCGAGGACCGAGTAGCGGACGCGGGGCGTCTGCTCCCAGCCGTTGTCCTCGTCCTTGAGGTAGCGGTCGAAGAACCGGCGCAGGTCCTCCCGGTTCGCCTCGTCGTAGTAGTCGGGCCACTCCTGGGTGTTGTGGATGCGGAGCCACTTCTCCTCGGACGCGATCCGCCGCCAGGCGCGGAACTGCCCGCGGTGTGCAGGGTGTTCGAGTAGCTGGCCACGACATAGGCGGGCACGGTGATCCGGTCGAACTGAGGGATCTTGTTCTCCCACAGCTCGGTCATCAGCGGATAGCGCTCGGCCTCCGCGAGGACGTCCTCCTTTTGACCTCTGCCCCAGAAGCTGAAGTCCCGCAGCTGCCGGGCGAACCCGGTGTCCGGCATGCCGCCGCGCAGCACCAGGTCGCGGTAGACGTCGCTGACGCCCTCCCAGGGGTTGATCGCCGCCAGGTGCGGGGGTTGTTCGGCCGCGGTGAACCACTGCGAGACCGCGAGGTAGGAGGTTCAGCTCATCGCGACCTTGCCGGTGCACGACTCCTGGGTGGCCAGCCATTCGACCAGGTCGTGGCAGTCCCGGCCGTCTGGGCGGTTCCACAGGACGCTGTCACCGTCCGAATTGGCCACCCCGCGGATGTCGGGATTGCAGATCGCGTAGCCGCGTGCGCACCAGTAGGCCGGGTCCGGGCCCTCGAACTTCGCCAGGCCGGAGAGGATTCCGTTGTCCAGACCGACCAGGCCGAACACGCCCATCACGCTGGGGGAAGTGCCCTGCCCTTTGCCGTACGGGCTGTAGGCCACGATGACGGGGACTTTCTCGGTTCCCGCAGGGCGGAAGACGTCGACGTAGGTCGTCACGCCGTCTCGCAGGGTGACCTCGACATCCTTCTCGAACACGATGTCGACCGGCAACGGCCGGAACGGCGGCGCGATCTGAAAGCCCGCCGACAAGGTGCGCGTGCCGGGGCGAATTCACTCAGCACCCCGTACCGGTCGTTGCCGTCTACCCGACTCCATCCGCGAAGCGGTGGTCCTCTACCCCGACAAGCGCGACACCGCAATCCCGGCCAGCCGGGAGGTCTTCGGCGACGAACTGCACCTCGGTGGCATGTTCCAGGACAACCACGTCATCCCCTACGAAGGAGTCTGCGCTGCCAATTTTCCGCCTTGCAGCCGGGATCTGCTCTGCCGGCTCGCCGGGACCTTCCTCGAGCACCTTCCGCCCGGCCCCGATCACGCGCGGCTCAACGACATCCGCGCGCACCTCGACGAGACCTGGTGGTGCTGGATCGGGGGATCCGGACCGGACAGCCCGTTCTACTTCCGCATCCAAAGCCCGGGGGTGCTCATCGAGTACGAACCCCACGCCGGGATCATGCTGACCAACGAGCACCCGGCGAAGTTCCACACCCACACGATCACCCGCACCCCGAACGGCAACGACTACGGAGTCGCACTCGTCGCGCAAGAAAATGGAAAGCAGCTGACGCTTACCGACGGAGCCTGATCGGTGCGTGTGTCCCACGAACGCCGCAATCGATCGCGGGTTAGGCGGTGAATGCGTCGATCGCGGCGTAGCCGCTGATGGCGTCGGGCGCGACGACCTCCGCCGGGGCGCGGCCCTGGAGGATCTGCTTGATCGGTTTCTCCAGCTTCTTGCCCGTCAATGTCCGCGGGATCGCGGGGACGGCGTCGATCCGGTCGGGGACGTGCCGCGGGGAGAGCTGCTCGCGCAGGGTCTGCCGGATCCGCTGCCGCAAGGTGTCGTCGAGCTCGGTGCCGGGTGCCGTGGCGACGAACAGCAGCAGCCGGCCGGGGCCGCCGTCCGGGTCCTCGAGGTGCACGACCAGCGAGTCCGCGACACCGGGCAGCTCCTCGACGACCGCGTAGAACTCGGCGGTGCCGAGGCGGACGCCGCCGCGGTTGAGGGTGGCGTCCGAACGGCCGGAGATGACGAAGCTCCGTTCCGGGGACATGGTCACCCAGTCGCCGTGGCGCCAGACACCGGGGTAACTGTCGAAGTAGGCGGCGCGGTACCGGTGGCCGCCCGGGTCGTTCAAGAAGCCGATCGGCATCGACGGCATCGGCTGCCGGACGACCAGCTCGCCGACCTCTCCGGTTACTTCGTTCCCGGCGGGGTCGAACGCGGTGACGTCGACCCCTAGGCAGGGCGCGGTCAGCTCGCCGCGGCGGGGGGGCAGCCACGGGTTGCCCGCGATCAAGGCGGAGCAGATGTCGGTGCCACCCGACATCGAGTTGATGTGGACCGGGTCGCCGAGATGCTTGGCGGCCCAGTCGAAGACGTCGCCCGGTAGCGGCGAACCGGTGACGCCGAGGGTGCGCAGGGCAGGAAGCTCGCCGGGCTCGATGCCGGCCGTACGGCAGGCGGCGAGGTAGGACGGGCTGGTCCCGAACAACGACACCCGAGCGTCGGCGGCGAGCCGCCACTGCGCCGCGAGGTCCGGGTACTGCGGGTTTCCGTCGGTCAGCACGACGGTGGCCCGCCGCAGCAGCGCCGAGACCAGGATATTCCACATCATCCACGCCGTGGTGGTGTGCCAGAGGAACCGGTCGCCGGGGCGGGTGTCGAGGTGCAGTGCGTGTGCTTTGAGGTGTTCGAGCAGGATGCCGCCGTGGCCGTGCACGATCGCCTTGGGCAGCCCGGTCGTCCCGGAGGAGAACAGAACGTAGAGCGGATGGCCGAACGGGACCCGGTCGAACTCCGGCAGCGCGGGCTCGTTCAGCAGGTCCGGCCAAGAGAGCGTGCCGTCCACTTCATACTGTCCATAAGGGACGGAGACAGTGTGGCGCACAGTCGATAGGCCCGCACGGATCGTCGCCACGTCGGCTCTCTTGTCGATCTGCTTCTCGCCGTAGGTGTAGCCGCCGACGGTCAGCAGCACGGTGGGTTCCACTTGGGCGAAGCGGTCCAGGACGCTGCGGGCCCCGAACTCCGGCGCGCACGCTGCCCAGACGGCGCCGAGCGACGCGCAGGCCAGGAACGCGACGAGGGTCTCGGGGATGTTCGGCAGGTAGGCGACCACGCGGTCGCCGCGCCCGACGCCGAGGCGTTGCAGGCCGGCGCGGGCGCGGCCGACCTGGTCGGCCAGCTCGGCGAAGGTCAGCGAGGTCGGGGCCCGGGTCTGGGAGTACGCGAGCACGGCGAGCCGCTCGGCGTCGCCGGGTTCGCCGAGCATGTGCTCGGCGTAGTTCAGCTCCGCGCCCGGGAACCACTCCGCTCCCGGCATGTCCGTCGAGCCGAGCACGCGGTCGTAGGCTCCGCCCACCTCGAAGTGATTCCAGATCGACGTCCAAAATCCGGCGAGGTCGTCGACCGACCAGCGCCACAGCTCGCCGTAGCTGGTGAATTCCTTTCCCTGTGCCGCCAGCCAGCTGGTGTAGTCGTCCAGTCCGGTCACCGTCACGCTCCGTCGTGCGCGTCGGTCATGAGGTCCGCCAGGTCCTCCGGCGCGAGGAACGAGGGCGGGGGCGGCGGGCCCCAGGCGTAGAGGCTCTTCTCGCCGGCGACGACGCGGGGTTCCCAGAGCTGGTCTTCGAGGATGCAGTCGATGTCGGAGTAGTACTCGGAGAAGTTGCCGGCGGGGTCGCGCAGGTACCAGAAGAAGTTCGAGCCGATGTAGTGCCGGCCGAGGCCCCAGGTGTGGCGTTCCGGGTGGTTTTCGAGCATGGCGGTGGCGCCGCGGCCGACCTCGTCGACGTCGTCGACCTCCCAGGACGTGTGGTGCAGGAAGCTGACCGGCGCCTGCTGGACAAGCACGTTGTGGTGGTCGGTGGAGCAGCGCATGAAGGAGGCGAAGCCGGGGGCCTCGTCGCTGACCTTGAACCCGAGGCCCTCGGTGAAGAACCGCTGGGTCGCGGCCTGGTCGGTCGAGCCGAACACGACGTGCCCGAGCTTGCGCGGCCGGACCACCGGTTCCCGGTCGATGCCGGGCGCGCGGGTGTTCGCGCGCTCGATCCGGCCGGGTCCGTTATAGGCCACCGGTTCCGGCGGCTCCTGCGTCAGTCGGGGTGAGACCGACACGACGACGTCGAGCCCGGTGATCGGGTCCTTGGTGTGCAGCGAATCGCCGTTGATACGGCTCTCGACGTCGAGGTGGGCCAGGGAGGCGGTGATGCGGCCGAGGTCGTCCGGGTCGTCGGCGCCGATGCCGAGGGTGAGCAGCCGGCGGTGCGGGGTCCGGCGGAGTTCGAGCTGTTCGCCGCCGTCGGCGGTGGCGAACCCGGTGGCGGTTGGTGTCAGGCCGAATTCCGTGTAGTACTTGGCGGTTTCGTCGAGGTTCGGGACGCCGATGGTGATCTTGGTGAGGCGGTGCAGGCTCATGGCGAGGTCCTCCGGGTCAGATGAGCGGGGTGATCTGGTCGTCGCGCCCGAGCAGCGCCTTGCCGTAGACCTCGTAGTTGACCGCGGGCAGCACGATCGCGTGCCTCGCGGCGACGGCGGAGTCGCGCCAGATCCGCTGCAGCGGGTTGACCTCGGCGAAGCTGCCCGCACCGTGTGCGAAGAGCAGGATGTCGATGGCACGCGTGATGTTTTCGACGGCCCAGCCGGTGTCGGCGCGGGTACGGGCCCGCGCTTCGACGCCGGGGTAGCTGCGGTTCGCGGCGGCGGTGTCGATGTCGTCGGCGGCGCGGTAGGCGTGCAGGTGGGCGGTGTCGATCCGCATCGCGGCTTCGGCGAGCTGCAGCTGGAAACCGACGGAATCGGCCTGCGCCACATAGCTGGTGTAGGAGATCGCCTTGCGCGCGGCCTTGTCCCGGACGATCTGCAGTGCTTTGCGGCCGAGGCCGAGCTGGGGGCCGGCCAGCACGAGGGTGAACACCGGGACGAGCGCGGCGCGGTAAAGGTCTTCCTCGGGTTCCTCCACGGCGTACTGGCCGCCGATGGCCGGGGGCACCGACATCACGCGGTGCTCGGGCACGAAAACGTCGTCGGCGATCAGGCAATTGGACCCCGACGAGCGCATCCCGGCGACGAACCACGTCTCCTCGAAGCCGAGGTCGGTGCGGGGGATGAGGGCCAGGCCCTGGTCGACGACCTCGCCGCGCTCGTCGGTCAGCGGGACACCGAGACCGGCCCAGTCGGCGTGCCAGGAGCCGGAGTTGTAGTACCAGCGGCCGGTAACGCGCCAGCCACCGTCCACTTTGGTCGTCTCGGCGGTCGGGGCGAGGACGCCGGAGACCTTCGCGTCGGGGTTCGCGCCCCAGATGTCGTCCTGGGCCTGCCGGCTGAACAGCCCGGCCATCCAGGCACAGACGTTACTCAGGGCGACGACCCAGGCGGTGCCGCCGTCGGCCTCGGCCACCGCGGCGGAGACGTCGAGCATCGCGCGGACCGGCAGCCCGTAGCCGCCGTAGCGGCGGGGCTGGGCGATCTTGAACACGCCGGCCTCGGTCAGCGCGGTGATGCTCTCCTCGACGACCCGTCGGTCGGCTTCACCTTGGGCGGCGTTGCGTTCCAGCAGCGGCCGGATGTCGGCGATGCGGGCGAGAATCTTTTCGGTGGTGACCGCAGGTTGTTCGGTGGTGAGGGTCATGACGTCGTTGTCCTTTCCGGGCGGGTCAGCGGGCGCAAGCGGCGATCTGGTCGGTGATGGGCGGGCGGGGCCGCTCGGTGAAGCGGGAGTGGGTGCCGAAGGTGCGGCGGGCGTAAACCAGCGGCGGCTGCTCCGTGCCGCTCAGGCCGGTGACCAGGCCGAACAGCAGCAGGTGGTCACCTGCGTCGACGGTGCGCTCCAGCGCGCACGCGACCCAGCCCGTCGCGTCCGCCAGCCTGGGTAGCCCAGCGTCGGTGAACCACGTGGTGTCGGCGGTGAAGCGGTCGGCGCCGCGGGTGGCGAACCGGACGGCGAGGTCGTCCTGGCCGTGGCCGAGCAGGTTCACGCCGAATCTCCCGGCGGCCAGGATGTCGGCCAGCAGGGCCGAGCGCCGGTCGAAGGCGACGCCGACCAGCGGCGGTTCCAGGGACAGCGAGGTGAACGAGCTGACGGTCGCACCGCGCGGGCCGCCATCGGCGCTGATGGTGGTGACGATGGTGACCGGTGCGCAGACCGCGCCCATCACCGCCCGGAACCGGTTCGGGTCCACAGTGCTCACGACGCCTCCACGAACCGGTGGCGCATGACGCCGATGCCTTCGATGGAGCTGACGAGTTCGTCGCCGGCGGCGAGGAACCGCTGCGGGGTGCGGGCGACGCCGACACCGGCGGGGGTGCCGGTGAAAATCAGGTCACCCGGGAGCAGCGGCAGGACGGCCGAGAGCTGGGCGACGAGTTCCGGTATGGAGAAGATCAGCTCACTGGTGCGGCTCTTCTGCACGGATTCGCCGTTGACCGTGCAGCTCAGCTCCAGGTTGTCCGGGTCGGCGAACTCGTCGGGGGTGACCAGCCACGGCCCGGTCGGGCCGAACCCGGGGCGCGACTTGCCGAGGCTGAACTGCGGCGCGGGGCCGGCGAGCTGCAGGGCGCGGTCGGAGAGGTCCTGGCCGGCGGTGAGCCCGGCGACGTGGTCCCAGCCGTGTTCGGCCGGCACCCGCCAGGCTCGCCGGCCGATGACGGCGACCAGTTCGACTTCCCAGTCCACGGTCGTGCCGTGGAGCGCGACCTCGCCGTAGGGACCGGTGAGGGAACTGGCGAACTTCGTGAAGACGGTGAGGGAGTCGGGAAGGTCGAGACCGGCTTCGGCCGCGTGGTCCCGGTAGTTCAGACCGATCCCGAAGATCTGCGCCGGGTTCGGCGCGGGGGCTTGCAGGTCGGCGTCGTCGAAGGGCGTGGCGTTCGCGTGCTCCGCGTCGCGGGTCCAGGCGGTGAACTCGTCCCAGCGTGCGTACACCGCTTGGGGGTCGGGGGAGAAGCGCTGGTTGCTGGCGCGCTCGACGTCGACGGCACCGGCCTCGGTGATGAGGACGAGCCGACCGGCGAGATTGGCGATCCGCATCGCGGCACCCTTTCGGTCGATGATCCGACGGTGTTCTGGGTGGGCGGGCCGCGAGGCGGCTCGCCGCCGGCCCACCAACGTCGGTCGCCTCCATACTCTGCTCAGCAAAGGCGACTGTCAATATAAGAATCGATTCTTTGACTGAGAGTGTGTTACAGTGCGAGCATGGCGAAGAGAGCGGGTGGCGAGAGCCTGGCCGTGCTGGTGTATTCCCGGCTGCGCTCGGAGATCCTCAACGCGGACCTGGCCCCGGGAGAGCGGCTCAAGCCCGCTGAGCTCGGTGACCGGTTCGATGTCAGCCTCAGTGTCGTGCGGGAAGCCCTCGGGCTGCTGGCGGCCAAGGACCTGGTCCAGATCGACCGCAACCGCGGATTCCGGGTCATGCCGCTGTCCCTGCAGGCGCTGACCGACCTCACCGAGGCCCGCGTGGTCAACGAAGGGGCTGCGCTGCGGTTGTCGGTCCGGCGCGGCGGCGTGACGTGGGAGTCCGAAGTGCTGGCCGCGCACCACCGGCTCGCCGGCCAGCCGATGTTCCTGCCCGGGGATCCTCAGCGCCGCAACGAGGAATGGGCGCGGGCGCATCTGGAGTTCCACCACACGCTGATCCAGGCGTGCGGCAACGCGGTGCTGCTGGACATCTGCACGCGCCTGTCCGACGCCGCCGAGCTCTACCGTGCCTGGTCCGGCCCCGGCACCCTGGAGAACCACCGCGACGTGGCCGGTGAGCACCAGGGCTTGGTCGACGCGGCGCTCGCTCATGACGCCGACGAGGCGGCGGCCCGTTTCGAGGCGCACGTCAACCGCACCCGGCAGATCCTGATGGACACCAGCCTCGCGGTCCTCGGTGACAGTGCCACGGAGCCGGCGCCGTGACCGGTGCCGACGTCGTCGTCGCCGTGACCCAGCTGATCCTGCGGGAACGCCAGGCCCGCGACCGCGGCCGGTGGGATCGGTTGCAAGCGTGCTACGCGCCGGACGCGACCGTCCGGTTGAGCTGGTTCCGCGGCAGCGGGGAAGAGTTCGCCGCGCGGTCGCGGGAGATGGCCGGGCGCGGCGACGTCGCCCGGCACCGGCTCGCCCCACCGGTCGTCGACCTCGACGGGACGCGCGCGGTCGTCGAGGTGCCCACCGCGATCGAGGTGCGGACTGCTCTCGACGGTATCGATGTCGACCTCACCTCCTACACCCGGCTGCTCTACCGCGCCGAACTGAGGGCGCGGCGATGGCAGATCCGATCCCTGGACCCGGTCTACGAGCGCGACGTCATCGTGCCGGTTCTGCCCAGGGCCACCTTGGCGATACACCCGAACGTGCTGATCGGCCTCCGGCCGCCCTACCAGTTCCTCGCTTACGTTCTCGAAGGCCGCGGCTACCCCATCGCGGACGACCTCTACGGCGACGACCGCCCCGGCGAGGTCGCCGAACTCTACGAATCCCTCTACGCATGGCTGTCCAGGAAGGGCTCATGACCACCAAGACGGTTTTGACCAACGTCCGTGTCTTCGACGGCACCGGACTGACCGAACCCACCACAGTGACCATCGACGGGGCCGTGATCGGCGACGAACCCTCGGGCGGGCAGGTCGTCGACGGCGGTGGCGCCACCGTGCTGCCGGGCCTGATCGACGCCCACGTCCACCTGATCTTCCCGGACGACCTGCGCAAGCTCGCCGAGCACGGCGTCACCACGGCCCTGGACATGGCGTGCTGGCCGAAGGAGCGCGTGGACTCCTTCCGCGGCCGGGTTCCCGACATCCGCAGCGCGGGCGTACCGGCCATCGGCCCGGGCGGCAACCACGCCCGCATGCCCGGCATGCCGGCGGAGGCGATCTTGACCGCCCCCGGGCAGGCCGCGCCGTTCGTCGCCCACCGCGTGGCCGAAGGGTCGGACTACATCAAGGTCGTCATCGAAGGGGACCTGCTGGACCAGCCCACGATCGACGCCGTCGTCGCCGAAGGAAAGAAGCACGGGAAGCTCACCGTCGCGCACGCCTCGTCGGTCGACGCCTACCGCCGCGCCGTGCGGGCCGGAGCCGACGTCATCACCCACGTCCCCCGCGACGGCGTCCTCGACGCCGACACCGTGGCCCGCATGGCCGACCGAGGCCAGATCGCGGTCCCCACCCTCGCCATGATGGAAGCGGTGATCACCGGCCTGCACCCCGAAGGGCAGGACTACGCCTACAGCCGCGACAGCGTTGCCGCACTGCACGCGGCGGGCGTCCCGATCCTCGCCGGCACCGACGCGTTCTCCGGACCGGCGCCGCTGCCCAACCCCGTCACCCACGGATCGAGCCTGCACCACGAACTGGCCCTGCTCGTCGAGGCCGGGCTCACCGAGAGCGATGCGCTGCGTGCGGCGACGGTGCTGCCCGCCCACCACTTCGGCCTGCCCGACCGGGGCAGCGTACGGCCGGGATTGCGGGCGGACCTGGTGCTCGTCGACGGAGACCCGTCCCAGGACATCAAGGCCACGACCGCGATCCGGCGGATCTGGGCCGCCGGCGCCGAGGTCGAAGTGACCCACCGATGACGAATTCCGCCCTGGTGGACGTGCATGCCCACTTCCTCACCCCGGAGTACGTCGCCGCCGCCCACGCCGCCGGCCACCAGGCACCGGACGGCATGCCCGGCTGGCCCACCTGGGACGCCGAGAAGCACCTGACGCTGATGGACCAGTGGGGCATCGCCACCTCGCTGTTGTCGATCTCCTCACCGGGCACGCACTTCGGCGGCGACGAGGCGGCCCGCCGGCTCACCCGGCACGTCAACGACACCGGCGCCAAGATCTGCCGGGCCCACCCGGACCGCTTCGGTCATTTCGCGTCACTGCCGTTGCCCGATGTGGACGGTGCACTCGGCGAGCTTGCCCACGCCGTCGACGACCTCGGCTGTGACGGCGTGACCGTCGAGACCAACACCGCGGGCGTGTACCTGGGCGATCCCCGCTACGCCCCCCTGTGGGCCGAGTTGGACCGGCGCCGGATCCCGGTGTTCGTCCACCCGACGTCGCCACCGCACGCCGAAGCCGTCGCGTCCGGCCGGCCACGGCCGATGCTGGAATTCCTGTTCGACTCCGCCCGTGCCGTGAGCGACCTGGCCTTCGCCGGTGTGCTGCAGCGATACCCCGCCGTCCCGTGGATCTTCACCCACGGTGGCGGGGTGCTGCCGCTGCTGGCCGAGCGCATGGAGCTGTTCCGCGGCATGCTCGGGCCCTCGGAGCCCGATGTCCCGCCGCTGCCGGAGCAGGTGTCCCGGTTGTGGTTCGACATGGCGGGAACTCCCTTCCCGCACCAGGTCCCGGCGCTGGACCGCGCGTTCGGCACCGAACGGCTGCTGTACGGCAGTGACTACTGCTGGACCCCGCCCGCCGCGGTCGAAGCACAGCTGGCCGGCATCGACGCGGCACCGCAGCCGGCGGGCACCACCTGGCGCGCGCTCACCACCGGCAATTGCGCCCGGCTGTTTCCCCGGCTGGCCCAACTCGGCTGACCCGCGCACGAGCCGGCCCGGCGCGGGCGTGGAAGGCGGCGACGGTGACGATGAACCTGCGGCAGCTGGAGTGCTTTCTCGCCGTCGCCGACGAACTGCACTTCGCCCGCGCCGCGGACCGGTTGCACCTGAGCCCGGCCAGTGTGAGTGAAGCGATCGCGGCGCTCGAACGCCGGGTCGGCGGGCCGCTGTTCGACCGCTCGAGCAGGCGGGTGAGTCTCACCGCGCACGGACTGCGGTTCCTCGGCGACGTACGCGAGCCTTTCACGAGCCTGGTGCGGGCGCATGAGAACGCGCGCACCCGCGCGTTGGGCAGCTCGGATCTCGTGGTCGCGCACACTCCGGAACTCGGCCAGCTGATGTTTCCCCCGCTGCTGTCGGCGTCGTGGCGGCGCCGGCTGCCCGGCCTGCGGTGGCGCCCAGTGCTCATGCACACCCCACAGCAGATGGCCGCGCTGGAGGACGGTCGCGCGGACCTCGGTCTGTGCTGGTCTGCCGCCACCCGCTCACCCCTGAACACCGTCGTGCTCGGCCAGGTTCCGATCGTCGCGATCCTGCGTGCCGAAGATCCGCTGGCTACGGCGAAGGAGGTGCCGCTGTTCGCGTTGCGGACCAGATCGCTCCTGATGACCCCGCGCAGCGACAACCCGTTCGTGGACTCCGTGATCCACACCGAACTCGTCCACGCGGGTGTGTCCACGGCCAATGTGGAGGAAGTTGGGCGGTTCGACGAATTGACGGTGCACGTCGCCGCCGGACAACGCATCGGACTGCACCCCGCCACGATCGCCGCAACCAACCGGGTTCCCGACGTGGTGTTCCGCCCGATCGCCAAGCCGGGCATCCAGGTCACGATCTGCCTCGTACACCGCGAGGATCGCGCGACCGCCGTCGAACCGCTGCTCACGGCTCTACGTGAGATCGGTGACGGCCTCGACCTCGGTGCCGCACACCCAGGTTTGAGCGCAGGCCTCACGTCCTTCGTGTCGTGATCATTCGGCTCTGCCGAACTGACCGGCCGGCCGTTGGCGATTGATCACCGGCAGGCCGCCGACGAGCATCGTCAGTAGCCAATCCGAAGTCCTTTCCCGACGACCCGGAGGAACCGCATGCCCTACCGCACGGACGACATCCGCTCACGGATGCCCACGACGGCTCCGGCTGCCGCGCCAGGGGCGGGTCCGGCGGCCCAGGCGCAGTTCATCGATCTCACGGCCACTGAACCCGACGAGGTCACCGAACGCGGCAGCCGGATCTGGTGGGTGCGCGGACAGAACTTCGCCGTGTCCTACGCCGTAGCGTGCGCAGGGGAGGTGTTCGAGCGCGAAGCACAGCCCGACGAGTACGTCGCGCTCTTTCCCACTGACCCTGTCGGGGCGGTGGTGCAGTCCGATCACGGATCGGCCTCGGTGGAGGAAACTGCGCTGGTCGTTGTGCCGCCGGGGGCATCCCGGATCGAACTGACCCGCGACACCCAGGTGGTCCGCCTGTTCTCGGCCGCTTCCGCCGAGCTGCTGGCCCGCTGCCGGAACAACGACGCCTACCGCGAACCCGACCCTCACGTGGCCGGGTTTGCTCCATGGCCGCCGGCGATCGATGGTCCTCGCCTGCGGACCTACTGCGTCGCGGACTACCCCTACGCGCCCGGGCGGTTCGGCCGGCTGTTCCGCTGCAGTACCTTCATGGTCAACCTGTTCGACCCGGACCTCGGCCCCCGCGATTCCGCTGCCCTCTCGCCGCACCACCACGACGACTTCGAGCAGTGTTCGCTGACAGTCGACGGACAGTGGTGTCACCACGTTCGCACGCCATGGACCGCGAACCTCGCCGACTGGCGCCTGGATGAGCACGTGACTGTCGCAAGCCCATCGGTGACGATCATTCCTCCGCCTTCGGTACACACCAGTCAGTCCACCGGTCAGGCCCGCAACCAGCTCATCGACATCTTCTGCCCGCCCCGCCACGACTTCTCCGCCCAACCGGGCTGGGTCATCAACGAGCGCGAGTACCCCATTCCCGACGCGGAGAACGCACGATGAAGGCCTTCACCGAGCTGCTCCGGTCGCTCGGGCGTACCGCCTTCGGAACCTGGGCCAAACTCCCGACCTGCGACAGCGTCGAGCTGCTGGCCATCGCCGGATTCGACTTCATCGCGATCGACATGGAACACGCGCCGCTGGACATCCGCGATGTCCACCAGCTGATCGGAGCCGCACGAGGACGGGACCTCCCCGCTCTCGTGCGTGTCCCCGACCGCAGCCCCACCGTCATCGCCCGGGTCCTGGACTCCGGCGCGGCCGGTGTTCTGGTACCCCACGTGGATCACCCCGGCGATGCGGTCAACGCGGTCGCGGCCGCACGATTCCCGCCGCTGGGGACGCGCGGGTTCGGCCCCACCGTGCGGGCGGGCGGCTGGGGCACCGACACCGCCGCCTACCGCGCCTCGGCGGCGTCCGCTGCCGTCATCCCCCAGTTGGAAAGCCGCGCGGCGATCGCGGCTATGCACCGCATCGGCGCCACCGACGGGCTGGACGCCCTGTTCGTCGGCCCCGCCGACCTGGCCGTCGCCACCGGCCTCACGGCCGACGCGCCGGAATTTCGTGCCCTGCTGGACACCGCCGAACGAACCGCCGCGGAACTCGGCATCCCGCTCGGCACCGCGACCGGCGCCTCCGCGGCCGCCGCCGCCGCGCTGGCTCGTCGTTACCAGTTCGTCCTGCTGGCCAACGACGCCACTCTGCTCACCGGCGCGGCATCGGAACTGCTTACTGCCACCAAGAAATCACTGACGGCCTGAACGACTGCCGTTCCACCGTCGCCTACCCCATCAGCCGGCTGAACGCTCAAGGAGGAGCTATGCCCATCAACCGCATCGACCATGCCGCCATCAGGGTGACCGATCTCGGGCAGTCGCTCGAATGGTACGAGGGGGTGCTCGGGCTCACCGTCCTGGAACGCACCCCGCAGCGCGCGTTGCTGGCCTGCAGCGGCGACGCCGCCGACCTGACCCTCATCGCGGGCGGCCAGAGCATCGACAGCTTCACCTTCGGCGTCGACCACGCCGATGACCTTGAGGAGATCCAGGCCCGGCTCGACGACGCAGGTGTCGCCTGCGAGCGCTACAGCGAACCGGACCGGCCGGGCCAGGGGACACTGCTGGGACTGGACCTGCCCAGCGGGCACCGGATGGAGTTCGCGGCCGGCTCGGGCGACCGGGTCGCCGGCCGAACCCACACCACGTCCGACGGGACGTTCCGCCCGACCGACATCGACCACATCAACCTGCTCGGCGAAACCGACCCGCAGGAATTCTCGGACTTCATGAAGATGGTGCTGGGCTTCAAGCAGTCGCTGGTCATGACCTTCGCCGGCAAGTGGGCCGCGTCGTGGTTGCGCGCCACCCGGATGGACCACGACCTCGCCTACATGCAAGCAGTGCGCCCGACCGACCGGCTGCACCACGTCGCCTTCGCGGTCGAAGACGGCAACCACTACTTCCGCCTCAGCGATCGTCTGACCGAAACGGGCCACCGCTGGGAATTCGGTCCCGGACGGCACATGGGCAGCCCCCGCGACACTCAGGGTTTCGGCACCAACAACTTCGCCTACGCCTTCGACCCGACCGGGAATCGCAACGAATTCAGTTCAGGGATGAACGAGTTCGACGACACCGAATTCCTCGTCGCCGAGGTGCGTCCGGACCAGCTCACCGAAGTGATGAACGGTTGGGCCAGCAACATGCCCGAATCGTTCATGACCATCGGCTCCTGAGCGGGCCGAACCGGTGTCACCGATCGAACAGGGCATCACCGACGCTGTGCATGCCAGCTGGTGGAATGTCGACGCCGACGCAGGCGTCGGTGGAGAGATGGGCTACACCGAAGACGCGGTGTGCCGGATGCCGGGGCTGACCATGCACGGCCGCGACGACATCGCGCGGGGGTACGCTCGCCGCCAGGCCAACGGACCACGACTGTCGCGGCACCTGGTGTCCAATCTCATTCTCGACCTGCGCGCCGCCACCGAGGCCACCGCGCACTACGTGGTCACGCTGTATGCGGCCAACGGTGTCGCTCCGTTGCCGTTCTCAGGCCCCTCGGCCGTCTGCGATGTGGTCGACCGGTTCGTCGCGGTACGGGGTTCCTGGCTGATCAGTTCACGCGAGGTGACCGCGGTGTTCGTGGCAGCGGACAACGACTCGGTTCTGCTCGGGCGAGGCGATGCCGATGCCTGAACCGCAGACTGGTTTCCTGCCGTCGGCCGGCGAGCCACCTGTCGTGCTGGTCCACGGGTGGGGCGGTACCTATCGCAGCACCTGGAGCGGGTCCGCATTGGAACGATCGCTGTTCCAGGCGCGCCGCACCGTCCTCGGCGTCGATCTCCCCGGCCACGGTCGCACACCGGCAGCACACGACCCGCGGGCCTACGCCGACATCGCCGAACAACTGCACGCCCGGCTGCCCGCGGGCCGGGGCATCGACGCGGTCGGTTTCTCCCTGGGCGGGAAGCTGCTGCTACACCTGGCCGCACGCGATCCCGAACGGTTCCGGCGCCTGGTGATCGCCGGCGTGGGCGCGAACCTGTTCCGCCCGGAGAACGGGCAAGCGGTGTCGGCGGCCTTGCTCGGCGGCCTGCCCGACGGGGCCCCGGCGTCGCTACGAAACGTGATCACTCACGCCTGGGGATCGGGTAACGATCCGCGAGCACTGTCCGCGGTGATCCGCAGGCCGGCACGCGTCCTGGATCCGGTGGAACTCGCGGGCATCCAGGCGAAGCTGCTGCTCGTGACCGGTAGCGACGATTTCGTCGCCCAGCCGGTCAAGCCCCTGGTCCGCGCGTTGCCGTCGGCCCACGTGGTGGTCGTCCAAGGTCTCGACCACCTCGACACGCCCCGGTCTGACGCGCTGGCCGAGCTTGCCGGCCCGTTTCTCACCCGGGCAGCCCCGTGACGCGGCTGTGCACACTGCCCACCACGCTGCCGGCTCCGGCCCGGCGGAGTCCGAAACGAGGAACACCTCATGACCCGCGCTCGCATCGACGTCCACGCTCACTACGCCGGAGGCGTAGTGGCGCAGCGGCTGCGTGACACTGCACTCGCCGGCGGCTTTCGCGTGTCACCGTGGAGCGTCGACGCTGCCCTGGCCTTCATGGATCGCCACGACATCGCAACCCAGATCCTGTCTCTGCCCATCGAATGGCTGCCCACCACCGGCCCGGCCGACGCTGTCCGGACCGCGCGTTTGGTGAACGAGTCCTACGCTGAGCTGATCAGCACCCATCCCGGCCGGTTCGGTGCCTTCGCCACCCTGCCGATGAGTTCCGTCGACGCCGCTCTCGCGGAAGTCGAACATGCCATGGACACTCTCACCCTCGATGGGGTGATGCTCGGCACCAACACGTCCGGGAAGTATTTCGGGCATCCTTTCCTCGATCCCATACTCGCCGAGCTCGGGCGCCGGAAGACACCGATATTCGTTCATCCCGCCGAATGCCCGCACATCGATGTACTCGGCTTCGGACGTCCGAGTTCGGTCATCGAATTCCCGCTCGACACCGCGCGGACCATGACCAACGCCATCTACTCCGGTGTGTTCCGGCGTTACCCGACCCTCACCGTGATCCTGGCCCACGCCGGCGGAGCGCTGCCCTCCCTCGGCTGGCGCATCGCCGAACACGCCCAGGTCAAGCGAGGCCCCGACGACGCCGACATCGATCCCGGCCACGTCGGCGAAGCACTGCGAAACCTCTACTACGACACCGCGCTTGCCGGCAATCCGTACTCACTCCTACCCACGTTGCAGGTCACCACACCGGAGCACGTCCTGTTCGGCACCGACTGGCCGGCTGCTCCCGAAGCCACCGTTCAACGCAACAACAGCAACCTCGTATCGTTCCAGGAAGTCGCTGGCAGTGACCTGTCGGGAGTCGATCGAGCGAATGCGGTCCGGCTGTTCCCGCGTCTGGGTCCGCGAACCAGGCCCCTGCCGGATTGACCAGCCTGTCAACCCGGTGACCGGCCCGGCCACCGGGCTGACCCGCTTTCAGAAGCCGGAGTTGCCGGCACCTCGCACCAGCGTGTAGCCACCGTCATTCAGCAGACCGCCGGCTGCCGCGCCCGTCACTGTCGTGTGTGCGATCGAGGCACTGCCCGTGGCGTTCGTTTCGATGCCGTACGTACCGGCTCCGGCAATCGTCACGCGGTCGAAGCTCAGCTGCGTGATCGACTTCTGGAAGCTCAGCAGGACACCTTGGTACGTGCTGTCCGACACTGTCAGATCCTCCACGACGATCGGCGCCGCGATGGGTGCCGAGTCGGCGTAGATCCAGAGTGCGCCGATCGCCGAGTTCCAGTTGTCCTCGAAGCCGCCGGTACGCAGGAGTGTGTTGCGCCGGATCGACGTCGTGCCGGACAGCGGTACCGGGTTGAAGCGGGTGCCGACCGTGATGCCCGAGCCTGCGGTCACGGTGTCTGCGACGATGTTGTCCTCGACGCGGTTGCCGGTACCGCCGAAGATGCCGATGCCGTTGGCCAGCGCCGGTGCCTGGACCGTGTTGAACGTGTACGCGCTGCCGGTGACGGCGCTGCCTTCGGAGAACATCGCCAGCCCGTCGTCACCGGTGTTGCGGACCGTGGACTGGTCGACTCGCACATTGGCCACGTTGGCGTGGATGTTGACGCCGTCGGCGAACGTGTCGCGGATCCGGGTTCCGACCACGTAGAGGCCGTTGGTGCCGGAGTCGGCCCACAGCCCGACCTTGGTGTGCTCGATCCACAGGTTCTGGACCAGTGACCCGGACCCGAAGTTGCCGTCCAGCGCGCCGTCCGAGCCGTTGTCGTCGCGGACCCGGACGTCACCGAAGATCGCGAAGTCGGCCAGGGTCACGTTGCCGCCCGTGCCGAAGAAGCCCCCTCGGGGACCGGTGCCCTGGATGACCGAGTACCACGGCCCGGCGCCGTAGACTTTGACACCCGCGCCGTTGATCTTCGCTGTGATCCGGAACGTCCCGGCCGGGATCCACACCGGCTTGTGCTGAGCCGCGCCCGCCGCGATCGCGGTGTTGATGGCCGCGGTCGCGTCCGAGCCGTTGTTCGGGACGGCGCCGTACGACGTGATCGACAGCGCCTCCGCGGGAGCTGTTGCCGCGGCCGGCGCCTGTTCGGCGTCGAGCAGGTCGATATCGTAGTACGCGGCTGTGCTCGAGGCGTCTTTCTGCAGCTTGAGCACCGTGCCCGCGGGCCAGTCGCCGATCAGCGCGCGCGTCTCGTCGTAGAATCGGTGCGGGCTGCCCTGCGACGGCACGTTCGTGTACGGATACGAGCCGTAGATCCAGCTGTAGTTGGAGGTCAGGGTCAGGTCTCGGACCTTGGTGCCGTTCGCGTAAAGCGCCAGGGGCGCCGTCTGCCCCGCACCATCGGCGGTGTCCGGGATGGAGAACCGCACGGTGACGGCGTTCGCGGGCTTCGCCAGGGTGAAGCTCACGGACTGCCCGGTAGCGCCCAGCCGCACCGCGCGGCGCCCGCTCGATTCGGCCTGAACCGTGTGGAAGGCCCGGCCGGCCGTGAGCACGGTCCCGGTGGTGGGCCCGGCTTCGGCCTCGTACTCGGTGTACGGCGTCGTCGCGCCCCGCGCCGCCAAAGCGGTTTCGTTCGCGAGGACGACGCTGTCGACCAAAACGTCGCTGCCGGTGCCGGCCAGCTGCAGTGTGTTGACGCCGGCGCGGACCGGTACCGACACTGTGGCCGTCCGCCAGCCCGTGCCTGACGGGAAGGACGCGGTTCCGGCGTCGCGGCCGTTCGCCGACACTGCGAGGGTGCCCGAGTTCGCGAAGCGGATCGTTGCGGTCGCCGTGCCCGCCGCGGCCATCGCGAAGGTGCGGACGAGCCGTGCGCCGGGAACTGCGAAGCCCGTGACGTAACCCGGCCCGCTGTATCCCGCGGTCGCGGTGCCGACGGTCGCGCCGCCGGAGAGGAACGCCGCCTCCGCCTCGCCCGGGCCCGCGGGCACCGAAGGTGTCACGGTGAGGCTGTCGAGGTTCACGTTGCCGGAATCGGTGCTGTCGAACGCGTACGCTACCGTGTGGTCGCCTGCGGTCAGCGTCACGGACTCGGTCGCCGACGTCCAGGTGTCCCAGTTCGCCGACGCGGGTAGCGACAGCTGCCGCTGGCGGACGTTGTCGACGTAGAGCGAGAGCGTCATGACGCTCCCCGTGCCGTTGGCGTACCGGAGGGCCAGCGACTGAGGCCCGGCGGTCGTCACCTTGACCGCGAACGATGTCCGCGCCGCGCCTTTGTTCCCGTCGGTGTACCCGCCGACGAACCCCGTCCCGCTGTAGCCGGGGTGGTCGGTTTCGACGGTGGCGCCGCCGGACAGTGCCGCGTTTTCGGCTTCGAACAGCGGGCCCGCCTGCCCGGTCGCGGACGGCGTGACATCGAGGCGGTCGAGGTTGACGTTGCCGCTGTCTGCCGAGCCGAAGGAGTAGGACACGTTGTGCGCGCCCGAGCCGAGGGTGACGGCCACGCTCGCCGACCCCCAGTTGTCCCAGGTCGCCGTGGGGGGCAGCGAGACCTGCTGTGCGGCTCCGGAGTCCACGGTGAGGGTGAGGGTCCGGGGCGACCCGGTGCCGTTCGCGTAGCCGAGGGCGAGGGTGTACGAACCCGCCGAGGCGGCCGTGACGGCGAACGTGGTCCGTGCGGTGCCACGGTGGCTGTCGGTGTAGCCGCCAACGAACCCGGTACCGCTGTACCCCGGATGGTCGGTCTCGACGGCAGCGCCGCCGGACAGTGTGGCCTTCTCGGCTTCCAGGCGGGTGGTCGCGGCGTGCGCCGGGACGGTGGGCAGGAGGGCGGTGAAAGTGAGCACCGCGACGGCCAGGACGCGGCCGCGGTGGGATGGGGACGGGGACATCTGATTTTCTCCCAACCGGAATTCCGGACGCGTCATTGCGTCCGTGGGACTTCGCGGCGGTCAGCCTTTGACGGCTCCGCCGAGCGCGTTGCCGCGCAGGAACATCCGCTGGAACACGAGGAACAGCACGACGGGAATGACCGTCGAAATGGCCAGGGCAGCGAGGAAGACGTCCAGCTCGACGAACTTCTGCAACGCCGGCAGCCGGACCGAAAGGGGCTGGACCGCCGGGTCGGGCAGCACCAGCATCGGCCACAGGAAGTCCTTCCAGGCGGCCACGATCGCGAACACCGAGACGACGCCGAGGATCGGGCGCGACATCGGCAGCACGACCGACCAGAACAACCTCAGTGGCCCGGCGCCGTCGACCCGGGCGGCTTCGAACACCTCACGGGGAAGGTTGTCGAAGAACCGTTGCACCAGGAGGATGTTGAACGCGCTGGCGCCCGAGGGCAGCCAGACCGCCCAGAACGAGTTGATCAGCGAGAAGTCCACCATGGACAGGTAAAGCGGCACCAGCAGCACGATCGCCGGCACGAACAGCGTCGTCAGGACGACCCCGGTGAGCACCCGCCGGTAGCGCGGTCGCAGTACCGACAGCGCGAACCCGGCCGTCGTCGCGACGATCAGCTGCACCAGCCACGACCCGGCGGCGACCCACACGGTGTTGAGGAAGTACTTGTCGATCTGCACGCGGGTCCACGCTGTCGAGAGGTTGGCGAAGTCGATCCCGTGCGGCCACAGGGCGAGCGGGTCACGCAGCGTGTCCTGCGTCGGAGTCACGGCCGCCTTCGCGAGCCACAGCATCGGACCCAGGCCGGCCAGGAACAGCGCCGCGAGCAGGAGCGCGTGCAGCGTGCGGGTCGTGCGGCGGACGGCGGGCCGCCGCCAGTCCGACGGCGAGAGCAGGGCGCGCGTCATGACTTGCTCCAGGACCGGGTGAGGCGGAAGTACACCGCGGAGAACAGGCCCAGGACCAGGGCGAGCAGGACGCTCAACGCGGTCGCCGCGCCGTAGTCGCCGCCGAGGCTGTCGGCGAAGGCGTAGCTGTAGACGAGCAGCAGGATCGTGGTCGTCGAGTGCGCCGGGCCGCCGCCGGTGAACAGGAACGGCTCGAGGAACACCTGGGCCGTGCCGACAATCTGCAGGATGAACGTGATCAGCAGGACCCCGCGCAGGTGCGGCAGCGTGACGTGCCAGACCTTGCCCCAGACCGACGCGCCGTCGATCTCGGCGGCCTCGTACTGCTCGGGCGGGACGCTGGTCAGCGCGGCGAGGTAGATGATGATCGTCGCGCCCGCCGCCGCCCACGTCGCCTCCGCGACCAGCGAAAACATCGCCGTCGACGCTGACTGCAGCCACGGCGCCGGGCTGATCCCGACGGCGCCGAGCACGGTGTTGAACACCCCGTTCGGGCTCGCGTCGTAGAAGAACTTCCACAGCAGCACGGCCACCACCGGCGGGATCACCACCGGCAGGTAGGCCAGCGCGCTGTAGAGGCCCTTTGCCCGCCGGACCTCGCTCATCAGCACCGCTGCGACCAGCGGGATCGGGTAGCCGAGCAGCAGCGCGAGCACGGCGAACCAGAGTGTGTTGCCGACGGCGTTCCACAGTTGCGGGTCGCTGAGCACGGCCTGGTAGTTGTCCAGCCCGACGAACACCGGGTCGGAAACGAGGTTGGTCTGCTGGAAGCTCATCACGACGGCCTGGCCGATCGGCCGCCACGAGAACAGCCCGAATACCACCAGCATCGGCAGGAGGAACAGCGCCGCGCCGAGGCCGCCGCCGCGCACCCACGTGAGCGGGGTGCGCCGGCGGCGGGCCCGGGCCGGGCGCGGGGTCACCGTCGCCGGCCGGGCCGCCGTGAGCGTCACCGCTTGTCCAGCAACGCCTGGGCCTGCGTCTGCGCGTCGGCCAGCAGCGCGGGGATGTCCGCGCCGCGGTCGGTCAGGACCTTCTGGGCGACCGGGTCGAGCAGGCCGTAGACCTGCTGCGTCGACCGCGTCGGTTCGGGGATCAGCGGCTGGCCGAACATCTTGTCCGTGTACGGCGTCATCTGCTTCACCGGTACGTTGACGTACTGCGCGATCCAGCTCATCCGCTGGTCGTAGGTCGCCTTGTCGAACACCGGCAGCTCGGGCGAGCCGACGGCCTCCCCGGAGTCGGCCGTCGTCTTCGCGTCGGCGACCGCGGCGGCCTGGTCGGCCTGCTTCTGCAGGTAGTAGAAGTCGATCCACTTCACGGCCGCGGCCTTCACCGCGTCGTTCGCCTTCGCGTTGACGCCCGCGAGCGTGCCGCCGCCAAGGACACCGGCGTTCGCGCCATCCAGGGGGAGGGCCGTCACGCCGTAGTCGTCCGCCTTGATCGCGTTCTGCGCCTTCAGCGAGCCGTAGTTGCCGCCGCCGGAGACGTACATCCCGATCCGGCCGGCGGCGAAGTCCTGGTTGATGCCGTTCCAGTCGTAGAGGAAGTTGGCGCCCATGCTGTTGTCGTCCCAGCGCATGGTGTGGATGGTTTGCAGCGCGCGGGTCATCTGCGGGGTGTTCAGCGTGGCCGTCGCCTTGTCGCCGGAGAGCTGTTCGGTGCGGCCGCCGAAGGCGTAGTCGAGCGTGGTGAGGATCCAGCCGCCGGTGTTGTCCGTGGTCAGCTGGGCGTAGCCGGCCTGGCCGGTCTTCTGCGCGATCTGCTTGGCGTCCGCGCGGATCTCGTCCCAGGTGGCCGGCGGCTTGTCCGGGTCGAGGCCGGCCTGCTTGAAGAGCGTCCGGTTGTAGTGCAGGGCCTGGCCGTGCGCGGCGATCGGGACGGCCCACATCTTGCCGTCGGCGGCCGAGCCGGCCTTCGCGACTTCGGGGTTGAACTTCTTCGCGTACGGCAGCCCGTCGACCAGGCCGCTGATGTCGGCGAGCTGACGGCGTTCGATCAGGCCGCGGCCGTCGGTGAAGGGCATCGTGATGACGTCGGGGAGCGTGCCGCCCGCCAGCTGGGCGGTGAACGTCGTCGCGTCCCACTTGAACTCCTGCGGGACCAGGTCGATTGTCGGGTTCGCGGTCTCGAACTGCGTGACCCGGGCGTTGAACGCGGCGACCGCACCCTGGTCGAGACCGGGTTCGATGGACACCTTCACGACGGTCTTGCCGTCGGCGGTCGTGGTGTCGCCGGTGCCGGAACAGGCGGTCAGCGCGACGGCGGCGCTCACGCACACCGCAGCGATCTTCGAGGACTTCATCGTCACTCCTGGCGGGGTTTCAGACTCGCAGCCAGACGGCTGTGTCGGTGGGCAACTGGGAGCCGGTCAGCTCGTCGCTGGCGAGCAGGACTTCGAGGTGGGCGGGCAGGTCGATCGGGGATTCGCCGAAGTTGACCAGGCAGAGCAGGTCGTCGCCCCGGCGGAAGGCGAGGACGTCGGCGGCGTCTTCGTCCGCCCAGGCGAACTCCTCGCCACGCAGCGCGGGCTCGGACCGGCGCAGCGCGATCATGGTGCGGTAGAGCGTCAGCATCGACCGGGGATCGCCGTCCTGCCGCTCGACCGAGTAGTCACCCCAGTTCGTCGGCTGGGGCAGCCACGGGGTTCCGCCGAAGCCGAACGCGCTGGCCGCGTCGGACGTCCAGGGCAGCGGGACGCGGCAGCCGTCGCGGCCGGGGTCGGTGCCGCCGGAGCGGAAGTGCATCGGGTCCTGGAGCACGTCCAGGGGGAGGTCCTCGACCTCGGGCAAGCCCAGCTCGTCACCCTGGTAGACGTACAGCGAACCCGGCAGGGCCGCCGACAGCAGCGCGGCCGCACGGGCTCGCCGTTGAGCCTTCGCCAGGTCGGTGGGAATGCCGAAGGCGCGGGCGACGAACCCGAACGAGCTGTCCTCACGCCCGTAGCGAGTGGCCGCGCGGGTGACGTCGTGGTTGGACAGCACCCACGTCGGCGGCGCGCCGACCGGGCCGTGGGCGTCCAACGTGGACACGATCGCGGTGCGCAGCTCACCGGCGTCCCACGGCCGCATCATGAAGTCGAAGTTGAACGCCGTGTGCATCTCGTCGGTGCGCAGGTAGCGGGCGAAGCGGTGCGGGTCGGCCAGCCAGACCTCGCCGACCAGCACGCGCGGCTCGGCGTAGGAGTCGGCGACGGCCCGCCAGCCGCGGTAGATGTCGTGGATCTCGTCGCGGTCGACGAACGGGTGCGCCTCCGGCGTCACCTCGTTGGGCAGCGCGGGGTCCTTGACCGGCATGGTCGCGGAGTCGATGCGGATGCCCGCGACGCCCCGGTCGAACCAGAACCGCAGCACGCGCTCGTGCTCGGCGCGGACGTCCGGGTGGTTCCAGTTGAGGTCCGGCTGCTCGGGCGCGAACAGGTGCAGATACCAGTCGCCGGGGGTGCCGTCCGGGTTCGTGGTGCGGGTCCAGGTGCCGCCGGAGAAGCTGGACTCCCAGTCCGTCGGCGGCAGCTCGCCGTGCTCGCCGCGGCCCGGGCGGAACCAGAACCGCTGGCGCTCCGGCGATCCAGGTCCGGCCGCCAGTGCGGCACGGAACCACTCGTGCTGGTCCGAGACGTGGTTGGGAACGATGTCCACAATGGTCTTGATGCCCAGCGCGGCCGCCTCGGCGATCAGCTGCTCAGCCTCGTCGAGGGTGCCGAAGGCCGGGTCGATGACGCGGTAGTCGGCGACGTCGTAACCGCCGTCGGCCAGCGGGGACGAGTACCAGGGCGTGAACCAGATGGCGTCCACGCCGAGGCTCTTGAGGTAGGGCAGGCGAGCGCGGACGCCGGCGAGATCACCGGTGCCGTCGCCGTTGCCGTCGGCGAAACTGCGGGGGTAGATCTGGTAGATGACCGCGCCGCGCCACCACGGTGCCGCCTGGTCGGCGGGTGCGGTCAGCGGGCTGGTCGAGAGGTCGGTGGTCACGGGACTCCCGTTCTGGCTCAACGGTTTCCGGAGCGCGGCGAAGGGTACGGTGCAGTGTCCGCAGGGATTAGGTTTAGCGCTATACTTCGAGAGACGGTAATGTCGTGCCCGGCCGCTTGTCAACGGCCGGTCCCGTAACCTGGGGCCCGGGTGAGCGAGAGGAGACCGAGGGTGCGCGTCACGCTGCGGGAGGTCGCCGAGCATGCGGGCGTGAGCATGATGACCGTGTCGAACGTGATGAACGGCAACCGCGCGCGCGTCTCGCCGAGCACCATCGAGAAGGTCCAGCGCATCGCGGATGAGCTCGGGTACGTCCCGAGCGCGTCGGCCCGCAGCCTCGCGACCCAGGCGTCCCGGCTGGTCGGCCTGCTGGTGCCGGCCGCCGACGAGGACAGCCTGATGATCAGCCCGCACACGATGGCGATCGTCGGGCTGATCGAGCGCGAGCTGCGCAAGTACGGCTATCACCTGCTGCTGCGCGGGGTGGCCCACCCGGATGAGGTCGCCGAGGCCCTGCGGTCGTGGAGCCTCGATGGCGCGATCCTGCTGGGCTTCCTCGACGAGGAGGTCGGCAAGCTGACCAAGAAGACGATCGGCGCGGTCCACGTGGTCGCGATCGACAGCTACTCGGCGAACCGCCTGACGACGGGCCCGCGCTCCGACGACTTCGCGGGCGCCTGGCTCGCGGCAAAGCATCTGCTGAACCTCGGCCACCGCCGGATCTTGTTCGCCGGCCCGGCGTTCAGCGGTGTCGGCGTGGTCCACGAACGCTTCGAGGGCTTCTGCCAGGCTTTCGTCGACGCCGGGGTGTCGCGTCCGGACCTGGTGGAGACGGTCAACACGACGTACGCGGAAGGCCACGAGCTGGGGGTGGTTCTGCGGGAGCGCCACGCCCTGACGGCGGTGTTCGCGACGGCGGACATCCTCGCGGTCGGCATCGTCCACGGCCTGACCGAGGCGGGGGCACGGGTCCCGGAGGACGTCTCGGTGGTCGGCTTCGACAACCTGGACCTGTGCGACTACGTCACCCCGAAGTTGACGACGGTGTCGCAGGACATCGCACGGAAGGCATCGACGGCGGTATCGATCCTGCTGGGCTCGATCGAGCGGGGCGAGCGGCCGGAGCAACCGGTGACGATCGACGTCTCCCTCGTCCAGCGCGAGTCGACCGCACCGGTCACCTCGGCGCAATAGTGAGCAGTCCTTACCTCGGGAAGTCCCACGCACCCGCACAGCAGAGTTTGATCGACGGGTTCGGAGACATCGCCGGACGAATGGGTTTGCCGGTCGTTTCGATCGCCGGCTCGCGCTGCGCCAAATGGACGTACTACCGGTGAGGGTTCACGCCAACGACGTCTATCCAACGTGCCGGCGATGACCGACGATGGCGATCATGGTGGGTGGGGAAAGCGGCCGGTGGACCAGCGTCGCCACGTTGGACGCGAACCGGTCCAAGTCACGGTTCGGCGTGGCCTATGTACGTGCGGTGTGCAGCCAGGCTGGCGTCGGTTTTCAAGAGACCAGCCCGGACGAAGACGTGCTCGCTGTCGATGGGTGTGTCGAATTCGAAATCGCCGCCGCGCGCGTCCAGGTCAAGTGCACCGGGCAGTTCAGGCTCAGGGGTGGCTCGACGGCGACTTGGCCGATTGACGAGGCTTGGCGCCAGCATTGGAAGCGTTCCGGCGTTCCGGTCTACTTCGTCCTGGTGATCGTCGACCCGGACGACCAGACGTCCTGGCTGCATCACCAGGACGAGGCAACCCTCCATCGCGCGGCCGCCTTCTGGGTCCGCGTCGATACGTTGCCGGATGGCCGGAACATCAAAGTTCCCAAGACGCAGCGCTTGACGGCGGAAACGTTGCGGTTGTGGTCGCGCGAGGTCGAGGCTAGCTTCGACGGCGCGAGAGGAGGCGGGGTGGTTGCCTGACACTGTCCTTCTCCCGGCGCTGCCTGACCTGCTCAGCTACCTCAAGACGCGCGGGTGGGTCGCCAACCCGCCCGGCCAGGGCGGAACATTGTGGCTGAAAGACGAGCACCGGATCGGTGTGCCGCACGATCCGGACGCTGTGTCGATCGGCTCAGTGCTGAACAGACTGGCTCGGGCGGAGCGACGTCCCCCGAAGGCCACCGCTGATGCAGTGCGCAACGTCCGATTCGACGTCACCAGCCTCCGCGCGGTCAACGACTACCGGATCATCGACAAGATCCCGCTCGAGACCGCGACGAAACTTCTCGGCTCGGCCCGGAAGATGCTGCGTGCGACCGCCACGACGGCCCGATGGGAACGGGCGCAGATCGCCGGCAGCTACTCGCGGATCGGGGATGAGGTGATCCGCGAGGCGTTCATGGGGCACACTGAGCGTGGTTCGTTCATCATTCCCGTACTCGTGCGGGTGCCGGAGCCCGAAGAACCCGATCCGAAGCAGCCGACGTTGTACGACGCGCAGGAAGAGCCCGTCCTGCACAATGCTGCGCCGGAGCCGTTCGAGCGTCGTGTCGTCCGGACGTTCGCTCAGTCGATGCAGGCGGTGCACGACCTGGTCGTGGAGCCCGGTGTCATGCCGGGTGCCGACGACATCCACGAGCTGGTGTATCGGGGAGTCAGCCGGGAGTTCTGCACGGCGCTCGCGAACGTCCTCAACGAAACGGCGATCGGCGAATTCGAGACGAGCGTCGATTGGGCTCCGGTGGTCCCCGGGCCGGACACGATGCCGCGGAAAGTCTCGATCACCGCGGAGGCCGGTGACCTCGTTCAGTTCGTCGCCGACAGGCTTCGGCAGCAGAAGGCGCCCTCGAAACAGGTCTTCTCGGGGACCATCGTTCAGTTCCGGCACGAGAACCCGGACGACCCGTTCGGGGAGATCGCGGTATCGACCATCCGGCGGGGCCGCACGTCGGAGGTCAGAGTCAGGCTCCCTCTCGACACCTACCGGGCGGCCTGGGAATGGCATAACGCCGGCCGGGCCGTTCTGGTGGAAGGGCTCATCCGCCGCGCGCCGGGCAAGCCGGGCATCGTCGATGACCCCGTGAGGTTCCAGCCGCTCGACGAGCTGATGTTGCCAGGATCGGCGTCTTGATGCTCTGATCGCAAACAGCCGGTGGCGGATCCGGGTTCGCGGCGGTGCAGTGGGGAAGGGGACGGAGCTGAGGAAGTAGGGTGCCCGGCCTGGTGCGCGTTCGTTGCCCAGACCCGGTTTCAGGATGGCGAATCTTGAGTTCGTCCGGGGCGTGGTCGAGGTAGACGCTGAACCGGGCGCTGAGGACGGCCATGACGCAAATGGGATGTCGCGTCATGCGGGCATGTATTCGTAGGAGAAGCCGGGAGCGGTCCGGCTCCACAGCACTTCGGCTCACCCCGCGATCGCCTTGGACGTTCGCCAGCGGCCGGGCGGGGTGCCGTGGTGGCGCTTGAAGGCGGCGGCGAAGGAGAACTCCGAGGCGTATCCCAGGGAATGCGCGATCGCGGCCAGGCTCGCGTCGCCTTCTCGCAGTTGCTCGCGCGCCAGCGCCATGCGCCAGTCGGTGACGTAGGTCAGCGGGGCCACGCCGAGCAGTGAGGTGAACCGGCGCGCGAACGTTGCGCGTGACAGGTTCGCTTCGACGGCGAGGTCGGCGACCGTCCAGGCGCGGGCCGGGGTTTCGTGCACGGCGCGCAATGCGGCTCCGACCGCCGGATCGTGCATTGCGCGGAACCACGCGGGTGCGGCCTGCACGTCGGTGGTGAGCTGTTCGCGCAGCGCCTGGACGAGGACGACGTCGAGCAGGCTGTCCAGCAGCGCCTGCTGGCCCGGTGCGTCGCGGAGGATCTCGGCGGAGAACACGTCGAGGATCGCGCGGAGGCTCGATCCGGCGTGCGGGCGCACCACGGTCAGGTCCGGTAGCCCGGAGAGCAGCCCGGCGCAGAGTTCGCCTTCGAAGGTGTACGCGCCGCAGAAGAACGTGGTCGGGTCACCCGACTCGTCGCCGAACTTCATCCGCCGCGCACCTCCCGCCGTGGTGGCGCAGCGCTCGTAGGCGAAGGGAACCACGTCGGCGCCCGGCGTGTGGGCCATGTACTGCCGGACCGGGCCGCGGATGAGGACGACGTCGCCGGGCAGCACCCGGCGGGACCGGCCGGGGTCGCCGGTCCACGCGAACGCCTCGCCGCCGAGGATGCCGTGGATCGCGAGCTTGGCGCCCGTGGGGAACTCGACGCCCCATGCTCCGCGCGCCGTCGAGTGCGAGAACGCGGCACCGCGAGCCCGCGAGCGCTGCAACAAGTCGGTCAGAACGTCCACGCATGAGACGATCGCATATTTTTTCGCGCGATTCCAGCATGGATCATGCCTTCCGGCTTCGGTTTGCTGGTTGCCGGAACAGGGAGCGCGGAAGGAGGGGCGACATGCCCCAGGCAGTGCGGTTCGACAACTACGGCGACATCGACGTGCTGGAGGTTCGGGAGGTACCCAGACCGGTACCGGCGGCCGGCGAGGTGCTGGTGCGCGTGCGGGCCGCGGGGATCAACCCCGGGGAGAACACCATCCGGATCGGCGCGCTGCACGAGCGGTGGCCCGCGGCGTTCCCGTCCGGTGAGGGCAGCGACCTGGCCGGGGTGGTGGAAGAGGTCGGCGACGGGGTGCACAGCTGGTCGGCCGGTGACGAAGTGATCGGCTGGGTGGACACCCGGGCCAGCCACGCCGAGCTGGTCGTCGTCCCCGCCGGGCAGCTCGTGCCGCGAGACCCGGCCGTGCCGTGGGAGGCCGGCGGCTCGCTGTTCGTCGCGGGCACCACCGCGCACGCGAACGTGCGGGCCGTCGGGGCCGGTCCGGGCGACACGATCGTCGTCGCGGGTGCCGCCGGCGGGGTCGGCACGCTGACCGTCCAGTTGCTGCGCCACGCCGGAGCCACCGTCGTCGGGCTGGCGGGCGAGTCCAATCACGCCTGGCTGCGCGAGCACGGCGTGATCCCGGTGGCTTACGGCGACGGCGTGCTGGATCGGATCCGCGAGGTGGCGCCGGAGGGGGTCGACGCGTTCGTCGACAACTTCGGAGACGGCTACCTCGACCTGGCGCTGGAGCTCGGCGTGGCGAAGGACCGGATCAACACCATCATCGACTTCGCCGGCGCGGCGCGGACCGGGGTCAAGGCCGAGGGCATGACCGGCTCCGCGACCGTCGAGGTGCTGACCGAACTCGTGAAGCTGGTCGCGGCGGGCGATCTCGAGGTCCCGATCGCCGCCACCTACCCGCTCGCCGAGGTCCGCGAGGCCTATCGCGAGCTGATGCGCCGGCACACGCGCGGCAAGATCGTGCTCATCCCTTGAGAATTCGCCGAGTCCGCCATCACCAGCTTCCCTGGCGGAGCTGATCTCGCCCGGGACGCGCGTCCCGGGCCGAGATCGGCGATCGTGCACGCCTCGCTGATGCCCGTTTACTCAATGCCTACGCCGGATCTCCGCCCGTTACCCGGGCGTCCGGCCGCAGCATCTCCATCACCCGCAGGGGCCGCAAAACGACCGGCGATCGCGGTCACCAGCACGTCGGCCCCGAACGCAGGACCCAGGACGTCGATCGTGATCCCGAATGGGGCGGCGAACTCGTCGTAGTAGGCCGCGACCTCGTCCCCGCTGGGAAGCCCCGGCAGCCAGATCGGATGGTCGGCGAGCTGACGAGGGGTCACTGAGGACGCATCGGCAAGCTGGTGCATCGGGCCGACCAGCAGCTCGTGACGGTCCTCGATGACCAGGGCGCTGGAGAGCCCCGTGCCGGAGAGTTGCCCCCTCGGGTCGGTCAGACCGCGGGACGTGGCGTCCACGGCACCGCCCGCGACCACGGCGAGCGCCGCCTCGAGGTTGAGGTCGGGCAACGCGACGACGTCCAGGGCGAGCCCGCGGCGTTGCCGATCGAAGACGTGCAGGAGCGTCGCCGACGCGGTCCGCCGGTTCCGGACGTCGACTCGCAGCGCCCGGTGTCCGGGCATCACCGAGGCGAGGGCACGGTCCGCAGCCTGTACCAACTCGCGGGCGTGTGGCAGGAACGCCTGGTCGTCGACCGTCAGCGTGGCGCCTCGGGTCCGCGAGCGAGGAGAACCACGCCGAGCTCGCGCTGAAGGGCGCCGATGCGCTTAGAGACGGGCCTGCTGGGTGACGCCCATCTCGTCGGCTGCGCTTTGGAACTGTCCTTCTGACGAGATCGTGAGGAAGGTCCGTACCGCGTCGAGGTCCACCCAATCACCGTAGTAACACAACGAGTAGTTGTGGCACGCCGCTCGACCGGTTGTTACCTCCCACGTCACCGCCAGGGATTGCATGACCAGAACAGAACCGGCGGTTGTGGACGCATCAGATGGAGAACGACGTGGCGCACAGGAAGCTCGGGCGGCAGTTCGAGTGGTCCACGGACCGCAGCCGGTCAGATGAACGGCGTGCTCACCGCCGCACGGAAGATCGGCATGCCGGGGTTTCACTGGCGACAAACTCCAGATGGCGGGCCCGAGTCCGCCGGCCAGGTGTCGGTGGCGGATTCGAACTTGCCGGCGCCCGCGCCGAGCGTGCCCGGCCGACCTACTCTGGAAGTCAGGATCAATCGCCGATGCCGCTGCCTGGTACGCCGAGCATCAGCCCGAGACCGACGAATGCGACTACCTCGACCGGCCCTTCCTCATCTGCCATGACGGTGCACTCTGCATCCACCAATGCGGCCCTCGGTGGCCGCGCTCTTGCCGGGGACGTAATTGGGAACTCTGTCAGGGCGCCGCTGCTGCGGGCATCATCGCCTCCAACGCGTCGGCGTTCCCCAAGTTGGCTACCCGCTGCTTCCGGTAGTGACGCTCCGCGACTGCTGGGGTGTTGCCGAGCTGGTCGGCAATCGCTGTGATGGGTAGGTCGGCTTCGTCGAGCACGGTGCCGACCGTCTTCCTGAACACGTGGCTGGTGACCCACTTGTAGCCGACCGCGGTCGCTGCCTCGGTCAGGCGGTTGATCACGTTCGAGGGGTCGAGGAGCTCGCCGGTGAACGAGGCGAACAGGGCGTTGTTGCCGGCGGCTTCTTTGCGTCGTTGCCACATGGGCACCGACCACTGCGGTACCGCAAGCAGCAGGCCACCGACGTTCCCCTTAGGAAGCTCGCGCCTATCGAGCCCGGCGCCGGGTACGCGGACGACGTGGTGAGTCACCGCGACGGTGGGCGCCGCCGGCTCGACGTCAGGTCCGAGGATGGCGAGTACCTCCCCGATCCGCGCTCCGCTCGACAGCATGGCCTCCATGAGATCCGGCAGATCGAGCCAGATCCGGCCGCGTGCCCCCAGCGATCGTCCGCGGGCGTCGACTTGCCGCGTCGGCGCGTAGGCGCGCAGCTTCGCCAGAAGGTCGGCGCGCTGCGGGGCGGACAACGTCACGACTTCCTTCTGCTTGCCCCGTGACATGCGCCCGACCGAGCGAATGGGGTTCGCATCCATGCCGCCGTGGCGCACGGCATAGTCGCAGGCGCCCGAGAGGGCTGCCTTGACGGTCTTGGCGGTGTCATAGCTCGCCTTGGCGCGTGCCTTCTTGACGACCTTGTCGCATCGGGTGACGAGGACTTCGCGGCATCGCAGTTGGCCGAGTGAGGGGAGCGCCCAGTTCTTGAGGGCTCGCCGGTACAGGCTGACGGTGGTGGGGGACAGGTTGCCCAATTCTGCCTCCTGGGCGATCTCTTCGAGCCACAGTTCAACCACATGGTAAAAACGTGTGTCTTTTTCGATGTCGCCGTCCTGGGTTTCGGTTGCCAGTTCGCGTAGCGCTTCTTTCAGGCGGGTCGTTGCCTGCCCTTTCGTGGGCGCCTGCCGGCGAACGAGGCGAAGCGATCCGTCTGCCATCCTGAAGTAGGCGCTCGCGCGATGACGCACCTTGCCAGCTCGGGTCGGAGGCAACTGCTCGACGTTGATGACGCCGTATGTGCCTACCGGTGTTGCTGGTCGCCCCATGATGCCGACTCCGTCGCTGGAAAGATGAGGTGATTGCGGCTATTCCGCATTCGATTTGCGCAATCGATGTTAGGGCAACTCTTGTGTGCGCAGGAAATTTTCTATTTCAAAATCGGGAATCAGGTAGTAGCGTCCGGCTGTGACGGCGCCGAGCTTCTTCTTGTGGATCAGGTCAAGCACGGTCTCGTAAGGAATTCCCAGCTGCGCGGCTACTTCCTTGGGCGTCCATGCTCGTCGTGGCAGTGACTCGGTCATCTTCGTTGTCCTTACGGGCTTGAAATGGAGCTTCGCTGTTGGATTCCTGGCGCGCTCTTGGGCCGCCCCTGTCGGTGTTGCCTGGTTGCGGCGGGGCGCAGGGTCCCGCGTGGTCGCGATCGGCGCGCTGACGGTCGCCTGCGGTCCGCAGAAACCATCTGTGGACCGGTCGTGGCGCTGCGACGTACCGACGCCGGTCCTGCCTCCGATCGGATCGCATCCCGGGGCGGCCGTGACGCAGCACCGGCCACGGCAAGTCACCCGTTGGTGAGGAGTTGTCATCCCGGCGCCTGCGGGCCGGGGTTGGCCGGACTGCCACGAGGCTCTGGCTGCTGAACGGGATAGCCCTCCCGTCGGAGTTCGTCGTTGACTTCACGCTGCAGGTCGGTGATGACGTCGATCGTCAATCCGTCCGGGTGGTGGTTCGCGGCCATCACGCCGCCTGCCGGTGATCGGATGGCAGCGCATTCGCCGGGTCGTCTTTGGTTTTGACCGAGGACGGGACATGCCACGAGCGTCGGTCGGCGGAGGCGAACTCTTCGGCGGTTACGGGCGGCGGGTGCGCCCACGCCTCCGACCAGATCCAGGCAGTTCGTGGAGTCGGTTTTCCGTGGTGGGTGCGTCCCCAGACCTGTCGGCCGAGGTACTTTGGGTCGCGGAGGATGGCCCGCACCATCGCCACCGTCCATACGCCGGGCTCGCCCGTCTCGGGGTCCAACGGCGCGGGGTAGCGGGACGCGGTGAGTCGGCGACGGATCTCTGGAGTGGACAAGCGTCCTTCGCCCTCCACACGAAGATCATCCGTACCGTGGAGGCTTCGACCGGTTCGATCAGCAGCCGGGTGCGCCAGCGCGGCCTTCGGCCTTCCGGATTGACCCGGACCCGCCGGGCGCGGTAGCCGTAGGGCACGTCTCCGCTGTTGAAACCGGCGCGCACCAATTCCTCGGACGCGGAGCGCGCTGCTGCGAGGTTCGCGGCGTGGTAGTCGCGCAAGACGTGCCGCCGCACGCGCCACGACGGTGTGGCCTCGCCGTTGTTCGGCTCTGTCGCCGAACCGAACAGCCGGGCGCCCATCGCGGCGAGGCGCTGTCCCGAAGGTCTGGCGGCCGACGGTCGCAGCCCAGTGCGGAATACGGTCGCCGGACTCTTCCCGCGCGGTGTTGTCTGAAGGCATGGCGATTCTCCGATTCCGTGAAGGCCTACGAGGCGCGCAAGATCTGCGTGCGAGCGGCCGCACGCGCGCCGGCTTGGCGCGGGCGCTGCGAGCCAGGCCGGGTGCGCCCGGTCCTTTGGCTACTTGCTCGCGGTCTCTTGCCGCGCGCGGAAGTCGGCCCGCGATCGGGCCGGTAGCCAGGTTCTTCAGCGCGCAATGAGGTCAGAAGCCGGGTATGCCAACCCAGCGCGAAGCGCAGGCAGTTGGATTCGCTGCGGTGGCTGGGCGAGCAGCCGGGGACATATCGCCCGCGGAAACTCCACGATGCCGAGTCGCTGCTCGAGATCGCGTCGGCGTAGCGCCCCAGCCCCAGAACCTTTGCCCCGAATGCGTGCAAGCGGTATCCACGAGCCGACAGCGACCGCATGATCTGCTCCACTTCTGCGGTGTGCTGACGTCGGCACACACTGCCCACACCGACCAGCGGCAACGCGGCGAGATCGACGTCGTGTCGTTCATAGAGATCCGCGCACCGGTTGTAGTCCGCGATGGACTGGCCTTGCAGCACAGGGATGATCGGCAGCTCGGGCGCGAGGTCCCGCAGCCGCAGGTAGTTGGCAACCGTGCGGTTCTGGTGGACGCGCACCGTCGCACCGGTGCGTGCCAAGACACGGGATTCCGTCATGTGGTCCATTGGTGCGGCCCATTCGAGGTGGCTGATCTCGATGGCGTAGCGGCGAAGCGCCGCGACGTAGCCGCGTTCGTCGATGCGCCACCGGCCGTGCATCGACAACTCCGTGAAGCCTCCGTTCCCCAGCTTCAGATGTCTCACGAGACAGCGAGCGATGCTGGTCGAGGTCAGGGTGGCTCCCGGTGAGCCGCCGGAGGCGTGCTTGGATGCGGGAGTGACGATTGCCGCCTTCGTGATCTCCT